>JAUYSB010000180.1 GCA_030696525.1 Hydrogenophaga sp. | reverse complement strand
GGCTTTGGCAAGTACACCACCACCACCGCCGGCAGCACGCTGAACATGTTCATGTACACGCTGTCGCTGATGATCGGTACCGCCGGTCTGCCGCACGTCATCATGAGATTCTTCACCGTGCCTTCGGTGAAAGACGCACGTTCGTCCGCTGGCTGGGCCCTGATCTTCATCGCCATCCTGTACACCACGGCACCTGCTGTGGCGGCCATGGCCAAGCTGAACCTGCACGCCACTGTCAACACCGCCGTCAAACCCGGCTCCGACCTGTACGCACCTGAGGCCAGCCTCAAGGCGGAAGAGCGTCCGGACTGGATGAAGCGTTGGGAAAAGACCGGTCTGCTGAAGTTCGAGGACAAGAACGGTGACGGCCGCATCCAGTACTACAACGACAAGACCACCAACGCCACTGCCAAGGCCAAGGCCGACGCCGCTGGCTGGAAAGGCAACGAGCTGACGGTCAACGCCGACATCATCGTGATGGCCAACCCCGAAATCGCGCTGCTGCCCAACTGGGTGATCGCGCTGGTGGCGGCGGGTGGTCTGGCGGCGGCGCTGTCCACGGCGGCCGGTCTGCTGATGGCGATTTCGTCTGCCGTGTCGCACGACCTGGTCAAGGGTGTGTTTGCACCCAACATCAGTGAGAAGAACGAGCTGCTGGCGGGCAAGATCGCCATGGCCGTGGCCATCGTGATCTCGGGCTACCTGGGCTTGAATCCGCCGGGCTTTGCGGCCGGTACGGTGGCCCTGGCCTTCGGTATCGCGGCCTCGTCGCTGTTCCCCGCCATCATGATGGGCATCTTCTCCAAGAAGATGAACAAAGAAGGCGCCATGGCCGGCATGGCCGCTGGTTTGCTGATCACGCTGCTCTACGTGTTCGCACACAAGGGCATCTTCTTCATCAAGGGCACGGACTTCGTCGACATGATCGGCGGCCCGAACAGCTTCTTCGGCATCACGCCGGAAGCCTTTGGTGCCGTGGGTGCAATGGTGAACTTCCTCGTCGCCTTCCTGGTGGACAAGGTCACCAAGGAGCCACCGGCCCACATCCAGGCCATGGTCGAAGCCGTGCGCATCCCGCGTGGCTCCAAGATGGTGGATGGCGCTCACTGAGCCCTGCTGACCCGACCCCTGTTCGCCCCGGCGGGCAGGGGCCACAATACAGGCCCTGCCGGCCGCGCTGGCAGGGCTTTTTACATGCCTCATCCCCGTCTGGAGTGACCCCATGGTTTTTGACGTCAGTGTCGCCTTGACCTGGATCCTGTTCCTGGCGCTGTTCCCCATGGCCTTCTTCTGGTTGCGCCGGGCCTGGCGCATCTTGGTGCGGCGCGACTTTTCCGAGGTGGCACTCAAGCGTGGCTTGTCTCCGCCCAACGCGGCCCAGTTCGCCCCCTATGAAATGGCCATCAACCTGATCGCCGGCGCCGTGGTGGCGGTGGTGATCGCGACCGTGCTCATGGGTCATCTCGACTACGCCACCTGGTCGGCCATCGCCGGCTCCACCATCTGGTGCAAGTTCTTCGCGAGCTTTGGCCTGTCGCGCCACGCGCATGCCAAGGCGGCACGCGAGGCCAAGGCCCTGCAGAGCGGCAAAGCTTGATCCCGGTCAAACGCCGGGCCTGACCCGGCGGCGCTGCGTAAGTGGTGGGTAAGTGCCTGCGGCACAATCGGCTGCAGAGGGCGGTGCCTGCGCACCGGAGCCCCCGATAAGGAGACTTGCCGTGCTGGAGCGCCTCGGTACCCAGCGCCTGCTGGCCCTGTTTGCGGCCGGGTGGCTGCTGTTCAACTTCCCCCTGCTGGCCCTGTGGGACCACGACGCCACGCTGTGGGGCCTGCCGCTGTTCCCGGTGGCCCTGTTCGTGTTGTGGGCGCTGCTGATTGCGGGCCTGGCCTGGGCGGTGGAGCAGGGCACCAGCGGCCGCGCGCCAGCCGACCCCCCCAGCGCATCCAACACGGTGCCCAAAGGCGACTGAACCATGTTGTCGCCCGCCCTGGTTTTTGCCGCCTCGTTTGCCTACCTGCTGCTGCTGTTTGCGGTGGCCCACCTGGGTGACCGCCGTGCCGCACAGGGCCGCTCGCTGATCGCCAACCCCTGGACCTATTCGCTGTCGATGGCGGTGTACTGCACCGCCTGGACCTATTTCGGCAGCGTGGGGCGCGCGGCCACCGGTGGTGTGTGGTTTTTGCCCATCTACCTCGGGCCCACACTGGCCATGGTGCTGGGCTGGCTGGTGCTGCGCAAGATCGTGCGCATCGCCAAAACCTACCGCATCACATCGATCGCCGACTTCATCGGCAGCCGCTACGGCAAAAGCCACCTGCTCGCGGGCCTGGTCACGCTGATCGCGCTGGTGGGCATCATTCCCTACATCGCGCTGCAGCTCAAAGCCATCTCGGCCGGCTACGCACTGCTCACCTCGGGCAGCGCCAGCACCGCCGCGCCGCACTGGAGCAGCGACAGCACCTTCTACATCGCACTCGCCCTGGCCGGTTTCACCATGGTGTTTGGCGCCCGCCACCTCGACAGCACCGAACGCCACGAGGGCCTGGTGGCGGCCATCGCGTTCGAGTCCGTGGTCAAGCTGGTGGCCTTTCTGGCGGTGGGCCTGTTTGTGGTCTACGGCCTGTTTGACGGCCTGCAAGACCTGTTTGCCCGCGCCCGCGCCGTGCCCGACATCGCCCGCCTGCTGCGGCTGGAGCAGGGCACACCCTTTGCCTGGACGCAGTGGTTTGCGCTCACGCTCTTGTCCATGTTGTCGGTGCTGCTGCTGCCGCGCCAGTTTCAGGTCATGGTGGTGGAGAACGTGCACGAAAACCACCTGCGCCGCGCGGCCTGGGTGTTCCCGCTCTACCTGCTGCTGATCAACCTGTTTGTGTTGCCGATCGCGGTGGGCGGCCTGCTGTACTTTGGCAGCGCCAGCGGGGCCGAGAACTTCGTCATGTCGCTGCCGCTGGCGGCGGGGCAGTCGGCGCTGGCGCTGTTCGTCTTCATCGGCGGGCTGTCGGCAGCCACCGGCATGGTCATCGTCGAGGCGATTGCCGTCTCCACCATGGTCTGCAACGAACTGGTGCTGCCCTGGCTGCTGCGCAGCGGCCACTGGCGCAACAGCGCCGGCGCCGATCTCACGCGCGTGCTGCTGGGCATACGCCGCGCCGCCATCCTGGGCATCCTGCTGCTGGGCTACGCCTACTTCCACATCGCGGGCGAGGCCTACGCCCTGGTCAGCATCGGCCTCATAAGTTTTGCCGCCGTGGCCCAGTTTGCGCCCGCCGTGCTGGGCGGCCTGTACTGGAAGGGCGGCACCCAGCGCGCGGCGCTGGCCGGGCTGCTGGCGGGTTTCCTGATGTGGGGCTACACGCTCATGCTGCCGTCGATCGCCAAATCGGGCTGGATGGATGCCGGCTTCATCCAGCACGGCGCCTGGGGCCTGGCCCTGCTGCGGCCCGAACAGTTGCTGGGCCTGCAAGGGCTGGACAGCCTGACCCACGCGCTGTTCTGGAGCCTGCTGGTCAACACCGGGGTGTATGTGGGCGTGTCGCTGTGGCGCCCGCCTTCGGGCCAGGAAGCCAGTCAGGCCATGCTGTTCGTGGACGTGTTCAAGCGCACCGCCAGCCGCGACCCGGTGTTCTGGCAGGGCCGCGCCAGCGTGGCCGATTTGCACAAGCTGTGCCAGCGTTTTCTGGGCGCCAGCCACACGTCCCTGTTGTGGGCGCGGTACGCACGCGAGCACGGCCTGCGCGACACCGCGCAGCTGCAGGCCGACCCGCGTTTTGTGTCTTTTGTGGAAACCCAGTTGGCGGGCGCGGTGGGCAGCGCCTCGGCGCGGGTGCTGGTGGCCTCGGTGGCCGAGGAAGAAGCCCTCTCGCCCGACGACGTGCTACGCATCCTCGACGAAAGCTCGCAGCTGCGCGCCTATTCGCGCGAGCTGGAGGACAAGTCGCGTTCGCTGGAGCGCGCCACCGAGGAACTGCGCCGCGCCAACGAACAGCTCAAGAGCCTGGACCGCTTGAAGGACGACTTCATGTCGTCCGTGACGCACGAGTTGCGCACGCCGCTGACCTCCATCCGCGCACTGGCCGAACTCATGCGCGACGACGTCGAGATGGACGCGCCGCAGCGCCAGCAGTTTGTCGGCATCATCGTGAGCGAAACCGAGCGCCTCTCGCGCCTGGTCAACCAGGTGCTGGACATGGCCAAAATCGAATCGGGCCACGCCGAATGGCACAACAGCCCCGTGGACATGCGCGCGCTGGTGGAGCAGGCCGCCACCACCACCGCAGAGCTGTTCCGCGAGCGCCAGTGCCGCCTCACGCTGGACCTGCCGACCGAGGTGCCCACGCTGATGGCCGACCCCGACCGCCTGACCCAGGTGCTGCTCAACCTGCTCTCCAACGCCGCCAAGTTTGTGCCCGTGCCCGGCGGCCAGGTGGTATTGAGCCTGGCCAGCGACGCGCAAGGCCTGACCGTGCGCGTGCAGGACAACGGCCCGGGCGTGCCGGCGGCGCAGCAGGGCCTGATCTTCGAGAAATTCCGCCAGGGCGGCGACGCCGCCAACCGGCCGCAGGGCACCGGCCTGGGCCTGCCCATCAGCCGCCAGATCGTCGAGCACTTTGGGGGCCGGTTGTGGCTGGACGCCGGCGAGGCCGGCGCCTGCTTCTGCTTCAGCCTGCCCTGGTCCCACCGTCAAACAGATACCCACGCAGCGGGAGACGCTTCATGAGCACAACACACAAAATTCTGGTCGCCGACGACGAGCCCAACATCGTGATTTCGCTGGAGTACCTGCTCAAACGCGAGGGCTACCAGGTGGTGGTGGCGCGCGACGGCCAGGAGGCGCTGGACGCCATCACCCGCGAACACCCTGACCTCGTGCTGCTCGACGTGATGATGCCGCACAAGACCGGTTTTGAGGTCTGCCAGGCGGTGCGCGCCACAGCCGGCGTGGAAGCCACACCCATCCTGATGCTGACCGCGCGCGGCCGCGAAACCGACGTGGCCAAAGGCCTGGCGCTGGGCGCCAACGCCTACATGACCAAACCCTTTTCCACCCGCGAGCTGGTGTTGAAGGTGGCCGAAATGCTGGGGGCGGCCGGATGAAAGCAAGCCAAAAGGCGCTGTGGCTGGGGGTGGCCGGCGGCGTGCTGGCGCTGGGCGCCTGGCTGGCGCTCACGCTGGGCATGTTGTGGTCCACGCTGGAGCCGCAGGAACAAACCCTGGTCGCCGAGCTGCTGTCGCCGCGCGTGGCGCTGCTGGTGATGGCCTGGGTGCTGGCGGCCATCGCTTGGTGGGCTGTCTGGCAACGGGTGCACAGCCGCCACATCGGCGCGCCGCAGCGTCTGGCCGAGCAGGTGCGCGGCATGCTGGGCGGCGCCTTCGGCAAGCGCCTGCCTGTCGAGGACGACGTCGGCCTGGTCGAACTCTCGCGCGCCATCAACGACCTGGCCGACCAGCGCGAGGCCTTGCGCGGTGACGTGGCGGCTCAGATCGAACAGGCCAGCCAGGGCGTGCAGCAGGAAAAGAACCGCCTGGCCGCACTCATGGCCGAGCTGACCCAAAGCGTGGTGGTGTGCAACCTCGACGGCCGCATCCTGCTCTACAACAACCGCGCGCGGCTGCAGTTCCGCGCGCTGTCGCAGGCGCCCACGCTGGCCGACGGCGCCGAGCTGATCGGCATCGGCCGCTCCATCTACGGCGTGTTCGACCGCCAGCTGGTGGCCCATGCGCTGGAGCGCATTCAGGAGCGGCGCGCGCGCGGCGCGGCCCAGCCTTCGGCCCAGTTCATCACCACCACCCGCTCGGGCCAGTTGCTCAAGGTGCAGATGGCACCGGTTGGGCAGGTGGGCGCCAACGACGCGCAGGCGCCGCTGGCCGGTTTTGTGCTGATGCTGGACAACGTGACGCGCCACTTCGAGGAAGAAGCCCAGCGCGACCAGACCCTGCAAAGCCTGACCGACGGCAGCCGTTCGGCCCTGGCCAACATCCAGGCGGCGGTGGACATGCTGGGCTACGACGACCTGGAGCCCGCCATGCGCGAGCGTTTTCTGGCCGTGGTGCGCGACGAGGTGCGCACCATGACCACGCGCCTGAACGACAGCGTGCAGCGCGCCGCCGAAGGCCTCAAGACGCGCTGGCCGATGGAGGAAATGCTGGCCGCCGACCTGGTCACCGCCGCGCAGCGCCGCATCGAGGCGCACTGCGGTTTCAAGGTGGTGGTCGAGGACGTGGAAGCCGGCCTGTGGATGCGGGTGGACAGCTTCATCCTGCTGCAGGCGCTGGCCTACCTGTCGCAGCGGCTGCGCGACGAGTTCGACCTCTCGTTTGTGGCCTTGCGTGCGCAATCGGCCGGCGGGCGGGTGCAGCTCGATCTGATGTGGACGGGTGCAGCCATGAGCACCGAAACCGTGATGAGCTGGGAGATGGACCCCATGCGCCTGGGCGCCGACACGCTGCCCCTGAGCGTGCGCGACGTGGTGGACCGCCACAGCGGGGAGATGTGGTTCGAGCGCGAGCGCGCACGCGCGCAGGCGTTTTTCCGCTTTCTGCTGCCACAGGCCAGCGCCCAGGAGGGCGCCGATGCGGCCATGGTGGGCCAGCACGAGAGCCGGCCCGAGTACTACGACTTCGATCTTTTCAGCGTGCGCGGCATTTCCAGCGACCTCGACGACGTGCCGCTGACCGAGCTGACCTACACCGTGTTCGACACCGAAACCACGGGCCTCAACCCCTCGCAGGGCGACGAGATCATCCAGATCGGCGCCACCCGCATCGTCAACGGTCGGTTGTTGCGGCAAGAGAGCTTCGAGCAGCTGGTGGACCCCGGCAAGCCGATTCCGGCTGCCTCCATTCCCATCCACGGCATCACCGACGTCATGGTGCGCGGTCAGCCCGCCATCACCGCCGTGTTGCCCTCGTTCCATGCCTTTGCGCAGGACACCGTGCTGGTGGCCCACAACGCCGCCTTCGACATGAAGTTTCTGCAGCTGCTCGAAGGCCGCACAGGCCTGAGTTTCAAACAGCCGGTGCTCGACACCTTGCTGCTCTCTGCCGTGGCCCAGCCCAGCCAGGACTCGCACCGCCTGGAGGCCATTGCCGAGCGTTTCGACATCACCGTGCTGGGGCGCCACACCGCGCTGGGCGACGCGTTCGTGACCGCCGAGGTGCTGCTGCGCCTGCTGCCGCTGCTGCGCGAGCGCGGCATTCACACGCTGCGCCAGGCGCGCGAGGCGGCCGAGAAAACCTACTACGCGCGGCTCAAATACTGAGTCAGAACCTGCCGCCCTGGTAGCGCGTGCCCAGCACCGTTTGCAGGCGCTGAACCACGGCAAAGGCCGATTTGAGGTGGGCGCGCTCGACGTTGCTCAGGTCGTCCAGGCGCAGGAAGTTGTCGGGCGGCACACCGCGTTCGATCTGCCGCGCCTGGTGGGCGATGCGGATCTCGCCCAGCGACTCCAGCGCATCGCGCAGGTCGCGGGCGCTGTCGTCGCTGATTTCGCCAGCGTGGGCGGCCTGCTCCAGCCGGTCGTGCGAATTGACCGCGTCCAGCCCGCCGGCCAGCGCGTACACCCGCGCCAGATCGACGATGGGCACGATGCCGTTGTGTTTGAGGTCGATGCAGCCGCTGTGTTCGCCGCCGCGCATGGGTGAAATCTGGCCGAACAGGCCCAGCGGCGGGCGGTGTTTGAGGGCGTTGCCCACCATGTGCGCCAGGAACAAGGTGTTGCCGTGGGTTTCGCTCAGCACCTCGCGGCGCAGGCCGTCGAGCAGGGCGGTGTTGCCGGCCACCGCACGCAGATCAAAAAACACGCAGGTCAGCATCAGCGCGGTCGGGTCGGGCTGCTCCACCCATTGGCGGAAGTAGCGCCGCCAGCGCGCCAGCGGCTGGCGCCACTGGTCGGTCATGGCCATCATCTCGCCGGGGCAGTGGATGTAGCCACAGGCGTCCAGGCCGTCACACACAAACTTGGAAAAGGCACGGAAGTAGTCGCCGTGTTGGGCCTCGTCATAGGCATCGTCGAGCACCAGGCAGTTGTCCTGGTCGCTTTTGGCGGTCTGTTCGCTGCGCGCCTGAGAGCCCGCCGCCACCCACACATAGTCCACTGGCGCCGGGCCCAGTTGCGCTTCGGCCAGATGGATAAGGCGCGTGGTCAGCGCATCGGTGATGGTGGTGACGATGTGGCCCGTGCTGTAGGCGCTGGCGTCGGCTGCGGCCAGGTGGCGCTGCAGGCGTTTGACGCGCGCGCTCACGGCGGCCAGGCCTTCGATGCTGGATTGTTTGTAGATGTCGCTGGCCAGGTAGACGGCCGAGGTGCTGTGCTGTTCGGTCAGGTCGGTGGCGGTGACCATGCCCAGAATGCGCTGGCCGTCCATCACCGGCAGGTGGTGGATATTGTGGCGCGCCATCAGCAACAAGGCCTCGAAGGCCGGGCTGCGGGCCTGCACGGTGAGTGGCGCCAGGGTGGCGATGTCGGCCGCCGGGCGATCGATGTCCAGCCCGTGCGCCACCACGCGGTTGCGCAGGTCGCGGTCGGTGACAATGCCGAACAGCAGCTCTTGTTCGATCAGCAGCACAGAGGACGCGCGCTGCGTGGCCATGATGGTGGCCACCTCGCGGATGGTGGCGGTGGGCGGCGCGACGATGGGCTCGCGCTTGAGCAGGCTGCGCATGGGCGTGGCCAGCAGGTTCATGGCGGGGTCGTTGTGCACCCGGTGCAGGCCGTGACCCGGCGCGGCCGGTGGCAGCGCACCCAATTGGCTGGCCAGCGTGGGCTCGCTGGCGCTGGCGGCCACCACGGCTGCCAGTGGCAAAGCCAACAGCTCGGCTGCGGTGACGGCGATCACCTGCGCCTGCAGCTGGGCCGAGGGGCTGGACACACCGGCACCGAGCCAGTCGCCCGCCTGCAACGTGAGCTGCCAGCCGTGTTCGGGGTCTTCCAGGCGCACCGCACCAGCCACCACCAGCCAGAGCTGCTCGGCCAGCTGCCCGGGTGCCGCCACCAGCTCGCCCGCCGCGTGCTGGCTCTGGGTGGCCTGGCTGGCCAGCGTGTCAAGGGTGGCGGACGCCAACTGGGCCAGCACACGGTGCCGGCTCAGAGCCTGAGGAATGGTGTGGGGTGTGGTCGCGGTCATGGGCTGCGGCCCATTGTGTCAGAGGCGCTGGGCCAGGCCCATGTCGGCAGCACCGGGGTGTTGACCTGCATCAAGCGCCCCGACACGGACCAGGAGAACAGCGTGACACACCTGCTGACAAAACTGACAAACCACCGGCAAACGCCGACAATGGGGCATGCTTGAACGTGTGATCCTGTGTTTGTCTCTGCTGGGCACCAGCCTGGCTTGCGCCGCCCAGGCGGGCCTGCCGGCCGACCCGCCGCCGGACTGGACCGAAGACGCACCTGTCTTGTCGCGCCTGCTGGAGCAGGCCTACGCCGCCCAGGTGGGGGGCTGGTTGCCCGAGGCCGCCGACCGCTATTGCCAGGCGGCTCGGCTGGGCCATGTGGATGCGCAATACCGCCTGGGCCGCCTGCTGGCCGAAAGCCCCGATGCCGCGCAGCGTGCGCAGGGCCGCGCCTCGTTGGCGCTGGCGGCACAACGCGGCCATGGCGTGGCGCAGACCCTGCTGATGCAGTTGCAGGCATCGGCCAGCGCTGCAGGCTCAGACCTGGCCATGGGCGACCCTCCGCAATGCCAGCTGACCGGCGAGGCCTTGGCGCTGGCCATGCCGGCGCCGCTGGTGCCGCCGCCCACCGAGGCCGTGCCCCACGAGGTGGTGGAACGTTATGTGCTGGCGCTGCCGGCCGACAAGCGCCGCCACGCCCAGCTCATCCAGTACCTGGCACCGCGTTTTTCGGTGGACCCGCGTTTTGCGCTGGCCATCGCGCGGGCCGAGTCCAACTTCGATGCCGAGGCCGTGTCGCCCAAAAACGCGCAGGGGCTGATGCAGCTCATCCCCGACACCGCCGAGCGTTTTGGCGTGCGCAACATCCGCGACCCAGAGCAGAACGTGCGCGGCGGCCTGGCCTACCTCAAGTGGCTGTTGGCGCGTTTCGAGGGCGATGTGGCCCTGGCCTCGGCCGCCTACAACGCCGGCGAGCGCGCGGTGGAGCGCCACGGTGGCGTGCCACCCTATGCCGAAACGCAGGAGTACGTCAAACGCATCCTGCGCTTCTACCGCGCCACGGTTCACGCGCCGCCGGTGAGTCTCAGGTAGGCCTCGCGTGTGGTGTCAGACACGCCGGCCAGCACCTGGGCGTGGCTGGTTTTGTGGCGCGCCAACACGCGTGCCGACGCCACCATCCTGGACTGGCAGTACCAGTGGCAGGTGTGCTGCATCAGCATCAGCTCGGCCGTCATGGCAAAGGCGCGTTCCTTGTTCGTCCAGCCGTGTTGTGAGCGCACAAAAGCCACGCCCCGGGCGTGGATGGCCAAGGCCTCGCGCAGATCGAAACAGGCTTGAGGCCACCACTGGTCGATCAGCGGCACCGCCATGGGCAGGCGGCTGATGCGGGCCTGCGCCGGGTCGATGGCGCGCACCGATTCGGCCAGGCGGCCCATCTGGGTTTCGATTTCGGCTTCGGCGGTGGCCAGCACACCCCAGACCTGCTGCTGGCGTTGCGGGTCGGTCTCGCCCAGCGCGCGCAGGTAGCCTTCCATCAGGGTGCTCATCAGCATCTCGATGCGCAGCGGGCTCAGGTGCTGCGCCAGCAGCGCGATGCGCCGTTGCTGGGCCGCGCGGTTGGCCAGGCGCCACACGATGGCGAGCCCCACCAGCAGGAACAGGATTTCCATGAAACTAACAATTCGAAAAGGAAGTGGGGCGCCGTCAGGCGCCGGGCGGGCTGGCCAGCAACACGCGGTTGCGGCCCTGGCGTTTGGCCTCGTAGAGGGCGGCGTCGGCGCGTGCCATCAGGCTCTCCAGGCTGAGCTCCTGCGGCTGGAATTCGGCCACACCGAAACTGGCGGTGAAGTGTAGCGGCTGGCCGCGCACGTGGATCAGGCTCTGGTCGACCGCGGCGCGCATGCGCTCGGCCACGCGCGCGGCCTGTTCGGCGTTGCTGCTGGGCAGCAGCACCGCAAATTCCTCGCCGCCGATGCGCCCGATCATGTCGTTCTCGCGCAGTTCGCGCGACAGCAGCTGCGCGAAGTGCAGCAACACGGCGTCGCCGGTGGCGTGGCCGTGGGTGTCGTTGATGAGCTTGAAATGGTCGATGTCGATCATCAGCAGCGACAGCGGGTGCTGGTAGCGCATGCAGCGCTGGATTTCGGTGTGCGCCTGGTCGGTGAAACCGCGCCGGCCCAGCACCTGGGTCAGTGCGTCAAGGCGGGCGGCCTGTTCGGCGGCGTCTTTTTGCTGCCGCAGTTCCTGCGTCGCCAGGTCCACCTGCTGCCGCAGTTCCTGCTGCGTCATGGCCACCTGCTGGGCCATGTCGTTGACGCCCTGGGCCAGCCCCGACAGCACGCCGCAGTGTTGTGGCTCGGCGCGCGCATCGAGCGCACCGCTGGCGATGCGCTGAACCACCTGGCTGATCTCGCCAATGGGCCCGGTGACGCGGCTGGCAATGGCGGTGGACAACAGCGTGGCCAACAGCATGGCCGCCAGCGTGGCGGCCAGTGCCCAGCCCAGCAGTTCGCTGCGCCGCCGCTCCAGGCTTTCCAGCCCGAACTGCATCATCACAAAACCGATGGGCGCGGCATCGCTCTGCGGCACCGTGACGCCGGTGGTTTCCTGGAACAGATCGATCCGCGACGACGAGGCGGCAATGGGCACCTGCACCGTCAGGCGCGTCTCGTCGAGCAGCAGCTGCGTGCGTGCGTCGAAGGGCAACACGCCGCCCTCGGCGGTGCCGGCCGCCGCCAGGGTGCGGCCGTTGCGGTCGAACAGCTTCACGGCGCGCAGCTGGCTGTCACCCTTCTGGCTGGCGTCCACCAGGCGCAGCAGGGTTTCGGCGTCGTTGGCAAACAGCGGGAACTCGGCCGATCCGGCCAGCTGGGTGGCCGCCACGCGGGCGCGCTCCTGCCAGGCTTCGGTGAGGTCTTCGGTGTAGCGGCTCAGAAACACCCACAACAAGGCCACCACCACCAGCACCGTGGGCAGGGCGGCGGCCAGCCAGAGCCGGGCGCGGATGCCGGGGTTGTGGGTCATGGCTTGCCCTCGCTGCGCTGCAGGGTCTGGGTCAGGCTGGCGGCGTCGGGCAGCACCAGGCCGAGCGAGCGGGCCACCTGGTCGTTCAGGCCCACGCTCAACAGCCGCGCCGGGCCGGCCGCCGGCACGCGCCGCTCGGCCAGCACGCGGCGCGCCAGCTGGGCCACTTCGCGCCCGGCCTGGTGGGGTTCGGTGTGCAGGGCCAACACCGCACCGGCCCGCACATGGGTGGCGGCATAGCCCAGCACCGGCACCCGCTGGCGGTAGGCCGCGATCAGCATGTTGTTGAGGCTGGCGGGCGTGAACACCGCGTTGTCGGGCAGGGCCAGAAACACGTCGGCCTCGTCCAGCACGCGGCTCAGGGCCGGGAAGAGTTCGGTGTCGGGCAGTTCGGCGTCCACCAGCTGCAAGCCGCGTTCAGCGGCCGCGCGTTGCAGCGCCGGGCGCCACAACCGCGAGCTGGGGCCCCACAACACACCGACCTTTTTGCGCGTGGGCAGCGCCAGGCGGATGAGGTCGAGGTGGCGCTCCACGCCGGGGTCCAGCCAGACGGCGGTGACCGGCGGGCTGGCACGCTGCGGCTGGGCCTCGAAGCTGGCGCGCGGCAACAGGCCGGCCACCACCGGCACCTGGGCCAGCGCGGGGTCGGCGGCGGCACGCGCCAGCGCTGCGCCGTAGGCGGCACTGCCCAGCGTGATGACCAAGGCGGGTGGCGGCTCGCGCCCCGGCGCGGGCAACTGGGTGGGCGCAAGGCTGCGCAAGGTGGTGCCGGGCAGCCCTTCGCGCAGTGCTGCCAATGCTTGGGCATAGGCGCCGGTCTGGTCGGGGGCCACCAGCCACAGCAGCGGGTCGGCCGCACGTGCGCCACCGCTGTGGCCCAGTGCCCAGGCGCCCAGCGCAACACCCAGCAGCGCGCGGCGGCCGGGTGCCGCGGATGGGACGGGTGGCGCTGGCGTCAACACTCAGAACTCGATGTCCAGGCTGCCATAGGCCTGGCGCCGCGACTGCGGCGCGGAAAAACGCGACTCGAACAGCGGCTTGGCGCCATTGAGGTTGCGCACCGTGAGCGCGGCCCGCACGTTGCTGCCGCCCACCCGCATGGGGTAGGACAGGTGCAGGTCGGCCTGGCGCAGCGCGCGGGGCATGTAGCCGACACCCAGCCAGCTCATGGGCCGTCGCTCGGTCAGCACCAGCCCGAGCTTGAGGCGGTTGGACAGTTCGTGAAACAGTGCCAGTGTGCTCGAGCGCACCGGCGCGAAGCCCACCGACGCTTCGGGCCACTGCACCCGGGTGAATGCCTGGGCCAGCCACAGCTCGGTGTTGGGGCTGGGCGACCAGCGCCACTGGTATTCCAGGCCAGACAGGCGCGGGCCTTGTCCGTTGACGTAGTCGGTGACCGTGGTGCCGGTGTAGAGCAGCGGCTCGGGCAGCTGGTAGTCGCCGTTGCGGATGAACCCGTCCATGCGTTCGCGGAACACGCGCACGTCCAGCGTCATGCGCAGATCGCGCAGGTTGGCAAAGTAGCCCAGTTCCTGGCTGACCATGCTTTCGGGGCGCACCTGGCCGGTGGCAGCAAAGGTGCGGCCCAGGGTTTCGCCGTTCATGTCGTAACGCACGTCGGCGGCCAGTTCGAACAGCGAGGGCGTGCGCACCGAGCGGTTGATGCCGGCGCGCAGCGTGTGGTCCTCGCTCAGCTGGTGGTTGACCATGAGCCGTGGCGTGGCGAAAGAGCCGGTCCAGCTGTGGTGGCCCAGAAACAGCCCGCCATTGACGGTCCAGGCCGGGGTAGGGCGCCACTCCAGGTTGCCGAACAGCCGGGTTTCGCGAAAGCTCAGGGCATCGTCTCGGTAGAACAGCGGGCGCGACTGCGCTTCTTCCTGCCGCAACCCCAGGCCCCAGACCAGGCGCACGTCGGGCGCCAGGCTGCGCTGGTGCTGCAGTTCGGCGTCGAGCCGCCGGCCCACGCCGCTGAAGTCCACCACGATGCCGGGCACCGGCAGGTAGTCGTAGCGGTCGCGCAGTGACTCGCGGGTGGCACTCAGCGAGAACTTGAGCTGCTCGGTCTCGGACAGCTGGCGGCGCCACACGCCGTGCAGGTGCCAGTCGCGCCAGTTCAGCGTGCGCGCCGGGTTGCCGACGTCGCCCGCGTAGCCATCGCCGGCCCTCAAATCGCTGAGGCCGGCGTCGAGCTGGATGTCGTCGCGGGTGCTGGGCGTGGCGTCCACGCGCAGGCGCAGCTGGTTGAGTTCGCGGCTGTCGAACAGGCCCCGCAGGCCGTCGTCGCTGCGCCGCAGGACGCTGATGCGGTAGCTCAGTGCCTGGTCGCCACGGCCCAGGCTGACGCGGGCATCGCGCACGCCGCCGCCGCCCGCACGCAGCGAGGCCGAGCCACCCAAGGTGTCGGCCGCGTGGCGGGTCACGATGTTGATGACGCCGAACATGGCGTTGGCACCAAAGGCGGCCGAATTGGCGCCGCGCAGCACCTCGACGCGTTCGATCTCCTGCGGGTCCACCGACATCAGGCCGCGCGAGGTGCCGCCGAAGTAGTAAGACGAGTAGGCCGGCCGGCCGTCGATCAGCACCAGGTTGCGGATGCCGAATTCGTCCAGCGGCGCGTGGTAGACCGCGATCGGGTGCGCACCGTTGAAGCCACTCACAAAGTAGCCGGGCACGAGGCGCAGCAGCTCGGCCATGTCGCGCACCTGCAGGGCTTCGATGGTCTTGCGGTCGATCACCGTGACCGCGCCTGGCGTCTCGCTGATGGGCTGGGCCAGGCGGCTCACCGTCAGCACCACCGGCAGCGCCTCGAAGTAGTCTTGTTCCGATGCGGCGGTTTGCGCCGTGGCCGCCTGCGGCACCAAACCCAGGGCGAGCAGCAGCGCCGCACCCTGGGCCACTGCAGCCGACGGGGTGCGTGGCCTCCAGCGCATCGTTGGGCGGGCCGGGAACGGGGCAAACGGTACGGTGGACAGCATTGTCAACAAATCATAACTGCGCCATGGTGCCGCCGGCATCCCTCTTTCGGGGGAGTTGACGGCCTTATCCGTCCAGTGCCTGCAAGGCTTCGCTCAGCTCCAGCCAGCGTTCCTCGCGCTCGGCCAGCTCGGTGTCGATGGCCTTGAGGCGCTTGCCGATCTCGGCCAGCTCGGCCGGCGGCAGGTTGACGAGCAGGCGCTCGTTGAGCTGTGCCTGTTCGGCGTTCAGGGACGCCAGGCGTTTGTCCACGTCGGCGAGTTCGCGTTTGAGTGGGCGCAGCTTCTCGTTCAGTTCCTGCCGGCGCTGGGCGTCGGCCTTGCGCTGTTCGGCGCCACCCAGCTTGGGGGCCTCGGGCGCCGGCGCAGCCTTGGCGGCCACCAGGGCCGCGGCCGCAGCGGCCTGTTCTTCCTTGGCGGCGTTGGCGGCCCGGTTCTGGGCCTGTTCGCGCAGGCGTTTGGATTCGTCCAGCAGGTAACGCTGGTAGTCGTCCAGGTCGCCATCAAACGGCGACACGCCACCGCGCGACACCAGCCAGAACTCGTCGCACACGGCGCGCAGCAAGGCGCGGTCGTGGCTGACCAGCATCACCGTGCCTTCGAATTCGTTGAGCGCCACGCTCAAGGCCTCGCGCGTGGCCAGGTCGAGGTGGTTGGTGGGTTCGTCCAGCAGCAGCAGGTTGGGGCGCTGCCAGACGATCATGCAAAGCACCAGGCGGGCTTTTTCGCCGCCGCTCATGCTGCCCACGCTTTGCTTGACCATGTCGCCGGTGAAGTTGAAGTTGCCCAGGAAGTTGCGCAGCTCCTGCTCGCGCGCCTGCGGCGACACCTCCTTGGCCAGGCGAACCATGTGCTCCAGCGGGTTGTCCTGCGGGCGCAGCACGTCGAGTTCCTGCTGGGCAAAGTAGCCGATGTTCAGGCCCTTGCCTTCGGTGATCTGACCGTCAATGGCCTTCAGCGTGCGCGCCACCGTCTTGACCAGCGTGGACTTGCCCTGGCCGTTGGCGCCCAGGATGCCGATGCGCTGGCCGGCCATGACCGACTTGCTGATGCCCTGCACGATGACCGTCGGTGCGTCGCCTTCGGCCTCGCCGGGGTAGCCCACACTGATCGCGTCCAGCGTGAGCATGGGGTTGGGCAGGTTGGCGGGTTCGCGGAACTCGAATTCGAAATCGGCCTCGGCCAGCACCGGGCCGAGTTTTTCCATGCGCTCCAGCGCTTTGACCCGGCTTTGCGCCTGTTTGGCCTTGCTGGCCTTGGCCTTGAAGCGGTCGATGAACTTTTGGAGGTGGGCGATTTTTTCTTGCTGCTTGGCGTAGCTGGTCTGCTGCAGCGCCAGCTGTTCGGCGCGCATGTCCTCAAAGCGGCTGTAGTTGCCGCCGTAGCGGTTGAGCTTGGCCTTCTCGATGTGCAGGGTGACGGTGGTGACCGCATCCAGGAATTCGCGGTCGTGGCTGATGACCAGCAGCGTGCCTTCGTAGCGGCGCAGCCAGGCTTCGAGCCAGACCAGGGCGTCCAAGTCCAGGTGGTTGGTGGGTTCGTCCAGCAGCAGCAAGTCGCTCGGACACATCAGTGCGCGCGCCAGTTGCAGGCGCATGCGCCAGCCGCCCGAAAAGCTGTTCACCGGCCGCTCCAGCTCGGCGTTGTTGAAGCCCAGGCCCATCAGCAGCGCCTGCGCACGCGACACCGAATCGTGCGCGCCCGCGTCGTGCAAGGCCATGTAGGCGTGTGCCATGCGCTCGCCGTCGCCACTGGCCTCGGCCTCTGTCACTTCCAGCTCGGCCGCCAGCAGCGTGGTATCGCCTTCCACCACAAAACGGGTGGCCGGTTGTTCGGTCTCGGGCATGTCCTGCGCGACCTGTGCCATGCGCCACTGCGTGGGGATGCTGAAGTCGCCACTGTCTTCGTGCAGCACATGGGTGAGCAGGGCAAACAGGCTGGACTTGCCCGCACCATTGCGCCCCACCAGGCCGACCTTTTCGCCCGGGTTGAGGGTGGCCGACGCGGCGTCGAGCACGACCTTGGTGCCACGGCGCAGCGTGACGTTTTTGAGTTGGATCATGGAAAAACAAGACCGCACACCGGGTGCGGCCGAAAACGTGAAGCGGAGAAGGGGGCGCAGACTGCCCGCAGCGGGCGGCGCGTTAAGCCTCGATTGTGCCGCAGGGGCGGGGGATGCTCAGGCCGCCTGCCGACAGACTGCGTCAGCACTGCTCAAACGTCAAGCAGACACACGGCTCAACCAAGCGCTTGTGGCGGGCGACGGTTGGCAAGACCACGGGTGGGCAACACCCACTCGGCACGCGCCTGATCAGACATCAGCAATTGCTTGAGCCTGGGTCGTGTCGCCGACTGCGGGCTGCGCCACTCGTTCGTCGGGGGCGTCAAACGATGCCTGCTTCGGTTCATACGCCGCTGTGCGACTGAAGCTCAAGGGTCAAGTAGTCTTGCCTATTGAAAATCAGGTACCACAAGGCCAGGACCACGCGCCAGCCGCGAAGAGAACTTCGGACAACCACCACGTGGCCACTGGTCAAGGCATCCAGCTTGAGCGGACGACTGCTGCACCAATCTATTCTTGCTTCGACGGTGTGTGGTCCCTCGCCGACGTCTTGGTGCAACACCGCACCTTCGGCGAGCTGACCTATCTCCGAATCGTTGACGAAGATACGGTACTTCCTCAGCTTGTCGGCATACCCGATATCGCGTCGAACCGAAAGTGTCGCCATGTTTGCCCCCGTCCCTGGACTTTCAAATGCTGCACAACGGAGCTACACACAAAAACGCGGTTGGAGAATGTCCGTGTGGCGTTGCGGGTCGTTGCGCAAATATGTACGCGATCATATCTGCAAAAAAGCATTTTCATCACATGAAGAACGGCGGCATCGCCGGTGATGACACCAATGGCTAGGCAAGTGGTTGGGCCACAGCAAAGACATACACAAACGCAGTCAGCCCCGCAACGCCTCCGCCGTCAGCAACAACACCTGGTCATCCCCCGCGCTGGTGCTCAACCACACCGGCTGCAGTTGGGGGAAGGCGGCTTCGAAGTGGGCGCGTTCGTGCCCAATTTCCAGCACCAACACGCCGTGGGCCGACAAGCGTGACGGCGCGTCGCGCAGCAGGGCGCGCACGAAATCCATGCCGTCGTTGCCGCCGGCCAGGGCCAGCTCGGGCTCGGCGCGGAACTCGGCCGGCAGCTCGGCCATGCTTTGGGCGTTGACGTAGGGCGGGTTGCAGAGGATGAGGTCGTAAGGGCCGGGGCAGGCGGTCAGGCCGTCGGATTCGATCAGGGTCACGCGGCCTTGCAGGCCGTGACGGTCCACGTTGATGTGGGCGACGGCCAGGGCGTCGGGCGAGAGGTCGGCGCCGGTCACGTTCACGTCGGGCCAGGCGAGTGCGGCCAGCACCGCCAGGCTGCCGTTGCCAGTGCACAGGTCGAGCACATGGCGGGTGTCGGCGCTGAGCCAGGCGTCCAGCGTGCCGTCGGCCAGGGGCTCGGCGATCAGGCTGCGCGGGATGATGACGCGCTCATCCACGTAGAACGACACGCCTTGCAGCCAGGCTTCCTGCGTGAGATAGGCGGCCGGCTGGCGGGTGGTGATGCGTTGTTCGATCAGGGCGGATACCTGCGCCTGTTCGTCCACGGTCACGGGCCGCTCACCTTCGGTGTCGAGGTCGCAGTCCAGCGGCAGACCCAGGCGCCACAGCACAAGCCACACGGCTTCGTCGAAGGCGTTGGTCGTGCCTTGGCCGAAGGAAACGCCCGCGATCTGCAGCCGCTGCTCAGTGCTGTGTATGAGTTCGGTGAGGGTCATGCCGAGAGCTTTTCCAGCACGCGGCGGTAGATGTTTTTCAGCGGCTCGATGTCGGCCACCGGCACACATTCGTGGATCTGGTGGATGGTGGCGTTGGTGGGGCCGAGTTCGATGACCTGGGGGCAAATCTGCGCGATGAAGCGGCCGTCGCTGGTGCCGCCGGTGGTGGAGAGCTCGGTCTCCACGCCCGTCTCAGCCATGATGGCGTCGCGCACCGTGTCCACCAGGGTGCCGGGCGCCGTCAGGAACGGGCGGCCGCCGAGCACCCAGGCGAGGTCGTAGTCTTCGCCCGCGTTCAGGCCGTGGCGTGCCAGGATGGCCTGCAGGCGCTGCTGCAGGCCTTCGGGCGTGGACTCGGTGCTGAAGCGGAAATTGAAGTCCACCACCACCGTGCCCGGGATGACATTGCCCACGCCGGTGCCGCCGTGGATGTTGCTGATCTGCCAGCTGGTGGGCGGGAAGTAGGCGTTGCCGGTGTCCCACACGGTGGACACCAGTTCGGCCATGGCCGGCGCCAGCAGGTGGATGGGGTTCTTGGCCAGGTGCGGGTAGGCGATGTGGCCCTGTAGGCCCTTGACGGTGAGCTTGCCGCTCATGGTGCCGCGGCGGCCGTTCTTGACCATGTCGCCGACCTGCTCCACCGAGGTGGGCTCGCCGACGATGCAGTAGTCCAGCTGTTCGCCGCGCGCTTGCAGCGTCTGGCAGACGATGACGGTGCCGTCGTTGGCCGGGCCTTCCTCGTCGCTGGTCAGCAGAAAGCCGATGCTCAGCGCCGGGTCGGGCTCGCGGGCCAGAAATTCCTCCACCGCCACGACCATGGCGGCGAGCGAGGTTTTCATGTCGCTGGCGCCGCGGCCGTAGAGCTTGCCGTCGCGGTGGGTGGGCACGAAGGGGTCGCTGCGCCACAGGGCCAGCGGGCCGGTGGGCGCCACGTCGGTGTGGCCGGCAAACACCATCAGGGGCGAACGCTGGCCGGCGATGGCCCGGCCCGGCCGCTTGGCCCACAGGTTGGTGACGCGGAAATCGGCCGGGCCGCTCTCGATGGTCTCGCACACAAAGCCGAGCGGCTGGAGGCGCTCGGCGATCAAAGCCTGGCAACCCGCGTCCAGCGGCGTGATGGAGGGGCGGGCGATCAGCGCTTCGGCCAGGCGCAGGGTCTCAAAGCTCATGGTGTTGTCAATGCGGTGCGGTGCACTGGCCGGCGCTCAGTGCTTGATTTCGAGCGAAAACTCGGTGAAGGAAGGGCCGGCGGCGGCGTCTTCGCTGGCTTGCTCGGCGCCCGACTGCGGGCCCTTGGCATAGGTGTTCTGCAGGCGCCACAGCAGGTTGGTGGGCGAGTCGGCGTAGGCCAGGCCTTCCTTGCGGTCGATGCGGCCGGAGGTGATGAGCCGCGCGAGGTCTTCCTCGAAGGTCTGCGAGCCTTCGGCCATGGAGTTTTCCATGGCTTCGCGAACGCCGGAAAAGTCGGCCTTTTCAATCAGCTCCTGCACCAGCTTGGTGTTGACCATCACCTCCATCGCGGGCGCGCGGCTGCCGTCCACCGTGCGCAGCAGGCGCTGCGAGATGACGCCGCGCAACGAGGCCGCGAGGTCGCCCAACAGGGTGGGGCGCACCTCCACGGGGTAGAAGCTCAGGATGCGGTTGAGCGCGTGGTAGCTGTTGTTGGCGTGCAGCGTGGCCAGGCACAGGTGGCCCGACTGCGCGTAGGCGATGGCCGCCGACATGGTTTCGCGGTCGCGGATCTCGCCGATCATGATCACGTCGGGTGCCTGGCGCAGTGCGTTTTTCAAGGCCACGTGCAGCGATGCGGTGTCGGTGCCCACCTCGCGCTGGTTGACGATGGACTTCTTGTTGCGGAACAGGTACTCCATCGGGTCTTCCACCGTCAGGATGTGACCGGACATGTTCTCGTTGCGGTGGTCCAGCATGGCCGCCAGCGTGGTGCTTTTGCCGGCGCCGGTGGAGCCGACCATGAGCACCAGGCCACGCTTGGCCAGGATCATCTCTTTCAGGATCTCGGGCACCCCCAGTGCGTCGAGCTTGGGCACCTCGGTCTGGATGTAGCGGATCACCACCGCGTAGGTGCCGCGCTGGCGCATGCCGCTGATACGGAAGCGCCCCACACCGGGCAGGGCGTGGGCCATGTTGAGCTCGCCCGAATGGGCCAGTTCTTCCATGTGCGCTTCCGAGAGCACCTCGGCCAGCAGCGCGCGGGGTGCATCGGCCGGCAGCACCTGGCCATTGATGGGCTGGGTGACGCCGTTGATCTTGATCTGCACCGGCGAGCCGGCCGACATGTAGATGTCGGACGCTTTTTTCTCCGCCATCAACCGCAGGATGCGCTCCATGGTGCCGGTGCCGTTGGGGGTGCTCATTGGGTTCTCCTGCGATGACGAATGACCAGCGGCTGCGCCTGCCATGACAAATGAAGGACCACTCGATTCATTCGTCATTGACGCGAAGCGAAGTCATTCGTCATGGCCAAGCAATCAGTCGCGCAACAGGTCGTTCAGGCTGGTCTTGGAGCGGGTTTGCGCGTCCACCGTCTTGACGATGATGGCGGCGTAGGTGCTGTAGTCCTGGCCCGACTTGGTCTTTTTCGGCAGGTTGCCACTGATGACCACGCTGCCGCTGGGCACGCGGCCATAGAAGGTCTCGCCGGTGTCGCGGTTGAAGATGGGGGTGCTCTGGCCGATGTACACGCCCATGCCCAGCACCGAGTTCTCTTCAATCACCACGCCCTCAACCACCTCGGAGCGGGCCCCGATGAAGCAGTTGTCTTCGATGATGGTGGGGCCGGCCTGCAGCGGCTCCAGCACGCCGCCAATGCCCACGCCGCCGCTCAGGTGAACGTACTTGCCAATCTGTGCACAGCTGCCCACGGTGGCCCAGGAGTCGACCATGGTGCCATCGTCCACATAGGCGCCGATGATGACGTAGCTGGGCATGAGGATGGCGCCCTTGGCAATGAAGCTGCCACGGCGGGCCACGGCCGGCGGCACCACGCGCACGCCGGTGGCCTTCATCTCTTCTTCGCTCAGGTGGGCGAACTTGGTTTTCACCTTGTCGAAAAAGGCCAGGTCGCCAGCGCGCATCACGGCGTTGTCGTTCAGGCGGAAGGACAGCAGCACCGCCTTCTTGATCCACTGGTGCACGGTCCACTGGCCCACGGCTTCGCGGGTGGCCACGCGCAGCTGGCCGACGTTGAGTTGCGAGATCACCTGTTCGACGGCATCCACCACCTCTTGGGGTGCGGCGGCGGGCGAGAGGCTGGCGCGGTTGTCCCAGGCGGTGTCGATGATCTGCTGAAGTTGTTGCGTCATGTTCGTTGAGCGAAGAGGTTTGAGAGTTGAGCGAGGGTTCAGGCTGCCCGGCAGAAGGCTGCAATGCGTTCGGCCGCTTCCACACATTCGGCGGTCTCGGCCACCAGGGCCATGCGCACCCGGTCGGTGCCCGGATTGACGCCCAAAGCGGTGCGCGCGAGGTAGCTGCCTGGAAGAACGGTCACATTGTATTGAGCCAGCAGATCACGCGCGAACAGCTCGTCCGCGCTCAGGCCGGATTCGGGCCGGTGGAAGTGTGCGGGCACGCCCGCCCACAGGTAAAAACCGGCATCGGGCAGGCGCACGTCCAGCACCTCGGCCAGGATGGGCGTGACGCGGGCGAACTTCTCGCGGTACTGGCGGCGGTTGTCCACCACATGGTCTTCGTCGTCCCAGGCGGTGATGCTGGCGGTCTGCACCACCGGGCTCATGGCGCAGCCGTGGT
This sequence comes from Hydrogenophaga sp., assembly GCA_030696525.1. GTDB lineage: Bacteria > Pseudomonadota > Gammaproteobacteria > Burkholderiales > Burkholderiaceae_C > Hydrogenophaga. Next base: position 19,820 of record JAUYSB010000180.1, on the reverse strand, counting down.
AGGTGCGATACAGGCCAAAGGCCTTGATCAGCGCCGCATCACCGGCCACAAAACCGCTGCGCAGGCCGGGCACGTTGCTGCGTTTGGACAGGCTGGTGAAGGCCATCAGGTTCTTGAAGTCGCCCCTGCCCAGCTGGGCTGCGGCTTCCAGCCCGCCCAGCGGTGCTTCGTCGCGGAAGTAGATCTCGCTGTAGCACTCGTCGGAAGCGATCACGAAGCCAAAACGGTCGCTCAGCTCGAACAGCAGCCTCCACTCGGCCAACGGCATCACCGCGCCGGTGGGGTTGCCGGGCGAACAGACGAACAGCAGCTGCGTGCGCGCCCACACCGATTCCGGAACCGCTGCCCAATCGATGCCGAAATTGCGCGACGGCTCGCTGTTGGCGTACCAGGGCTGGGCGCCGGCCAGCAGGGCCGCGCCTTCGTAGATTTGGTAGAAGGGGTTGGGGCAGACCACCAGCGGCGGGCCCTCGGCCGTGCCCTTTGATGCATCCACCACCACCTGGGTGAAGGCAAACAGTGCCTCGCGCGAGCCGTTGACCGGCAGCACCTGGGTGGCGGGATCGACCTGCAAGCCATAGCGGCGCGACATCCAGCCCGCCATGGACGCACGCAGGGCCGGTGTGCCTATGGTGGCCGGGTAGGCGGCCAGGCCGCCGGCCGGGTCGTTGATGGCATCACACAGCGCCTGCTTCAAGAAAGCCGGCGTGGCGTGTTTGGGCTCGCCAATGCCCAGGCTGATGGGGCGGTGGGCCGCGCTGGGCGTGACCTTGGCGAAAAGTTGGCGCAGCCGCTCAAAGGGGTAGGGCTGCAGGTGGGACAGCAAGGGGTTCATGGGCCTCGATTATCCCGGAAGGTGCTCAGTTAACATCTCGCATCACTTCCATCCGTGCCGGCTCCTGGGCGGGGGGAAATATCGAACAAAATCAAGGGTCTGCTTCAGGTGTACGGCCCGCAGGGCGGGTCAACAGGGTTTTCGCGTGCGTCTCAATTCCATCAAGCTCTCCGGCTTCAAGTCCTTTGCCGAACCCACCAACTTCATGCTGCCAGGGCAGCTGGTGGGGGTGGTCGGGCCCAACGGTTGCGGCAAGTCCAACATCATGGACGCGGTGCGCTGGGTGCTGGGTGAGAGCAAGGCGTCCGAGTTGCGTGGCGAGTCCATGCAGGACGTCATCTTCAACGGAACCAACCACCGCAAGCCGGCCAGCCGCTCCAGCGTGGAGCTGGTGTTCGACAACGCCGACCACCGTGCCGGCGGCCAGTGGAACCAGTACGGCGAGATCGCCGTCAAGCGTGTGCTCACGCGCGACGGCACCAGCAGCTACTACATCAACAACCAGCCGGTGCGCCGCCGCGATGTGCAGGACGTGTTCCTGGGCACCGGCCTGGGGCCGCGCGCCTACGCCATCATTGGCCAGGGAACCATCAGCCGCATCATCGAGAGCAAGCCCGAAGAGCTGCGCCTGTTCCTCGAAGAGGCCGCTGGCGTTTCCAAATACAAGGAGCGCCGCCGCGAGACCGCCAACCGCCTGAACGACACGCGCGAGAACCTCACGCGGGTGGAAGACATCCTGCGCGAGCTCAACGCCAACCTCGAAAAACTGGAAAAACAGGCCGAGGTGGCCGCGCGGTACAAGCAGCTCAACGCCCAGGTGACGCTGCGCCAGCAGCAGCTGTGGTTCTTGAAGCGCAGCGACGCCGAGGCCGAGCTGGCGCGGGTGCAGGCCGAAGGCCTCAAGGGTGTCAACGAGCTGGAATCGCGTGTGGCCGACCTGCGCCACGTGGAAGCCGAGCTGGAAACCCTGCGCCAGGCCCACTACGCGGCCGGTGACCAGGTCAACCAGGCCCAGGGCAAGCTCTACGAGGCCAGCGCCGAGGTGGGCAAACTCGAAGCCGAAATCCGTTACGTGGTCGAAGGCCGGCAGCGGGTGGAGCAGCGCCTGGTGCAGCTCAAGGAGCAGATGGCCCAGTGGGCGGCACGCCAGGACGACGCCACGGCTGAAATTGAAAACCTGGCCGCCACTGGCGAGCAGGCCGAGGAACAGGCCGAGATCCTGGCCGCCCAGCTCGAAGACGAAGCCCAGCGCCTGCCCGCGCTGGAAGACGCGCTGCGCCAGGCCCAGGCGCGCAGCAACGAGCAGCGCGCCAGCGTCACCCAGGTGCAGCAGCAGATCCAGGTGCTGGCGGCCGAACAGCGCAGCATCGAAGAACAGTCGCGTGGCCTGAACACGCGGCGCGAGCGCCTGAACACCGACAAAAATGCCCTGGCCGCGCCCGACGATGCACGGCTGCATCAACTGGAAGAACAGTGGCACGAGGCCCAGGCGGTGCAGGAAGAAACCGACGCGCGCTTTCACGAACTGCAGGAGCAGGTGCCCGGGCTGGACGACGAACGCCGCCAGCGTCAGCAGGTGCTCAACAGCGAAACGGCCCGCCAGGCAGATGTGTCGGCCCGTCTGGAGGCGCTCAAGGCCTTGCAGGAAAAGGTCAAGACCGACGGCAAACTGCGGCCCTGGCTGGCCCAGCACGGCCTGGAGGGCATGGCCGGTCTGTGGAGCAAACTGCACATTGAAACCGGCTGGGAAAACGCTTTGGAGGCCGCGCTGCGCGAACGCATGGGCGCGCTTGAAGTGTCGCGGCTTGAGATGGTGCGGGGTTTCCTCGGCCACCAAAGCCAGGATGCGCCGCCGGCCAAACTGGTGTTCTACAGCCCGCCCAGCGGTGCCGCGCCCACCCAGGCCTGCGTGGCCGGCTTCACACCGCTGGCGGCCAAGCTGCGGTTGAACGACGCCGGCCTGCAGGCCTTGCTGGGCGAATGGTTGCACGGCTGCCTGACCGCGCCCAGCCTGGAAGATGCCCTGGCCCAACGCAGCCAGTTGGCGCCAGGCCAACAGGTGTTTGTGGCCAGCGGCCACGTGGTCAGCGCCCACAGCGTGGGTTTTTACGCGCCCGATTCGGAGCAGGCCGGCCTGCTGGCGCGCGCGCAGGAAATCGAGAATCTCGAGAAAAGCCAACGCGCCCAGGTGCTGCTGTTGGACGAAGCCCGCACCGCTCTCACGCGTGCCGAAGCCGGCTACGCTGATGCATCCCAGCGTCTGGTGAGCGCCCGCCGCGAAGCCACCGAAGGCCAGGGCCGGGTGCATGAATTGCAGGTGGAGGTGCTGCGGCTGCGGCAATTGAGCGAACAGGCCCGTGCCCGGCGCGAACAGATCGCGGGCGACATGGCCGAGATCGACGCCCAGCTCGACGACCTGCAGGAGCGCCGCGTGGCGGCCGAGGCCCGCTTCGAAGAACTCGACATGATGCTGGCCGACAGCCAGGAGCGCCACAGCCAGCTCGACGACGCGGTGATCGAGGCCGAGCGCAAGCTGGGCCAGGCCCGCGAGCAACTGCGCACGCTGGAGCGCCAGGCGCAAGAGGCCACCTTCTCGCAGCGCAGCCTGCAAGCGCGGCGCGGCGAGCTGGAGCGCGCGGTGGACACCGCCCGCCAGCAGATCACGGCCTTGACCGACGAAGACCAGCGCGCCCGCGACGAGTTGTCGCGCCTGAGCGATGCCGCCGCCCAAGGCGGCCTGCAGGACGCGCTGAACGCCAAGATGGAGCGCGAACAACTGCTGGCCACCCAGCGCAGCCAGTACGACGACCTGACCGCCAAACTGCGTGCCAGCGACGAGCGCCGCCTGCAGACGGAACGGGCGCTGGACCCGCTGCGCGCGCGCATCACCGAATTCCAGCTCAAGGAGCAGGCCGCCCAGCTGGGCATAGAGCAATACGCCCAACTGCTGACCGAGGCCAACGCCGATCTGGCCGCTGTCGCCGCCAGCATAGCGGCCGACAGCGTGCGCCTGAGCGGGCTGCAAAGCGAAATCGACCGCGTGAACCGCGAGATCGCCGCCCTGGGCGCGGTCAACCTGGCGGCGCTGGACGAACTGACCGCCGCGCGCGAACGCAAGGGCTTCCTCGACGCCCAGATGAAGGACTTGCTGGACGCCATCAACACGCTGGAAGACGCGATCAAGAAGATCGACGCCGAAACGCGTGACCTGCTGGGCAGCACCTTCAACACCGTCAACGAACACTTCGGCCGCATGTTCCCCGAGCTGTTTGGCGGCGGCAACGCCAGGCTGGTGATGACCGGCGAGGAAATCCTGGACGCCGGCGTGCAGGTGCTGGCGCAGCCGCCGGGCAAGAAGAACCAGACCATCCACCTGCTCTCGGGCGGCGAGAAGGCGCTGACCGCCATCGCCCTGGTGTTCGCTATCTTCCAGCTCAACCCCGCGCCTTTCTGTCTGCTCGACGAGGTGGACGCGCCGCTGGACGACGCCAACACCGAACGCTACGCCAAGCTGGTGACCAGCATGAGCAAAAAAGGCACCCAGTTCCTGTTCATCAGCCACAACAAGATCGCCATGGAAATGGCCGAGCAACTGATTGGCGTGACCATGCAGGAGCAGGGCGTTTCGCGCATCGTGGCGGTGGACATGGAAGCCGCCACGAGCCTCATGGATTCCTGAAGAACCGACACATGAGCACACTGCAACTCAGCCTCATCGTCATCGGCGTGCTGGTGCTGGCCGCCGTCATGGCCTACAACGCCTGGGTCACGCGCCAGAGCACCTCGCGCAAGGCCGCGCAGCGCGAGGTCCCCGCGCCCGCCGGCACCGACAACGGCCAGCGCATCGAACCCATGCTCGACGGCACACCCGGTGATGCCGCGCAGGGGCCCTTCGATGCCGGTGACACCGTGCCACCCTTGCCCGCCGCGCCGCAGGCCGACAAACGCCTGCGTCTGGACCCGCTGATCGACGTGATCGCGCCGCTGCCGCTGGACGCGGTGGTGTCGGGTGATGCGGTGCTGGCCGCGCTGCCGCGTTCGCGCCGCGTGGGCACCAAACCGTTTGCGGTCGAAGGGCTCAACACCACCACCGAAGAATGGGAAGCACCGCGCCCGGGCCAGCGTTACCAGGCGCTGCAGGCCGGGGTGCAACTGGCCAACCGGGCCGGTGCGCTCAACGACATCGAGTTCTCCGAGTACGTGGTCAAGGCCCAGGCCTTTGCCGACGTGCTGGGCGCCACCCCCGAGTTTCCCGACATGCTCGAAGAGGTGGCGCGCGCCCGCGAGCTCGACCAGTTCGCCAGCACCCACGACGCTCAGCTGGGTTTCATGCTGCGCGCGCGCCGCGCCGCCTGGAGCCCGGGTTACGTCACGCAGAGCGCCTCGCAACTGGGTTTTGTGCCCGGTGCCTTGCCCGGGCGCATGGTGCTGCCGGGCGAGGTGGACGCTTCGCCCATCCTGAGCCTGCAGTTTGACACACAGGCCGCCCTGGCCGAAGACCCCGAACAGAGCGCGCTGCGCGAGGTCAGCCTGTCGCTGGACGTGGCCCATGTGGCGCGCAGCGAGCGGCCCTACCAGCGCATGCGCGAAGCCGCAGCCGCCCTGGCCACGGCCATGGACGGGGTGGTGACGGACGACAACGGCCAGCCGCTGGCGCAGGAGCTGATGGATCGCATTGGCGCCGACCTCGAAGGCCTGTACGACGCGCTGGACGCCCACGACCTGTCGGCCGGTTCGCCGCAGGCGCGCCGCCTGTTCTCCTGATGCGGCCCTGATTCCGATGCAAGACGATTTGTTCGCCGCTCAGCCCACGCCGGCTGAGCGCGCCGCCGCACTGCGTGCCCAGCTGCAGCACCACGCTCACCGCTACTACGTGCTCGACGACCCGCAGATTCCGGATGCCGAGTACGACCGCCTGTTCCGCGAACTGCAGGCGCTGGAGGCCGAGCACCCCGGGTTGCTGACCCCCGACTCGCCCACCCAACGCGTGCTGGGCAAGGTGCTGGAGGGCCTGACACCGGTGCGCCACGCGGTGCCCATGTTGTCCATCGACACCGAAACCGACACCACGCCCGAGGGCGCGCGCAACTTCGATGTGCGGGTGCGCAACGCGCTCAAGCTGCCCGAGGACGCGCCGCCGGTGGAGTACGCCGCAGAACTGAAATTCGACGGTCTGGCGATGAACCTGCGCTACGAGCGCGGCGTGCTGGTGCTGGCCGCCACACGCGGCGACGGCGAGACCGGCGAGGACGTGACGCAGAACGTGCGCACCATCCAGCAGATTCCGCTGAGGCTGTCGGGCGTGGATGCCGCCGTGCTGGAGGTGCGCGGCGAGGTCTACATGCGCCGCGACGACTTCGAGGCGCTCAACGAACGCCAGCGCGAGAAGGGCGACAAGACCTTCATCAACCCGCGCAACACGGCTGCGGGCGCTATCCGCCAGCTCGACCCGGCGCTGGTGGCGCAGCGCCCGCTGAGCTTTTTTGCCTATGGCCTGGGCGAGGTGCAAGGCTGGCCGGTGCCCGACACCCACAGCGGCGTGCTCGACGCTTTTGTGGCCATGGGCCTGCCGGTGTGTGAACACCGCACGGTGACACAAGGCGCCGAGGGCCTGGTGGCGTTTCATGCGGCACAAGGTGCCCAGCGCGACAGCCTGCCGTTTGACATCGACGGCGTCGTCTACAAGGTCAACCGCCTGGCCCTGCAGCAGCAGCTGGGCTTCAAGACACGCGAGCCGCGCTGGGCCGTGGCCCACAAATACCCCGCGCAGGAGCAGCTGACCACCGTGTTGGCCATCGACGTGCAGGTGGGCCGCACCGGTAAGCTCACGCCGGTGGCCAAGCTGGCGCCGGTGTTCGTGGGCGGCGTGACCGTGACCAACGCCACCCTGCACAACGAGCTGGAGGCCCGCCGCAAGGACGTGCGCGTGGGCGACACCGTCATCGTGCGCCGTGCGGGCGACGTGATTCCCGAGGTGGTGGGCGTGTTGCACAACAAACGCCCCGACGGCGCCACCGAATTCACCATGCCCGCCTGTTGCCCGGTGTGTGGCAGCGCCGCCGTGCGCGAAGAAGGCGAGGCCGACCACCGCTGCACCGGGGGCCTGTTCTGCAGCGCCCAGCGCAAGCAGGCGCTGTTGCACTTTGCCCAGCGCCGCGCGCTGGACATCGAGGGGCTGGGCGACAAGCTGGTGGACCAGCTGGTGGATGCGGAAATCGTCAAGACCCTGCCCGATCTCTACCGCCTGGGCCTCAACGCCCTGGCCACGCTGGAGCGCATGGCCGACAAGTCGGCGCTGAACATGCTCGCCGCGCTGGAGGCCAGCAAGCAGACCACCTTGCCACGCTTCCTGTTTGGCCTGGGTATACGCCATGTGGGCGAGGCCACCGCCAAGGCGCTGGCACGGCATTTCGGCACGCTGGACGCGGTGATGGACGCGCCCCTGGCGCAACTGGTCGAGGTGGACGACGTGGGGCCGGTGGTGGCGCAAAGCCTGCACACCTTTTTCCAGCAAGCCCACAACCGTGAGGTGGTGGAGCAACTGCGCGCCTGTGGCCTCACCTGGCCCGAAGGACCGCCGGCCGAGCGCCAGGCCCTGCCGCTGGCTGGCAAGACCTTTGTCATCACCGGCACCTTGCCCACGCTGGGCCGCGACGAGGCCAAAGCCATGCTGGAAGCGGCCGGCGCCAAGGTGGCCGGCTCGGTCAGCAAAAAGACGGACTACCTCGTAGCCGGCGCCGAAGCAGGCAGCAAGCTGGCAAAAGCGCAGGAACTGGGTGTGGCGGTGCTGGACGAAGCGGCCATGCGCGCGCTGCCGGGCCTGGGCTGATCTGCCCGCCAACCGTTGGGAGCCACGTCATGCACAAAGTCTGGTGGTGGGTGGCGGCCCTCGTGGGCATGGTCCTGGTGTTCTGGGGCCTGGTGTTTGCCGCCAACCAGTGGCTGATGCCGGCGCTGGACTGTGTGGTCAACGGGGGCGAGGCCTGTTCGTCGTCGGCGCTGGTGGGCGTGGTGGTGCTCGCAGCGCTGGCCACGCTGTACGGCCTGTGGCGCCTGCTGCGGCACGTGCTCGGCAGACCCAGGTGATATTCTTGTCAGCTTTCATCCTTGCGCTTGACCATGGCCGTACACACCATCCTGAAAATGGGCGACCCGCGCCTGCTGCGTGTTGCCCAGCCCGTCACCGCGTTTGACACGCCCGAACTCCACGCCCTGATCGCCGACATGCAGGACACCATGGCGGCCGCCAACGGCGCTGGCCTGGCGGCGCCGCAAATCGGTGTGGACCTGCAGTTGGTCATTTTTGGCACCGGACAGGTGAATCCGCGCTACCCGCAGTACGAGCCGGTGCCGCGCACCGTGCTGATCAACCCTGTCATCACGCCGCTGGGCGAGGAAGAGGTCAGCGACTGGGAGGGCTGCCTGTCGGTGCCAGGGCTGCGCGCCGTGGTGCCGCGCTGGCGCCACATCCGCTACACGGGCTTCGACGAACTCGGCCAGCCGATCGATCGCACCGTGAGCGATTTTCACGCGCGTGTCGCACAACACGAGTGTGATCACCTGATCGGCAAGCTCTACCCCATGCGGGTGCGCGATTTCAGCCAGTTCGGCTTCAACGAGGTGCTGTTTCCCGGTCTGCCGCAGGAAGACGATTGAACCCCATGCCCCGCTTGTCCCTCATGCGCGCCTGGCTGGCGCCTGTGGCGCTGGTGATGTTGGTGGGGTGCAGCGTGGCGCGCTCACCCTCCCTGCCGCCCATGCCGGAAGTGGCGGCGCCGGCCGCGTGGCTGGCGCCGCGCCTGCCGCACCAGGGCGGCACGCAGCAGTTGGCCGACTGGTGGTCGCGTTTCGACGACCCGCTGCTCACCGCCAGCATCGCTCGCGCCCAGCAGCTCAGCCCCAACGTGGCTGCCGCGCGTGCGCAGGTGTTTGCCGCGCGCGCCGCGCTCAGCGGGGCTGAACAGCAAGGCCGCCCGCAACTGGCCGGTGCGCTGAGCGGCAGCCGCGCCTTCACCGACCCCGCCGTTCCGGCCGCCACCGTGCTGAGTGCGGGGGTGCAGGCCTCGTGGGCGCTTGCGCTGTGGGGCGAAGACGGCGCGCGCGTGAGCGCTGCACAAGCGCGCCAGGACGCGGCCGGTGCCGGCTGGCACGAAGCGCGTGTGCTGGTGGCAGCCGAGGTGGCACAGGTCTACTTTGGCTGGTGGCTGTGCCGCACGCAGCTGGCCGTGGCCAGCGCCGACAGCGCCTCGCGCCAGCGCACCGCCGACACCACCGCCACCACCGAACAGGCGGGTTTCACCGCGCCGGCGGTGGCCGCGCTGGCGCGCGCCGGCGCCGCCGAGAGCCGTGGCCGGGTGCTCGCGGTGGCCGACCAGTGCGAGCGCCAGCTCAAGGCGCTGGTGGCGCTGACCGGGCAAGCCGAGCCCGAACTGCGCGCCCAGCTGGACGCCCGGCCGCGCCGCGACCTGCCACTGGACGGCCTGCTGAGCGTGCCGGGTGTGCCGGCCGACGTGCTGCGCCAGCGCCCCGACGTCTACCGCGCGCAGCGCCAGTGGGTGGCGGCCGCGCAGTCGGTGGGTTTGGCGCAGGCCGCGCTGCTGCCCAGCCTGAGCCTGACGGGCAACCTGATGGTGAACCGGGTGCGCGCACTGGGCGCCAGCGCCACGCTCAACACCTGGTCGCTGGGGCCGCTGACCCTGAGCCTGCCCTTGCTGGGCCGCGAGCGGCTGAACGCCGAGGTGGCCGCCGCCGAAGCCGCTTTCGAAGCCGCCGGCAGCGCCTACGCCGCCGCGGTGCGCCAGGCGGTGTCCGAAGTCGAACAGTCGCTGCTTTCGCTGGCAGCGCTGGCCGACCGCGCCCAGGCCGCCGACGTGGCGGCGGCGGGCTACCGCCGTTCGCTGGCCGGCACCGAGTCGCGCTGGGGCGCCGGCCTGGCCAGCCTCGCCGAACTCGAAGAAGCCCGGCGCTACCTGCTGGCGGCCGACACCGCCGCCCTGTCGCTGCGCCAGGAGCGCCTGGCCGCCTGGCTGCGGCTGTATGTCGCCCTGGGTGGTGGTTTCGAACCCGCCCAGGCCAGCGCCGAGGCCCCACAACCGCTTGCCCGAGAGCCCTCATGAAGCTGCCATTACCTGTGTATTCCCGTCTGAACCGGCTGCACCGGGCCTGGCCTGTGTCGGCAACGGCGCTGCTGGTGGCCCTGGGGCTGGTGGGTGTGTCCTTGCGCAGCCCGGCCGCCGATGCACCGGCCGCGGCCCCGAAACCCGCCCTGACCGTGAGCGTGGCCCAGCCGCGCACGGCCAGCCTGGCCAACAGCTTGCTGGCCAACGGCAATGTGGTGGCCTGGCAGGAAGCCAGCGTGGGCGCCGAAGTGAACGGACTTCGGCTGGCGGCGGTGCACGTCAACGTGGGCGACGTCGTCAAGCGCGGGCAGGAGCTGGCGCGTTTTGCGGCCGACACCGCGCAGGCAGAAACCCTGCAGGCCCAGGCGGCCGTGTTGCAGGCCCAGGCGCAGTTCGAGAGCGCCCAGGCCGACGCCAACCGCGCCCGCTCGATCCAGGACAGCGGCGCGCTGTCGGCCTCGCAGATGTCGCAGTACCTGACGGCTGAGAAAGTGGCCAAGGCGCAATGGGAGGCCTCGCAGGCGGTGGTGGCGGCCACGCGTGTGCGGCTGGACCACACCCGCCTGCTGGCGCCCGACGACGGTGTGATTTCAGCCCGCGTGGCCACGGTGGGCGCGGTGGTGGGTGCTGGCCAGGAGCTGTTTCGCCTGTTGCGCCAGGGGCGCATGGAGTGGCGGGCCGAGGTCACGCCGACCGAGATCGCCCGCGTCGCGCGTGGCCAGAAGGCCGAGGTCACGCTGGCCAGCGGCACCACGCTGGGCGGCACGGTGCGCGCCATCGCGCCCAGTGCCGACCCGCAAACCCGCAACATCCTGGTCTATGTGGACCTGCCGCGCCACGCCGAACTCAAGGCCAACACCTTTGCGCGTGGGCGTTTTGTACTGCCCGCGAGCAGCGCACTGACGGTGCCGGCCCAGGCCGTGGTGCAGCGCGACGGCCACAGCTATGTGTTCGTGGTCGATGCGCAGAACAAGGTGGCACAGCGCAAGGTCGAGACGGGCCGGCGTGTGGGCGACGTGGTCGAAGTGCTGCAAGGGCTCAAGGCCGAGGAGCGTGTGGCCGTGCAGGGCGCGGGTTTCCTCAACGAGGGCGACCTGGTCAAGGTCGCCCAGTAAGGGCAGGGCGCCATGAACGTTTCCGCCTGGTCCATACGCAACCCCATTCCGGCGGCCATGCTGTTCGTCATGCTGACGCTGGCGGGGCTGCTCTCGTTCCAGTCCATGAAGGTGCAGAACTTCCCGGACCTGGACGTGCCCAACATCACCATCGTGGCCAGCCTGCCGGGTGCGGCTCCCAACCAGCTGGAAAACGACGTTGCGCGCAAGATCGAGAACAGCCTGGCCTCGCTGCAGGGGCTCAAGCACATCTACACCAAGGTGCAGGACGGCTCGGTCTCCATCACCGCCGAGTTCCGCATCGAGAAAAACACGCAGGAGGCGCTGGACGACGTGCGCTCGGCCGTGGCCAAGGTGCGCGGCGACCTGCCGGGCGACCTGCGCGAGCCCATCATCAACAAGCTGGAGCTGGCCGGCGGCGCCGTGCTGGCCTACACCGTGGCCTCGGACCGCATGGACGACGAGGCGCTGTCGTGGTTTGTGGACAACGACGTGGCCAAGCTGCTGCTGTCGGTGCGCGGCGTGGGCGCGGTCAACCGGGTGGGTGGCGTCAGCCGCGAGGTGCAGGTGCAGCTGGACCCGATGCGCCTGCTGGCCTTGGGCGCCACGGCGGCCGATGTCTCGCGCCAGTTGGCCAAGGTGCAGATCGAGAGCGCGGGCGGCAAGGCCGAGCTCGGCGGCAGCCAGCAGCCACTGCGCACGCTGTCGGCGCTGGGCTCGGCGCAGGCGCTGGCGGCCATGGAAATCGCGCTGTCGGACGGCCGCCGCGTGCGGCTGGACCAGATCGCCCGCGTGGTGGACACCGTGGCCGATCCCACGGCCGCCGCCTTTCTGGACGGCAAGCCGGTGGTGGGTTTCGAGGTGGCGCGCAGCCGCGGCGCCAGCGAGGTGGAGGTGGGCCATGGCGTGCGCGCCCGTCTCGCTGAACTGCGCGCCGCGCGGCCCGACCTGCGCATCACCGAGTCTTTTGATTTCGTGACGCCGGTGGAGGAGGAGTTCAACGCCTCCATGACGCTGCTGTATGAAGGCGCGCTGCTGGCGGTGCTGGTGGTCTGGCTGTTCCTGCGCGATCTGCGGGCCACCATCGTCTCGGCCGTGGCGCTGCCGCTGTCGGCCATTCCGGCCTTCATCGGCATGCACTACATGGGGTTCACCATCAACGTGGTGACGCTGCTGGCGCTGTCGCTGGTGATCGGCATCCTGGTGGACGACGCCATCGTCGAGGTGGAAAACATCGTGCGCCACATGCGCATGGGCAAGACGCCGTACCAGGCGGCGATGGAGGCCGCCGACGAGATTGGCCTCGCGGTGATTGCCACCACCTTCACCTTGATTGCCGTGTTTCTGCCCACCGCCTTCATGTCGGGCATTCCGGGCAAGTTTTTCAAGCAGTTCGGCTGGACGGCCTCGTTTGCGGTGTTCGCCTCGCTGGTGGTGGCGCGCGCGCTCACGCCCATGATGGCGGCCTACCTGATGAAGCCGGTGCTGGACGCCACCCAGCGCCCCGGTTGGGCGCAGCGCCACCGCGTGCTGGGTTGGGGTTGGGCCTGGCTGCACAACCAGAAGGAGCCGGCCTGGCTGGACCACTACCGCCATTGGGCCGCGTGGTGCATACGCCACCGCTGGATCACCATGATCGGTGCCGGTCTGTTTTTTGTCGGTTCGCTGATGCTGATCCCGCTGCTGCCGCAGGGCTTCATTCCGGCCGACGACAACTCGCAGACCCAGGTCTACCTGGAGCTGGCGCCCGGGGCCACCTTGGCGCAGACGGTGGCCACATCGGAAAGGGCGCGTCTGCTGGTGGCGGCCGTGCCACATGTGAAGTCGGTCTACACCACCATTGGTTCGGGCTCGGCCGGCACCGACCCGTTTGCGCCCCAGGGCGCGGCCGAGTCGCGCAAGGCGGCGTTGACCATTCAGCTGGACCCGCGCGGCCAGCGCCCGCGCAAGCAGGTGCTCGAGAACCAGATCCGCGAGGCCATGGCCGAATTGCCGGGCGTGCGCAGCAAGGTGGGCCTGGGCGGCTCGGGTGAAAAATACATCCTGACGCTGACCGGCAACGACACCCGCGCGATGGCCGAGGCCGCGCGCGGCATCGAACGCGATCTGCGCACCATACCGGGCGTGGGCAGCATACAGTCCACCGCCGCGCTGGTGCGCACCGAGATCATCGTCACGCCCGACCTGGCGCGCGCCGCCGACCTGGGCGTGACCAGCAACGCCATCGCCGAGACCTTGCGCATCGCCACCGTGGGCGACTACGACAGCGCGCTGCCCAAGCTCAACCTGCCGCAGCGTCAGGTGCCCATCGTGGTCAAGCTCGACGTTGAGGCGCGGCAGGACCTGTCCATGCTGGGGCGGCTGGCCGTGCCGGGCTCACGAGGGCCCGTGATGCTGGAGCAGGTGGCCAGCCTGAGCTTTGGTGGCGGCCCGGCCGTGATCGACCGCTACGACCGCTCGCGCAACATCAACTTCGAAGTCGAACTCGCCGGCATCGCCCTGGGCGACATGAAGTCGGCGGTGGACAGGTTGCCCAGCGTCAACAGCCTGCCGGCCGGTGTGAAGGTGATCGAGATTGGTGACGCCGAGGTGCAGGGCGAGCTGTTCGCCAGCTTTGGCCTGGCGATGCTGACCGGCGTGTTGTGTATCTACATCGTGCTGGTGCTGCTGTTCAAGGCCTTTCTGCACCCTGTCACCATCCTGGCGGCGCTGCCGCTGTCGCTGGGCGGCGCGTTTGTGGCGCTGCTGCTGACCAACAAGAGCTTTTCCATGCCTTCGCTGATCGGCCTGATCATGCTCATGGGCGTGGCCACCAAAAACTCCATCCTGCTGGTGGAGTACGCCATCGAGGCACGGCGTGGGCACGACGGCAGCGACGGACGGCCCGCGGTGGCGGGCATGAACCGGCTCGACGCCATCCTCGACGCCTGCCACAAGCGCGCGCGGCCCATCGTCATGACCACCATCGCCATGGGCGCGGGCATGTTGCCGATTGCGGTGGGCTGGGGCGCGGCCGACAGCAGCTTCCGCTCGCCCATGGCGGTGGCCGTGATCGGCGGGCTGATCACCTCCACTTTCCTGAGTCTGCTGGTCATCCCGGCGGTGTTCACCCTGGTGGATGACGTCGCCCTGTGGTTCGGCCGCCTGTTCAGGCGCCCTGCTTGAGCACGTCCAGCAACTCGGTCTCGATCTCGATCTGGGTGCGGTTGTGCTGCAGGTGCAGGCCGCTGATGAGGAAGGTGTCTTCCACCCGCTCGCCCAGGGTGGTGATCTTGGCCAGTTGCAGGCTGATGCCATGGCGGGCCAGCACGCGGGCAATGCAGTAGAGCAGGCCGGTGCGGTCGCTGGCCGAGACGCTGAGCAGCCAGCGTTGCGCCTTTTCGTCAGGGCGGAGATCCACGCGCGGGATGACGGGGAAGCTCTTGACGCGGCGCGACAGGCGGCCGCGGCTGGGCGCGGGCAGCTCGCCCTTGGCCTCGATGGCCCGGCACAGGCCCGATTCCACCATGCTGATGAGCTCGCGGTAGTGGTCGGACATGGTCGGCGCCACGACCTGGAAGGTGTCGAGCGCGTGGCCGTCGCGGGTGGTGTGCACCTTGGCGTCCAGGATGCTGAAACCGGCCTGGTCGAAGTAGCCGCAGATGCGCACGAACAGGTCGTTCTGGTCCTGGGCGTAGACCAGCACCTGCAGGCCTTCGCCATCGGGCGAAATGCGGGAACGCACGATGGTGGGGGTGAAGGGCTGTTCGGGCGCGCGCGCAAGCTCGCGCGACACCTGCCGCGTGTGCCAGGCAATGTCGCTGGCGTCGTGGCGCATGAAATAGCTCACGTCAAGCTGGTCCCACAAGGCCTTGTGAGCCATGTGGGGCAGGGCGTGCAGGGCCAGCAGGGTGAGGGCGTCGCGCTTGCGGGCCTCGATCACCGCGTCGGGGTCGGGCGCGCGCCCACCCAGGGCGCGAAGGGTGTAGCGGTACAGGTCTTCCAGCAGCCGGGCTTTCCAGGCGTTCCAGACCTTCGGTGAGGTGCCACGGATGTCGGCCACAGTCAGCAGGTAGAGCGCGGTCAGCCGCCGCTCGGTGCCCACGCGCTGCGCGAAAGCGGCAATCACCTCGGGGTCGCTGAGATCGGCCTTTTGCGCGATCTGGCTCATGCTCAGGTGCTCCTGCACCAGAAAGGCCACCAGCTCGGCGTCTTCCTTGGGGATGGCGTGCTGGCGGCAGAACACGCGCACGTCTTTGGCGCCGAGGTCGGAGTGGTCGCCGCCACGGCCCTTGGCGATGTCGTGGAACAGCGCCGCGATGTAGAGGATCCAGGGCTTGTCCCAGCCGGCGGCCAGTTGGGAGCAGAACGGGTATTCGTGCGAATGCTCGGCAATGAAGAAGCGGCGAACATTGCGCAGGACCATCAGGATGTGCTGGTCCACCGTGTAGACGTGGAACAGGTCGTGCTGCATCTGGCCCACGATGTGCCGGAATACCCAGAGGTAGCGGCCCAGCACCGAGGTCTGGTTCATCAGCCGCATGGCGTGGGTGATGCCTTCGGACTCCATGAGGATGCTGCGGAAGGTGGCCCGGTTGACCGGGTCGGCGCGGAACTTCGCGTTCATCACCGGTCGCGCGTTGTAGAGCGCGCGCAGGGTGCGGGCCGACAGCCCCTTGATGCCCACCGTGGTCTGGTAGAGCAGGAAGGTTTCCAGGATGGCGTGCGGCTGCTGCACATACAGGTGGTCGCTGGCCACCTCCAGCATGCCGCCACGGTCGAAAAAGCGCTCGTTGATGGGCCGCAGCGTGGCCGAGCGCGCTTCGTCGCTGGCCAGGCGTTCCTCGATGTTGAGCAGCAGGATCTGGTTGAGCTGGGTCACGGCCTTGGCCGCCCAGTAGTAGCGGCGCATCAGCGCCTCGCTGGCACGGCGCGCGCCGCGCGCGCTGGCACTGCCTTCGGCGGGCAACTGCGGCTTGAGGCCGAAGGACTCGGCCACGGCGGTTTGGAGGTCGAACACCAGGCGGTCTTCGCGCCGGTGCGCAATCAGGTGCAGGCGTGCGCGGATGAGGCTCAGCAAGGCCTCGTTGGCCTTGATCTGGCGCGCCTCCAGAGGCGTGGCCAGGCCTTTGCGGGCCAGCTCGTCCCAGCTGCGGCCCAGGCCCGCCGCCTTGGCCACCCACAGGATGATCTGCAGGTCGCGCAGGCCACCGGGCGACTCCTTGCAGTTGGGTTCCAGCGCGTAGGGGGTGTTCTCGAACTTCTGGTGGCGCTGGCGCATTTCCAGCTGCTTGGCCACAAAAAAGGCCTTGGGGTCCATGGCCTCGGTCAAGGCGCGCGAGAGCGCCGTGAAGCGCGCCCGTTGCCCGACGATGAGGCGGCATTCAAGCAAGGAGGTCAAGACGGTCACGTCTTTGGCGGCCTCGGCCACACAGTCGGCCACGGTGCGCACGCTGGAGCCGATGTCCAGGCCCAGGTCCCAGCAGCTGCCGATGAAGGCTTCGATGCGGGTTTTCAGCGCTGCGTCGGCATCGGGGCTGGCGTCGTCCGGCAGCAGCAGCAGCACATCCACATCGGAATACGGAAACAGCTCGCTGCGCCCGTAGCCGCCCACCGCCACCAGGCTGAAATGGGCACCAAAACCCGCGCGCGCCCACAGCTCCGACAGCGCCTGGTCGGTCAGGCGGGCCAGCGCGTACAGGGCTGTGCGCACACCACGTGTGCTGCTGCCGCTGTGCGCCAGGCGCTCGAACAGGGCGGCTTTGTCTTGTTTGTAGCGCTGGCGCAGGGCCGCGAAATCGGCGTCGTTGACCACCTCGGGCATGGCGCGCGGCCGTCAGGCGCTGGTGGCCACGCCGTTCACCACGAAGGCGGGCGGCGGCGGGCATGCGGCCGAAAGCGTCATCACTTCGTAGCCGCTGTCGGTCACGAACACGGTGTGTTCCCACTGGGCTGAAAGCGAGCGGTCCTTGGTGATGATGGTCCAGCCGTCGTTGCCCAGTTCCTTCACCTCGCGGCGGCCCAGGTTGATCATAGGCTCGATGGTGAAGGCCATGCCCGGCACCAGCTCCACGCCGGTGCCGGGGCGCCCGTAGTGCAGCACCTGCGGGTCTTCGTGGAAGTTCTGACCGATGCCGTGGCCACAGAACTCGCGCACGACCGAGAAGCCGTTGCTCTCGGCAAAGGTCTGGATGGTGTGGCCAATGTCGCCCAGGCGGATGCCGGGACGCACCATGTCAATGCCTTTCCACATGGCCTCGAAGGTCAGCTGGCACAGGCGCTTGGCGGCAATGGAGCACTCGCCCACCAGGAACATGCGGCTGGTGTCGCCGTACCAGCCGTCCTTGATGACGGTCACGTCCACGTTGACGATGTCGCCCTTTTTCAGCGGCTTGTCGTTCGGTATGCCGTGGCAGACCACGTGGTTGACCGAGGTGCACAGGTGGGCCGGGTAGGGCGGGTAGCCACCGGGCTGGTAGCCGATGGTGGCCGACACCGAGCCCTGTTGTTTCATGACTTCGGCCGCGATGCGGTCGATTTCCTTGGTCGTGATGCCGGGCACGATGAGCGGGGTCAGGTGGTCCAGCACCTCGGCGGCCAGTCGTCCCGCCAAGCGCATGCCGGCCGCACCGGCCGCGTCCTTGTAGGTGATGTTCATGGGTCGCGATTATCGCAGTTGACATTGCCGCGCGCTGTGTATAGGGCCTGTGCCCCTGGGCGGCCCACTTTGCCGTGTGGTTTGCCCTCGCAAAAAGTCTCGTTTGACAAAATGTTGACTTCTAAATTTAACTTTTAAAGGGCTTCGGTGATGTAATTCAGTCCCATGAGGTGCAGGGTTCTGACCAGACGGCAGACACCCAAACAAGCGCCCACCCAGGGAGAGGACCATGATCACATTTCGCTCATTCGCCGTTTTGGCCGTCACGGCCGTGCTGGGGCAGCAGCTGGTGGCTTGCAGTTCGCAGGTGTCAGCCTCTGAATCCGAGCGACTCGCGGCCTTGTGGAACGGTTTTCATGCCGATGTGCGGCTCGTGGTGTACGACGACCTGAACGCCAACCTCAACCGGCGCAAGGTGGCTTACAACACCGACCTGTCGGTGGCCAGCGAAGACGTCAAAGCCATGATCCAGGGCCTGGCACCCACCCGCGCCAACCTGCATTGCAACGAAAACAGCACGATTTACGTGCTGGAGATCACCGAGGCGGGCAACAAGCGCAAGTACAGCAGCGACAACAACCACTGCCAACACGGCGCCAGCTATGCCGGCTACGTGTCCACCCAGGCCATGGCCCAGCTGGCGCATGCGCTGAGCGCGACCCAGGCGTATTGATTCGGCACGTCGCCTGAACAACACCGGCCCGGGCTCCCCGGGCTCAAGGCTCAGAGGCAGGTGGCCCCGGGTAAAATTCCGGGTTTCCACCCATCCCCGGGTGCACCCTGCGCCCCTCAGCCCCAAGGCCACCCACTGTGACCCTGCATCTGCGCTTTTTTGACGGCGGCAATGCCGTCAGCGACTTCAAAGTCCAGCAACTCC
The DNA here is from genome assembly GCA_030696525.1 of Hydrogenophaga sp. Taxonomy (GTDB): domain Bacteria; phylum Pseudomonadota; class Gammaproteobacteria; order Burkholderiales; family Burkholderiaceae_C; genus Hydrogenophaga. Next base: position 1,237 of record JAUYSB010000180.1, on the reverse strand, counting down.
TGCCCCGCTTGCAAGCGGTGTCCGACAAGATCACGGGCCTGAGCGCCCGCTTCGTGCACCTGGCGTCGTTCGATGCGGCACCCGACGCCGCCACCGTGGACCGACTGGGGCAGCTGCTGACCTATGGCGAGCCGGCCACCGAGGCACATCTGGCCCTTGAAAAGGCCGCTGGTCCGGCACTGCTGGTCATGCCGCGCCTGGGCACCGTCTCGCCCTGGGCCTCCAAAGCCACCGACATCGCGCACAACTGCGGCCTGGCGCTGCACCGCGTGGAGCGCCTGGTGGAATTCCGCCTCGGCCTGAAAAGCGGTCTGCTGGGCAAGGCCAGCCTGAATGAGGCCCAGTTGCGCGCCGTGGCCGATCTGCTGCACGACCGCATGACCGAGGCCGTGAGCACCGAGCGCAGCCAGGCCGAAGCCCTGTTCACCGAGCTGCACCCCGCACCGATGGAGCATGTGGACGTGCTGGGTGGCGGACGCGCTGCACTGGAAAAAGCCAACACCGACTGGGGCCTGGCCCTGGCCGACGACGAGATCGACTACCTGGTCAACGCCTTCAAGGGCTTGAAGCGCAACCCGACCGACGTCGAGCTGATGATGTTTGCGCAGGCCAACAGCGAACACTGCCGCCACAAGATTTTCAACGCGCAGTTCACCATCGACGGCGTGGCGCAGGACACAAGCCTGATCGGCATGATCCGCCACACGCACCAGAGCAGCCCGCAGCACACGGTCGTGGCCTATTCCGACAACGCCTCCATCATGGAAGGCCACCAGCTCGAGCGCTTCGTGGCCCGCGCCGATGTGAACACGTCGCCAGCGTACCAAGCGGAAGCCGCCACCCACCACATCCTGATGAAGGTGGAAACCCACAACCACCCGACCGCGATTTCCCCGTTCCCCGGCGCCTCCACCGGCGCGGGCGGTGAAATCCGCGACGAGGGCGCCACCGGCCGGGGCTCCAAGCCCAAGGCGGGCCTGACCGGTTTCACGGTCTCCAAACTTTGGGGCGGTTTGAGTGACCAGCCGGGCGGCAAACCCGAGCACATCGCCAGCCCGCTGCAGATCATGACCGAGGGCCCGCTGGGTGGCGCTGCCTTTAACAATGAGTTCGGCCGTCCCAACCTGCTGGGCTATTTCCGCGAGTACGAACAAGACGTGGGCGGCGTGACGCGCGGCTACCACAAGCCCATCATGATCGCGGGCGGCCTGGGCCAGATTGCCGCCGAGCAGACCAA
>JAUYSB010000162.1 GCA_030696525.1 Hydrogenophaga sp. | reverse complement strand
GATGTACCGCCGGCCCGACCTGATGCACCGCATGCTGGCCATCAACGCCGACGCGGTGGCGCTCTACCTCAACACGCAGATCGACGCCGGCGCGCAGGCGGTGATGGTGTTCGACAGCTGGGGCGGTGTGCTGGCCGATGGCAACTTCCAGGACTTCAGCCTGGCCTACACGCGCCGCGTGCTGGCCCAGCTCAAGCGCACCGGGGTCGATGGCCAGGTGGTGCCGCGCATCGTCTTCACCAAGGGCGGGGGCCTGTGGCTGCAAGACATGAAGCCGCTGGACTGCGAGGTGCTCGGCCTGGACTGGACGGTCAACCTGGGCGCGGCGCGCGTGCTGGTGGGCAGCGGCGAACACGCCAAGGCCCTGCAAGGCAACATCGACCCCAACGTGCTGTTTGCCGACCCGGCACAAATTGCCGCCGAGGCCGAGCGGGTGCTGCGCAGCTTTGGCGCCCCGCACACCGACAAAACCACCACCGGCCCCACCCACATCTTCAACCTGGGTCACGGCATCAGCCAGTACACGCCGCCCGAGAGCGTGGCCGCGCTGGTGGAGGCGGTGCACCGCGTCTCCAAGCAGATGCGGGCGGGCGCATAGCACAAAAATCGGCTGTTTTGGAGTCTTGACAAGCAGACTTATGCACACTTTCGATGTTGCGGCGCGTCACGGTATCGATTTGTAAGTTGGGCACATTTCATCCCGTGCAAAACAGCTAAGTCTTTGATTTGTATAGCTTGAGAATCTTGCTTTTTTTGCGGGCACCCTAACAAAGTCCTTGATTTACAAGGGCTTGCGGCCCACAAAACGCAACTATCAACAAAGTTATCCACAGAAATCTGGGACATCGTCCAAAACGCTGTCAAATCAAACACTTAAAGCCGAAACCGCAAGTGCGACAGCAAAAAACAGCGCCAACATGAGCCACCTCCTGCCCGTGGTGGTGGCCACCCCGGCCCACAGCGGCCTGGGCCCCAGCCTGACCTACGAACACGCCGAGCGGCTGCCGCCCGGCACCCTGGTGCGGGTGCCGCTGGGCAAGCGTGAGGTGCTGGGCGTGGTGTGGGACGGCGCGCCCGCTCCGGGCAGCGCCGACATGGCCACCCGGCCGATTGCCGAGGCGCTGAACGCGTTGGTCCCCCTGCCCGCTGCCTGGCGCCAGCTGGTGGGCTTTGCGGGCCGCTACTACCAGCGCAGCCTGGGCGAGGTGTCCCTGGCCGCGCTGCCGCCGCAGTTGCGTGAACTCAACGGCGTGCAGCTGGCGCGCCGGCTCAAGCGCCAGCCGGCCGCCGCCACAGCCCACCAGCCACCACCCCTGCCCGAACTCAGCCCCGAGCAGCTTGAGGTGATGGCCCGCCTGGATACCGCCCGCCAGCCGGTGCTCCTGTTTGGCAGCACCGGCAGCGGCAAAACCGAAATCTACCTGCGCGCCGTGCAGCAACTGCTGGACGCCGACCCGCTGGCCCAGGCGCTGGTCATGGTGCCCGAGATCAACCTCACGCCCCAGCTTGAAACCCGATTTGGCGAGCGTTTTGGCGCCGATGGCGTGGTGGCCATGCACAGTGGCATGACGCCGCCGCAGCGCCTGGCCAGCTGGCTGGCGGCGCACAGCGGCGCGGCGCGCATCGTGTTGGGCACGCGCATGGCGGTGTTTGCCAGCCTGCCGCACCTGCGCCTGATCGTGGTGGACGAGGAACACGACCCCAGCTACAAAAGCCAGGAAGGGGCGCGCTATTCGGCGCGCGACCTGGCCGTGTACCTGGCCAAACAGGTCAACGACGCCCACCCCACGGCGGACGGCCAAGCCAGCCACTGCCGCGTGCTGCTGGGGTCGGCAACCCCGTCGCTGGAAAGCTGGCATGCGGCTGAAACCGGCCGCTACCAACGCCTGGCCATGCCCAGCCGCATCGGCGGCGGGTCGCTGCCGCGCCTGAGGATGGTCGACATGAACCACCAGCCGCGCAAAACCCTGCTGGCGCAACCCCTGCTGGACGCCATCATCGAGCGCATCGCGCGCGGCGAACAAAGCCTGCTGCTGCTCAACCGCCGCGGCTACGCGCCGGTGCTGGCCTGCCACGACTGTGGCTGGAAAAGCGAATGTGCCCACTGCAGCGCGCACCGCGTGTTCCATAAGATCGACCGCACGCTGCGCTGCCACCACTGCGGTTTCACCGAGCGCGTGCCGCGCGCCTGTCCGGCCTGCGGCAACCTCGACATCGCCCCGCTGGGGCGGGGCACCGAGCAGATTGAGGAGCACATCATCGAGCGCCTGACCGGCGTGTTGCGCCCCGACGGCATGCCCGCCGAGGTGGCGCGCATGGACGCCGACAGCACCCGCCTCAAGGGCAGCCTGGAGCAGCACCTGGCGCGCATGCACAGCGGCGAGGTGGATGTGTTGGTGGGCACGCAGATGGTGGCCAAGGGCCACGACTTCCGCCGCATCACCCTGGTGGCCAGCGTCAACGCCGACGCTGCCCTGTTCGCCAGCGACTGCCGCGCGCCCGAGCGCCTGTTTGCCCTGTTGATGCAGGCGGCGGGCCGCGCCGGGCGCGACGCCAGCCTGGGCGCGACCAGCGAAATGTGGGTGCAAACTGGCTACCCGCAGCACCCCTTGTTTGCCGCCCTGCGCCAGCACGACTACCCGGCCTTTGCAGCCCAGGAATTGCGCGACCGCGAGGCCGCCGCCATGCCGCCCTTCGCCCACCAGGCGCTGGTGCGGGCTGACGCGCGTGCCCAGGACACCGCGCAGGCCTTCCTGAATGAGGCGGCTGCTTTGGCCACCGAGCTGCCCGGCGCCGACCAGGTGACCGTCTTCCCCGCCGTGCCCATGAGCATCCAGCGGGTGGCCAATGTGGAGCGCGCCCAGATGCTGCTCGAAAGCCCGTCGCGCGTGGCCTTGCAGCGTTTTCTGGCGGCCTGGCAGCCGGTGTTGCTGGCCGTGCGCCAGGGGCCGGCCGGCAAGGGGCTGGTGCGCTGGGCCATCGATGTGGACCCGCTGAACCTGTGATCGCGCTTAGGGGCGCAGTTGCGTCCAGTGGGGCAGCTGAAACCGCGCGAAGTCGGCGTCAAAGCTGACCAGTCGCAGGCCAGCCGCCTGTGCGGTGGCGGCCAGCCAGGCGTCGGTCCACAGGCGCGGTGGCGGTTCTGCGGCCAGCAGGTTCGGCAACACGGCGTCGGCGCCTTCGTGGTCGGGCACAAAGGCCACGCCGGGCTGGGCGCGCAGTTCGCGGTACACCCCATGCGCCTGCACCAGGCTCAGCGCCGCATCGCCCATGAGCTTGGGTTGGCTCAGCAGCCGCACCAGGCCCAGCATGGTGGGGCGGCAAAAACACAGGCGCTGGCCCTGCGCCATGGCATCAGCCATGCCGTCCCAGTAGTGGCGGGCGGCAGTGTGGTGGGGGTGCTCGGGCATCACCAGGGCCAGCCAGACGTTGAGGTCGGGCAGGTCGCCGCGCAGCGGCGGTGTGGTGTCGGTCAGCCAGGTGGCTGGTGGTTCGGCCACGCGGTGGCGTGTCGCCATCGGTTCATTCCTCGGCCAGGGCGCTGAGGTCGGCGTGGGTCAACATGGCGGCCGGCAGCGCAAGCGGGCGGCCCAGGCGCACCACCGGCAGCGGCGCTGGCGATGGCATGGCCACAGGAGCCTGCAGCCCCCGGTTGACCAACTCCAGCACCAGATCGCGCAGGCTGCGCCCCTCCAGCGCCGCTCGAGCCTTGAGGTGGCGCATGAGGTCGTCGGGAAGGTCCAGGGTGGTTCGCATCAATGCATATTTGTGCATAAATGCCCATCTGTCAATGTGGCGGATGTAAAAAACCGCCCAGCGGCATGGGCCGGTGGGCGGTTGAGCCAGGCCCGGGGGGCCAGGCGCGGTGCGGTGCGCGATCAGGCCAGATCGAAACGGTCCAGGTTCATCACCTTGGTCCAGGCCTTGGCAAAGTCGCGAGCGAACTTCGCCGCGTTGTCGTTCTGCGCATAGGCCTCGGCAATGGCGCGCAGCTGCGAGTTGGAGCCGAAGGCCAGGTCCACGCGGGTGGCGGTCCACTTGACCGCGCCGCTCTTGCGGTCGCGGCCTTCATAGGTGTTGTCACCGGTCGGCTTCCAGGCGGTGGACATGTCCACCAGGTTGACGAAGAAGTCGTTGGTCAACTGGCCGGCGCGATGGGTGAATACGCCGTGTGTCGAGCCGCCGTGGTTGGCGCCCAGCACGCGCAGGCCGCCCACCAGCACCGCCATCTCGGGTGCGCTCAGGCCCAGCAGCTGCGCCTTGTCCACCAGCATTTCTTCGGGCGAGACGCTGTAGGCGGTTTTGCGGTAGTTGCGGAAGCCGTCGGCCACAGGCTCCAGCACGGCAAACGATTCGGCGTCGGTCTGCTCGGCGGTGGCGTCGGTGCGGCCGGGGGTGAAGGGCACCTCAATGGTGTGGCCGGCGGCTTTCGCGGCTTGCTCCACGCCCACGTTGCCGGCCAGCACGATGAGGTCGGCCAGCGACACCTTTTTGCCGCCCGCCGCGCTGGCGTTGAAGCCGCGCTGCACGGCTTCCAGCGCCGCCAGCACCTTGGCCAGTTGCGCCGGCTGGTTGGCTTCCCAGTCCTTCTGCGGCGCCAGGCGGATGCGGGCACCGTTTGCGCCGCCGCGTTTGTCGCTGCAACGGAAGATGGACGCCGAGGCCCAGGCGGTGGACACCAGCTCGCTCACGCTCAGGCCGGCGGCGGCGATGTGGTCCTTCAGCGCCTGGATGTCGGCGGCATCGATCAGCGGGTGGTTGACGGTGGGCACCGGGTCTTGCCAGATCAGGTCTTCGGCCGGCACCTCGGGGCCCAGGTACAGGCTCTTGGGGCCCATGTCGCGGTGGGTCAGCTTGAACCAGGCGCGGGCGTAGGCGTCGGCAAATTCATCGGGGTTGGCCGCGCAGTGGCGCGAGATCTTTTCGTAAGCCGGATCGAAGCGCAGCGAGAGGTCGGCCGTGGTCATGTGCGGCGGGTGCTTCTTGTTGGGGTCGTGAGCGTCCACCACCATGTCCTCAGGCGCCACGTCCTTGGCGCGCCACTGGATGGCGCCGGCGGCGGTGGTCATCTGTTCCCACTCGTACTTGAACAGCACCTTGAAGTAGCCCATGTCCCAGGTCGTCGGGTTGGGTTTCCAGGCGCCTTCAAAGCCGCTGGTGGTGGTGTCGGCGCCCTTGCCGCTGCCATGCTTGTTGATCCAGCCAAAACCCATGTCTTCCAAGGGGCCAGCCTCTGGTTCGGGGCCGACCAGGGCGGCGTCGCCGGCGCCGTGCATCTTGCCGAAGGTGTGGCCGCCCGCCACGAGGGCCACGGTCTCGTAGTCGTCCATGGCCATGCGGGCGAAGACCCCCCTAGCTCAGGTCAAGTTGTTCAGCTTCGCAGCATCACCTTACGAGGCTGTTTCTTTTTT
>JAUYSB010000150.1 GCA_030696525.1 Hydrogenophaga sp. | reverse complement strand
CTAGCTTTGCGTACCGTCACTTATTGCACTGAAAACGAGGAGACCCCATGGATGAAACCGACCACGGTTTGACGCCACGAATCGCAGATTTGAAAGTGAACAGGAAAGTCAATGAAATCTACGATCTACCAACACCACCTCCGCGCCAGTGCTAGCTTTTCGTACCGTCACTTATTGCACTGAAAACGAGGAGACCCCCTGGTGCACCCCAACGACGACGTGAACCGCAGCCAGTCCAGCAACGACGTGTTCCCCACCGCCATGCACGTCGCGGCGGTGGAGGCCCTCACGCACCGCCTCCTGCCCGCCATCGGCCTGCTGCGCGGCACGCTGGAGCAGAAGGCGCGCGAGTTCGACGGCATCGTCAAGATCGGCCGCACCCACCTGCAGGACGCCACGCCGCTCACGCTGGGGCAGGAGTTCTCCGGCTGGGTGGCGCAGCTGCGCCATGGCGAGGCCCACGTGCGCGCCGCGTTGCCGCACCTGTGCGAGCTGGCGCTGGGCGGCACGGCGGTGGGCACGGGGCTGAACGCGCCCAAGGGCTATGCCGAACGCGTCGCGGCCGAGCTCGCTTCGCTCACCGGGCTGCCTTTCGTCACCGCGCCCAACAAGTTCGAGGCCATGGCCTCGGTGGATGCGCTGGTGCACGCGCACGGCGCGCTCAAGACCCTGGCGGCCAGCCTCAACAAGATCGCCAACGACGTGCGCTGGCTGGCCAGCGGCCCGCGCAGCGGCATCGGCGAACTCAGCATCCCGGAGAACGAGCCCGGCTCGTCCATCATGCCAGGCAAGGTCAACCCCACGCAGAGCGAAGCGGTGACCATGCTGGCCGCGCAGGTGCTGGGCAACGACGTGGCGATCAACATCGGCGGCGCCTCCGGCAACTTCGAGCTCAACGTGTTCCGGCCCATGGTGGCGCACAACTTCCTGCAGAGCGTGCGCCTGCTGGCCGATGGCATGAAGAGCTTCAACGACCACTGCGCGGTGGGCATCGAGCCCAACCGCGAGCGCATCACCGAGCTGGTGGACCGTTCGCTGATGCTGGTGACCGCGCTCAACACCCACATCGGTTACGACAAGGCGGCCTTCATCGCCAAGAAGGCGCACAAGGAAGGCACGAGCCTGCGCGAGGCCGCCATCGCCTCCGGCCACGTCACGGCCGAGCAGTTCGACCAGTGGGTGGTGCCGGGCAACATGGTCGGCCGCTGAAGTGGCTTCTGTTCAGCGCGGGCCGGCTTCCCAGCGCGCCTGCAAGGCCCGCCACTGTTCGTTGGCGGCATGCAGGTTGCGCTCGCGCACGTGGCCGAAGCCGCGCACCTTCTGCGCCACCGCCGCGACCTCCAAGGCCAGTGCGTGGTTGGTGGGGGCGAGGGCCGGCAGCAGGTGCTCGATGCGGGACCGGTAGTCCACGATCAGCGAGCGCTCCGAGCGGCGCTCCGCCGTATGGCCAAAAGGATCGAACACCGAGCCGCGCAGCCCTTTCATGCGTGCCAGCAACTTGAAGGCGTGGAACATCCAGGGACCGTAGGCGCGCTTGCGGGCTTCACCTCGCGCGTTGCGACGGGCCAGCAGCGGTGGCGCCAGGTGGAACTGCAGCTTCAGATCACCCTCGAACTGCGCCTTCAATTTGTCCAGGAACGCGCCATCCGTGTAGAGCCGCGCCACTTCGTATTCGTCCTTGTAGCTCATGAGCTTGAACAGGGCGCGCGCCACGGTCCGGGCCAAGGCGTCATTGCCCTCCGGCACGCGTGCGCGCTCGGCTTCCATCACCCGCTGCAAGAAGGCGGTGTAGCTTTGCGCATAGCGCGCGTCCTGGTACTGCTCAAGCTGGCTCGACAGCCGTTGCACCAGGCTTTCCAGCGTGCCGTCGGTGGGGGCCGTGGGGCCGGTGCGCGGCTGAAGCAGCTGCTCCAGGGCTGCCGGGTCGTGCGCCGCCAGCCGTCCCCAGGCCAGTGCTTCCTGGTTCATCGCCACGGAAACGCCGTTGAGTTCGATGGCGCGCTCCAGCGCCGGCACCGACAGCGGCAGCAGGCCTTTTTGCAGGGCGTAGCCGACCAGAAAGAGGTTGGCGCCGATGGAGTCGCCCAACAGGGCTTCGGCCGTGGGCGTGGCGCTCACGAAGTGGGCGAGCTTCACGCTGTGCTGCACCGCCGTTTGCATCTCGTCGGATTCGAAGGGCACGTCGCCGTTGAGCGTGAACGCTGCCGTGGGCGTGAGGTGAGCATTGACCACGGCCTCGGTGCGCTCGGGCGAAAAGCGGCTCAATGCCGCCGGGCTGGCGCTGACCACGAGGTCGCAGCCGATGAGCAGATCGGCGCTGCCCGAAGCCAGGCGGGTGGAGTGCAGCTCCGCTGAATCGCGGGCGAGCCGCACATGGCTCATGACGGCGCCGTTCTTCTGCGCGACACCGGTGAAGTCCAGCACCGAACTGGCCTTGTGCTCGAGGAGCGCAGCCATGCCCAGCAGCGCGCCGATGGTGAGCACCCCGGTGCCGCCGATGCCGGTGACCAGGATGTTGCATGGACCTTGCAAGGGCGCGGGTTGCGGCGTGGGCAGTTGGCCAAAGAGGTGGCGGCTGTCGGTGCCCACCGGCTTGGCCTTGCGCACGCTGGCGCCGGTCACGGTGACGAAGCTGGGGCAGAAGCCGGTGACGCAGCTGTAGTCCTTGTTGCAGTTGGACTGGTCCACCGTGCGCTTGCGGCCCAGCTCGGTTTCCAGGGGCTTGATGGACACGCAATTGGACTGCACCGAACAATCGCCGCAGGCCTCGCACACCGCATCGTTGATGAACACGCGCTGCGCGGGCTCCACCAGCTTGCCGCGCTTGCGCAGCCGCCGTTTTTCGGCGGCGCAGGTCTGGTCATACACGAGCGCGGTCACGCCGGGCAGCCCGCGCAGTTCGCGCTGGATCTCGTCCAGCCGGCTGCGGTGGTGCACCTCGACGCCGTGGCGCATGGCCCCGCGTGGGTACTTCTCGGGCTCGTCGCTGACCACCACCACCTTGGCCACGCCTTCGGCCACCAGCTGGTCTACCAGCTGGGGCACGGTGAGCGTGCCTTCCAGCGGCTGCCCACCGGTCATGGCCACGGCGGCGTTGAACAGCAGCTTGTAGGTGATGTTCACCCGCGCGGCGATGGATTGCCGGATGGCCAGGATGCCGGAGTGGAAATAGGTGCCGTCGCCCATGTTCTGGAAGACATGCTTCTCCAGGGTAAAGGGCGATTGGCCAACCCAGTTCACGCCCTCCGCTCCCATGTGCGTGAAGCTGCTGGTGTGGCGCTGCATGCGCGTGACCATGCCGTGGCAGCCGACGCCCGCCATGGCGCGGCTGCCCTCGGGCACCTTGGTGGACGAGTTGTGGGGGCAGCCCGAGCAGAAGTACTGGATGCGGGTACTGCCGATGGGGATGACCTTGCGTGAAGACGGCGTGGCCTTGCGCTGAACGGCGGGCAGCGCGTGCTCGCCGTAGAGGTGGCGCACCCGCGCGGCGATGGCGCGGGCCACGCCGGCCGGATCGAGCTCGCCTTCGCTGGGCAGCAGCGGCAGGCCGTTGTGGTCGGCCTTGCCCACCACCGCCGGGCGCGTGCCCTCGGCCCGGTAGAGCACCTTGACCAGCTGGTCTTCCACGAAGGCGCGTTTTTCTTCGACCACCAGGATCTCGTCCAAGCCCTGTGCAAAGGCGCGGATGCCCTGGGGTTCCAGGGGCCAGCTCAGGCCGACCTTGTAGACGCTCACCAGGCCCGGATGCTGCGCGTCCAGGCCGAGTTCCTCCAGCGCCTGCCGCACGTCCAGGTAGGCCTTGCCCGTGGCCACGATGCCCAGGCGCGCCGCGGGCGCGGCGAGGGCCACGCGGTCGATGTGGTTGGCGCGCGCGAAGCGGTGCACGGCTTCCATGCGCGGCCCCATGACGCGTGCCTCCATGGCCAGCGGCGTGTCGCTGGCGCGGATGTGCACATCCTCGGCCCCGGGTGGCAACACGATGTCCAGGCGCGCCTGGTCCAGGTCGATGGTGGCCGCGCTCTCCACGGTGTCGGAGATGGCCTTGAAGCCGACCCAGCAGCCGCTGTACCGCGACAGCGCAAAACCCAACAGGCCGAAGTCCACGTACTCCTGCACGTTGGCCGGGTTCAGGATCGGGATCATCGCCCCTTGCAGCATCTGCTCGCTCTGGTGCGGCAGGCTGGACGATTGGGCGTTGTGGTCGTCACCGCAAACCACGAGCACGCCGCCATGCCGCGCGGCGCCCGCGTAGTTGCCGTGCTTGAGCGCGTCCATGGAACGGTCGACCCCCGGGCCCTTGCCGTACCAGATCGCAAACACGCCATCGACCTTGGCCGGCCCGTGCAGGCCCACCTGCTGCGTGCCCCAGACGGCGGTGACGCCGAGATCTTCGTTGATGGCGGGGGTGAAATGGATGCCGTGGCGCCCCAGCAACGCCGCTTCACGCGAGAGGTTCAGGTCGTACTGACCGAGCGGCGATCCCCGGTAGCCGGAGATGAAACCCCCGGTGTTGAGGCCGGCCGCGCGGTCGCGCTGCGCCTGGATGACCGGCAGGCGCACCAGCGCCTGCAAGCCGGAGACGAAGGCGCGACCTTCGGAGCGTTCGTACTTATCCTGCAGGCTGACTTGGGCGAGTTCCATGGCCATGATCAGGACTCGACCTTCACGCCCGTGGCCGCGACGAACGCCGCCCACTTGTCGCTCTCCTTGCGCAGGTCGCTGGTGAACTGCGCCGGCGTGCTCCACTCCAGCTCGGTGCCGATGGCGTCCAGCCGCTCGATGAACTCTTTGTCCTGGCCCAGCGTGGCCACCAGGTCGGCGTGGATCTTCTGCACCGTGCCGCTCGGCGTGCCACCGCCCGCGAACAGCGCGAACCAGAAGCCGGTGTCCATGTCCGGCACGCCAGCCTCGGCAAAGGTCGGCACGTTGGGCAGGGCCTGCGAGCGTTTGGTGCCGGTGACCGCCAGCACCTTCACCTTGCCGCCAGCCACCTGCTGCGTGACCGAGGGCAGCGCCATCAGGCTGCACATGACATGGCCACCCAGCAGGTCGCTCATGATCTGCGGGTCGCCGCGCAGTTGCGCAATCACCAGTGAGGGCACGTGGTTCTTCTTGATCATCTCGGCGTACAGGTGCCCGACCGTGCCCACACCGGAGGCACCGAAGGTCGGGGCGCGGCCAGGGGCGTTGGCGTAGGCGATGAATTCGCGCATGGTGTTGACCGGCAGGTCCGCGCGCACGACGAAGACAATCTGCGAGTTGCCCACGCGCGTGATGGGCGCAAGGTCGGTGAACACCTTGTAGGGCGTCTGCGGCAACAGCACCGGCCGCAGGATGGTCTGCACCACGTTGAGCATCAGCGCCTTGCCATCGCGCGGCGCAGCCAGTAAGGTCTGCACGCTCAACACGCCGCCAGCCCCCGGCTTGTTCTCCACCACGATGGGCTGCTGCTTCCACGTGGCCTTCATCTTGTCGGCGATCAGCCGGGCCAGCGCATCGGCGCTGCCGCCGGCCTGGAACGGCACGATCAGGCGGTTGGGGTGGGGGAGGTTTTGTGCGTGCAGCGGGCGGGCCAGGCCCAGGGTGGCGATGGCCGCGGGCGCGGCCATCAGGATGTCTCGTCGTTTCATATTTGTGAACCTCTGTGGGGGATGGACGCCGCGCAGGTTATAGAAGTTCGAGTGCGTTGATAAGATGCAGCGTTGCTTTAGATGTTGATTAAAAGTCATCACCAAGACCCATGAAAGAAGCCCATCTGCGCGATTTCATTGCCGTCGTGGCACACGGTGGCGTGCGTGCCGCTGCCCGCCAACTGGGGCTGACGCAGGCCGCGGTGAGCCGCAACGTGCTCGCGCTGGAGAAGTCCTGCGGCACGCAGCTGCTGGTGCGTTCGCGCCATGGCGCCGAGCTCACGGAGTCGGGCCGCATCCTGTTGCGCGGTGCGCGCGCTGCTGCGGCGGAGTTGAAGAAAGCGCAGGACGACATCGATGCCCTTTCGGGCGAGCGCAGCGGCTGGGTGTCGATCGGCGTGTCGCCCGCCATCGAGGCGCTGTGCATGTCCGAGGCGATCGAGCGCTTCCGCGCGCGCTTTCCCAGCGTGCTGGTGCGCGTGACGGGCGGGCCGACGGCGTCCACGATTCCCGGCCTTCGGGAGGGCCGGCTGGACTTCATCCTCGGGTCGGCCGGGCGCGGCCGGGATGATGGCCTGCTCAAGGAGCAGCTCAAGGTGGGCGAACTGGAGGTGACTACGCGCAGCGGCCATCCCCTGGCCGGCGCCACTTCATTGGCCGAGCTTCAGCACACCGAGTGGGTGGTGGGTATTCCCACGGGCGTGCCCAAGGCCGAGATGCATGCGATCTACGAGCAGGCGGGCCTGCCGCCACCCATCGTGGGCGTGCAGCGGGACTTCATCAGCGTGGTGCACCTGCTGTCGCACAGCGACCGCGTCGCGATCGTCGCCAAGGGCTCGGTGCAACTCTTCTGTGATGCGGGCATCCTGCGGGTGCTGCCGCTCAAGGACCCGCTGCCGCTGGTCCCGATCAACCTCATCACCGTGGCGGGCCGCGACCTGACACCGCCGGCCCAGGCCCTGGCAGCCGAGTTCAAGCGGCTGATCCGCCAGGCACCGCGGCCAGGGCGCTGAAGGTTCAGTGCTCGGCGGGGGCGGTGTGCGTCATCAGCCGGTCGGTCAGCGCGATCGCCATCGCGCTGAGCAGGAAGAACACGTGGTTGATGGTATGCCACATCAGCACCATCACGTCGTAATTGGCGGCGTTGTTGAAGGTCTTGAGCAGGTGAATGGAGCTGATGCCAATGATGGCGGTGGCCAGCTTCACCTTGAGCACCGAGGCGTTCACGTGGCTCAGCCACTCCGGCTGATCGGGGTGGTTTTCCAGGTGCATGCGGCTGACGGGGTCTCCTCGTTTTCAGTGCAATAAGTGACGGTACGCAAAGCTAGCACTGGCGCGGGGGTGGTCTGGGTAGACCGTTGATTTCATTGACTTTCCTGTTCGCTTTGTAAACGGGTATGGTGGCCTCCCACTTTTGA
>JAUYSB010000140.1 GCA_030696525.1 Hydrogenophaga sp. | reverse complement strand
ACCTCAAAAGTGGGAGGCCACCATACCCGTTTACAAAGCGAACAGGAAAGTCAATGAAATCAACGGTCTACCCAGACCACCCCCGCGCCAGTGCTAGCTTTGCGTACCGTCACTTATTGCACTGAAAACGAGGAGACCCCTGTGTTGCCCGTCCGGGTTTTGAGAATGAGAAGCGCTGAAGGAACGGCGCAAGTCCGTATCGTGCTTCTCAGATCAGGCTTTGCGGAGCAGGCCTGTGTTGGTGATTGCCTCGTACCAGTCAAGGCACATGCACCGGCCAGTGACACCGTTGGCGCGTACATCGCGCACGCGCTTCATCGTTATCTGCATGGCATTCGCCAAAGTGCGGATTGTCACTTTGTGTGTGCGCATGAGCTTGACGATGTAGCGCCCGGGGAGGCGGGGATTCGGAGCCGCAGCCCACTCAGGAGCCGGATGGACGAACTCAACATGGGGTCTACAGGCATCGCAAACCGGTTTTGCCGGCGTGCATTCCTCTGCTTTGCAGAGCGCGCAAGATGTTGGTTTGTGGGCTTGCTTGTTCATGCGCTCACGCTTCTCCCTGCAAGCGCCAAAGGGCGTTCGTGCACCAGGATAGGTTTGGTTCCTGTGGACATGGCTTTGAAAAAAAGCGAGGGACACAGAGCCAAGAGGGCTGAGTGCCCTCGAGGGTTGGAAAAATGCTGAACGTCAGCTCGAAACGCTTGAAGCGGATTCTCAGATTGTAGATCCGGGCATTCTCAGTTCCTCTGAATTCCTCTCTATGTCAGGGATGATCACGCACTTGACGTGGGTGAGCGGCCTACTTGAGCCTCACCATGTGGTCGGTTTCGCCCTTCTTCACTTCCACGATGGACTCTTTGGCCTTGAGCATTTCGCTGAATCCCTCAAAGCCGTGGCTTTTGAGGTCAATCGTGGAGTCCAGCCGCTTCATCATCGGCCAGATGCTGGCCTTATGGACCCATGACTCCCCCTTAGCTTCGGCCAGAAGCCGCACGGCCCGCCGCAGCAAGTCAGCGACTGGATCTGCTGGTGAGGGTGGCGCCTCCTTCTCGGGCGCCTGATCCTGAGCAGGCGCTGGGGCTGGTTCAGGCTCCACCAGCGTGTCGTAGAAGCGGAACTCGTGGCAGCTTTTCGCCCAATGCTTGTTGGTGTTCTTGCGGGTGCCGATGCCCACAAGCGTCAGGCCGGCGGCCTTGATTTTCTGTGCGACAGGCATGAAGTCGCTGTCCCCGCCCACGATGATGATGGTGCCGAGGTGCCCAAAGCGGCCGATGTCTTCCGTGGCGTCGAGGCACAGCTTGATGTCGGCTCCGTTCTTTGCCCCACCACCCGGCGGGAAAAGCTGGATCAGTTCGACCGCGCTTTGGAGCAGCGCGTCTCGGTAACGCCCGAAGAACTGCCAGTTGCAGTAAGCGCGGTTGATGGCGACGGGCCCAAATGAGGCGGCTAGTTCAACTACGGCCTGGACGTCAACCAGCGGCTCTTGTGGCTTAAATCTGTTGTCCTGTTTTGAGTAGGCCCCATCCCCATTCTTTGCCTCTACCAAGGCGGCATGAATATTCTCGAAGTCCCAGTAGATGGCGACAGAGCGGCCAGTTTTGATTTCAGTGTCCATAAATTCAGTTCAAAGGTCGCCGTCCTGGAGCACGCGACCCAGCCCGTTTGTCTCGAGCCACCAGTACGTGAAGGTCTTGCTGAGCCAGCTTGCTGCCTTTTCTTCGACCAAGTCTCGGTTCTGCGACGAGTAGATGATGGGGACGCCAAATTTGACCTCCAGGGCATCCAACGATCCGCTGACCCCATTGGGATGGGCTTGAACATCCGTGGTGAATGAGTACGGCGATTTGACATCCTCGTAGGAGGCTTCGACGAGAATGCACCGGTACTGAAACTCTTGCATGCGCTCCATTTCCCGGAAAAAGCGCTGCCGGTTGTGCATGAGCGTTCCCACAAGGTCGGGGAGCGATTTGCGCTCCATGCAGACCACGCCCTCCATGCCCTCGACGGTGTAATCCCCGGTTGGCAGGGTGGCGACACGTTGGCCTGCGATCCAGTTCTTGAACCGAGCCAGATCGAGGGGGCTCTGCTCGCGGGTGTCGGTGAGGATGACCGGCTTTGGGACTTTGCCCGTGATCGCCTTTCCATCGCGGCGAACAATGAGCCGGCTGGCGGTTGGGGGGACTGCTCGGCTCATGGGAAAACTTGCTTACGGTTTCGTTTGGGCACTGAGGTTGTCTGCGTCCTTGAGGAACGCGCCAGATGAGGCGTACTGCACGATTCTGTCCAGAGGCATCGCAGCGGCAATGGCGTGGCCCTGCACGTAGTCGACGCCCTTCTGGCGCAATGTCTCAAGCGAGTTGGCGTTTTCCGTCCACTTCGTCATGGACTTCATCTTGAGACCCCGGGCCAGCGCCACCAGGGCGTCGACCATGGCCGATTTCTCAGCGTCGGCGGTCAGCTTGTTCAGGAACTGGCCATCGAGCTTGATGAAGTCGGCGGGCAAATCGCTGAGCTTGGCCAATGTCGAGGTGCCGGCTCCGAAATCATCGATCGCCAGGCGAACACCCAAGGCCTTTGCGCGGAACAGGTGTGTTCTGGTTGCCATCGTGTCCAGGAGGCTCAGGCTTTCAGAAAACTCAATGCACAGGTGCTTCGTGATGTGATCGTACTGTTCAAGCAGGGTCACAAAGTCTTCCGCGAAGCTCTCGTCGTTGATGGACACGTCACTGATGTTCAAGGAGACGAAGCCCAGGTTGGGCATTTGGGCGACATGGTCATCGATCCAGGCCAGGGCCGTGGCTACGACCCAGCGGTCAATCACAGCCATGCGGCCGCAGGCCTTTGCCGCAGAAAGAACACGGTGGGTCGGGACAAGCATGCCCCTGTCATCGCGCATGCGCAGCAAGAACTCAAAGTTCAGGCTGGCCTGTGGGTCATTGAGCGCGAGGATGGGCTGCGCCTCAAGGTACAGGCTATCGAGCTCGATGTTCCCACTTGTCAGGAGCTTGACCGTAGCCATCTCGGCGCGGTGAATACCGTATGCGAGTTCATCCCTGCCGTAGGAGACAACACGGCGCTGTGGGTCCAGCTTGGCTTGGCGGCATGCGCTCTCTGTCTCGCTGATCGCTTCGCTGAAGGTTGTTTCGGCCGCAAACTCAGCTAGCCCAATCGAGCAAGTCACATTGAGGTGGTGCGGACCCACATGGAATTGATCGACACCGATAAAGTCCATGACACGCTTGACGACTTGGCGGGCAGTCTCCAGGTCAATGCCAGGCATGACAAGTGCGAACTGGTCTCCGCCGATTCTGCCGAGGGACATGCCGGGCTCAATGGCTTTGCGAATGCGTATGGCCAGTGCGCGCAGCAGAATGTCCCCGTTCGTGTGGCCGTAGAGCGTGTTCACCAACTGGAAGCGGTCAACGTCGATGAAAGCCACAGACGAGCGCTTGCCAGCGTTGGCGTGCTCTTGGTAGACCTCAAAGATGGCGTTGCGATTCAAGAGGCCTGTCAAGGGCTCATGCCTGGCCAGGTACTCCAGCTTGACGGTCGCACGGCGGCGTTCCGTGACATCTTGCACCGTTCCCTCGATCATGCCCGCGTCTTTTGATGCTTTGATCAAGAATGAGCGAATGGATTCTGGCTTTCGGTCACCATCGGGGGACATGTCCGCGTCGAACTCGAACTCGATCTTTTCATCCACCGAGAACATGGCTTGAAGGTACTGCCAAGCGTCATGCCCAAAGGCCTCACCGTAATGGAGGTTGGTCGCGCTTTCTTTGTGAATCTCCGCCAGAAACCGTGGGTTGGCATTGAGAATGCGACCGTCGTTGGTCATTGAGAACAAGCCAATGGGAAGCGTGTTGTAGGCATGCTTCATTGCCTCTTCCGATTGCGTGATTCGCTGCTGCTCAGCCCGGAAGCGTTCGACAACCACTACCGTGGCGGTCAGACCAGCGCCCAGGGCGGCGTTGGCGGCATTGAGCAGTGGTAAGTCGTTGCTCAAATTGAAGGCTGTGCGGACGATTTCATAGAGTGGGCCGCTGATGGCCACGACCATGATGGCGCCGTAGCCGAAAATGGGTAGTGACTTTTCCTTGATGAAGGCTTGGATGATCGCCGTGATCAAGGTGAAGAACAGCAGTGCTCCAAGCGTCCATACAAAAAGCACGTAGACCGGAACGGGCGCAAAGAGCGCCATGGCCAGCAACGGCCAGATGACGATCTGCAGGGTGCGCGCGAACTTTGCCGCCCGGTTTTCAACCGAGGCGAGCTTGAACAGGTCCAGAAACAGCAGCAGCGTGACTGCGCCATACAGGGCCAGCGTTATAAGCCGCATGGGGGTGAGCCATGCGTCAGGAACCCAATTGCCGAACCACTGGAAGTCCATGTCCAGGGAGAGTTCTGTGATGCGGATGTTGATGACCAGCCAGATGGCCAGTAACAGGTAGATCCTGTGGTTGCGAAGCAGGCCCAAGGCCACGAGGAAGCAAGCCAGCAGCCCCAGGCCGCCGTCGAGCATGCCGCGCAGGCGGTGCCACCGGGTGGTTGCTGTGTTCAGTGCGTCCGTTTCCCACATCTCCGCGATGATTTCCCCCGGGCCTTCCACGATGGTTTGGCACAGGAGGCTGGGAGGGGTATTTTCTGACTGGCTATCCACCACGACGCCAGCCATGCGCCGATGAAACCCCCCGGCAGTGTTCACCGGTGTGAATGTGCCAATGAGTGAGAGGTCGCTGGGGTCCCAGCATGCAGTTTCCAGAGCTCGGCGCACCTGTAGAAACATGCTGTTGTTGTCGAACCAGTGCAGTTGCTGTTCTGTGGACGGGCGAACGGTAAACCAGAACGAGTTGTTGCCCAGCAGGGTCGGGGTTCGTTCTATGGGAGTGAGGTTCTGCAGGGCATCGCGAGCCGTTTCAACTCCCATCGTTCCGTTCTTGTCCTCGATGAACACGACATTGATGGGTTTGGGAGCCTCGAATTCGTAGCCATTGCGCCATTCCCAACTCGCATACAGGGTCAGGAAGAGGATCAGCAGCGGGAGAACGATGGTCAGAACAGGCGCCAGCGAAAGCTCGTTGGCGTGCAGTAGCTGACTCCAGACGGAATTGGACGGGACCACGCCCTGGGGCGTAGTGCCAGCGTCTTGAATTTCGTCGGTCGATTTATCGGGCATGAATACTGTTTTTTTTCGCAGTTTGTGACTGCTGATTTGGCAGTGCGTATTGGACCTGATTCAGGGGCGCTCGCAACCAAATTTTCAGAGCAAGTGTGCTCTGGGAAGCACTTGCTCTGAGTTGGATGTCGATTTCCGGGTGTTTTTGGCGAAGTGACAGATTTTGCAAACAGAATCCGCCCCCATCGACATTCTGGCTGAGCAAGCTGGGGTGGACAACCCGAAAACGTGTCTGAATTTGCTCTTTGTTCCACGCATGAAATTCACAAGCAAGGTGATCACCGCGCCGCACGTCGTACGTGATGGTCATGCCGATGGCGGTGCGCGCCGCTTCCTTTTTCTGGATTGGGGCGTGGCGAAGTCGGATGAGGACGCCCAGGCGCTGGCGCAGGCCTACGGGCCGTTGCTGTTGCCGGTGGTGGAGGCCTTTGGACTTGAGGTGGTGCTGACGGGTGCGGGTCGTCTGAGCATGCCGTTGGCGCTGTGTGCCTCTCAGTACGGGGTGCTGGCGCCTCACGTGGTGGGGGTGACCCCGAGGCTGCGCCGCGTGGTGAGTCGAGGGCAGCGAGAGGCTGAGATTTTGGCCTTCATCGATGCGCTGGGGCTGGATGAGGCCCAAGTGGCATGGGTGGCGGTGGATGCGTCGGTTTACGGCTATGTGACTCGCCGGGCGCACTTTTTTGGCATCCGTCGAGAGCGTGGGTTGCAGGCAGAGGACATGGATTCGCTGCGCCGGCGTGTATCGCGAATGGTGGTGCAAGCGAAGGTGGCAGCGGTGCATCCCCAGAGGTTGCGGGCTTGACGGATTTTCTGTGTGGCGCACTGACCTGAGTGTGTGGCGCGGTGGGACTGGTTTTTTGAACAGGAATGGACATGAAGGCTGAAACTCAGATGCAAGTGCTGCAGGGCCAGGACGACGGCGCTGTGTGGCGAGAAGCGTCCTTGGCTGATGC
Organism: Hydrogenophaga sp.; assembly: GCA_030696525.1. GTDB lineage: Bacteria > Pseudomonadota > Gammaproteobacteria > Burkholderiales > Burkholderiaceae_C > Hydrogenophaga. Next base: position 20,529 of record JAUYSB010000140.1, on the reverse strand, counting down.
GCCGTGGATGAAGTTGACCGAGGGCAACTTGGCGGGGGCGCTGCGCGCGACCGGGGCGACGCGCTCGAATGTCTACCTGGTGCCGCCGAAGCATCTGCGTGTTTTCACTGGCTTCAATGTCCGTGTGCGCAACGAGGAGCACGTGGCCCACGTGCGTGCGCTGGCCGACAGCATGAAAGCTGAGGGCTTCTTCCCTGACAAGCCGCTGTCTGGCCTGGTCGTGATCGAAGGCGGCCTGCATGTCATCTACATCTTTGATGGGCATTGCCGACTTGAGGCTGTGGAGCTGGCGATTGCCGAGGGTGCTTTGATTGAAGCGGTGCCGGTGGTGATTTCTCAAGAGGGTGTGTCGGCCGCTGACATGACGGCGGCCTTGATCAGTCGCAACACGGGTCGCCCGCTGGAGCCGATTGAGAAGGCGGCGGTGATCAAGATGCTGCTCAACATGGGCTTCGATACCGAGGCCGTGATGGAGCGTTTGGGTTTTACCCGGCAGTACTACCGTGACCTGATGGTGCTCAATGCGGCGCCGGCTGAGGTCAAGGGCATGGTTGAGCGTGGCGAGTTGTCGGCCAAGACGGCGGTGATGGTGTTGCGCAGCGAAGGCGAGAAGGCTGTTGAAGTCCTGAGGGCGAGCATGGATGTGGCCCAGGCTGTGGGTCGTCGCAAAGTCACCGAGAAGGTGCTGCAGTCGAGCAAGTCCAAAAAGAAGGGCAAGGCTGGGGCGAAGGCGTTGGTTGTGGCTCAGCCCGTGCAAGTGGCAGCCCCGGCCCCGGTGGTGGCGGCTGTGCACAGTGGCGAGCAAAGCGTGCTGGTGTCGGGCCCGGGGGATGAAGACCTGGTGGGTGCGCTGACGCTGGTGCGCAAGGATGCGGCGTTTGGTGGGCTGGAGGCGCAGACGCGAGCGCTGGTGCAGCGGTTGTTGCTGCGTGTGGAGCAGGAGCGGTTTGCGGCCGAGGCGGCGCAGGCCGGTGTGTCGCTGATGACGCTGGAGCCGGTGTCGGCACCGGTTGCAGCACCGGCCCCGGTGGCAAAGCCGGTGGAGGCCGAGGCTCAGGCGGAGGTTGCGACTGCGGTTGCTGCCAAGTCTGCCCCTGTAGTGAAGACCAAGGCACGGCGGGTTTTCAAGTCCCAACCTGATTTGTTGGCACCGCTGGAGCAGAAGAAGGCCAAGCCGGCGGCGAAGAAGCTGGTGGCCAAGAAGCCCAAGGCCTGAGGTAAAGCAGCAACAGGCATACCACCTACTCGCAACTTACAACCTACCCCCCAAAAACCAACCAACTCCCCCTCCTTTTTGATCGGCGTTTTTGGCTCCCTCCTGTTGGGATGCCTGGGCGGGCCACCGGCCCGACCGCCGATTTGGAGGTGGCGTCAGGAAAAGGAAGGGGCCGCTAGGGCGGCCCGCTGACCAAGAAAGTAAGAGGTCAGCAGCCTCTTGCGCAAATGGCGGTCGGTGGTAACTTGCGAGTAGACCTTTTGAATTTTTAGATCTACGTATCCGTTTGAGGCAACTCACCATGCACGCGACCCTCGATATCGACACCGTTGGAACCGACGTTTCGGCCCCCACCGAGCAACCACGCAACCCCGCAGAGCGCTTCGCCGCCGCCATCGAGCGCACCCCCAACGGGTTGCGCCACCGCATCTCCAACGAGCGCGCCTACGCCGCCCCGCGCCTGCCCGCCGGCGTCACCATCGACCTCACCAGCACCACCCTGCCCGACCAACTGCTGTCCATCACCGTCACCCAAGCCATCGCCATCCTGGGCCCCTGCTCGCGCATGGACCTCCAACTCCTGCCCCTGTTCGCCAAGGTCAACCCCTTCGTCATCGAGCGCGCCATGCTCAACGCCGCCCACCACGGCCTGCTTAAACGCACCGGCTCCATGCCCCAGCGCTACAACTCCCGCACCGAAAACGACGACCCCGAACTCACCTGCCCCGGCATCTACCAACTCGATCCCCTGGGGCCCATCGACCGCTCCTGCACCAACGCCACAGTCAAACGCGCCCTCGCCTCCCGCGGTCCCCTCGAAGCGATCTGGTCCCGTTTCCCTGCACAATCGACCACCGCAGTCTCAAAAGCAAAATAATCACTTCGCCTGAGAAAACGACTGAAATGCGCTGGAAATCGCCCCTGGCACGCACCCCGAAAATGTGGGCCAGCGTCGCCGCCACCGCCAGCTTCATCGTCTTCCTGGGGCTTGGCGCGGCCATCTCCACCATCGCCACCTTCATCACCGAAGCGCAGCGCCACACCGCCATCGTCACCAGCACCGAGAGCGCCCTCAAAGACGCCATCGGCCTCATGGTGCAGCTGGAAGAAACCCTCACCCCCCAGTGCGACAACCGCACCCTCGTGGACCTTCGCCGCCTTGCATTCCAGTCCTCCGTGATCAAGGACTTCGGCGTCCTCAATGAAAACGGAGCGCTGATCTGCACCGGCGTAATGGGGCAACTCCCCACGCCCTACCCCGCCAGCCTGCCCGACGTCGTCATCCACCACGGCAACACACCCATCGAGCTGCGCTTCCTGCGCCAGCTCATCGCCACCCAAATCGACAGCCCCGCCATCGTCATGCAGGTGGGCCGTTTCAATGCCGTCCTCACCCCCACGCTGGCCACCGAGATCGCGGAGTCAGGCATCGACATGCTGCGCGCGCTCCCGCAACCCGGCACCACCTTGGCCACCACCGTCGTGGCCAACCCCCGCCTGTCCAATGCCAGCCTTGAATCCCTGGCCGACGCCGCACTGCTGCAAGGCAACACGACCCGCTGGGATTGGCGCGCCATGGGCCTCATCCACAGCACCGCACTCTCCAGCGTTCCCTTCATCCTGCAGCGCATCACAACCCTGCGCCACGCAGTCACCGCCAACCCCGAACTCAACCAGCTGCTCTCCGTCCTTGCCCTGACATTCGCCCTGCTCGCCTTTTTCTTCGCACGCGACCGAATTCGCACATGGGGCACCATGGACAGCCGCATCGATGAGATGCTGCGCCCCGAACACATCCTGTGCCACTACCAGCCCATTGTTGAGATCGCCACCAGCCAAATCGTGGGCTGCGAAGTCCTCGTGCGCCTGCGTGACGGGAACACCACGCTCACCCCCGACAAGTTCATGCCCTCGGTGATCACGCGCAAGCTCACCGGTGAGCTCGACCGCCTGGTCACCACCAAAGCGCTGCGCACCCTCAGTGCCGCCCTGCCCACCGGGCAATCGCTCAGCGTGGCCATCAACCTGTTCCCCAGCAGCATCCGCGCCGACGAATTCCACGCCAACGTCCTCTCGGCCATGGGCGAGCACCCCCACCCCGGCCTGTCCATCTTCATCGAAGTGATCGAGCAGGACTACCACGGCGGCATGCTCGAGGAAATCGCCAAACTCAAAGGCCTGGGCTACGGCATCTCCGTCGACGACTTCGGCACCGGCTACTCCAACCTGGGCAGCGTGCGCAACATCGCCCCCCACAAACTCAAAATTGACCGCTCGTTCGTGCACGACATGCATTCACAAACGGTTCGCTCTACGCTGATCCCGGAAATGGTCGCCATCGCCCGCGCCACCGGCGCCGATGTGGTCGCCGAAGGCGTCGAAAACGAAGCACAGCGCCAAACCCTAAAGGAAATGGGCGTACGCTACGGCCAAGGCTACCTGTTTGCCCGCCCCATGCCTCTGATGGAATTCATAAACTTTCTGGAAATGCGCACACCCAAGGCGAGCGGCCCAAACCCCGTCAACCGACCAGATGTCTCCACCAGAGAGGCAGCTTGAGCGCCATCCCCGCCCCTCAGAAAGCACCCATCACCAGCGCCCAAGCGTTGCTCGAGGACTGGCTGAGCGTGCGCGAACACGCCTCCGTCGACCGCCTCACCCGCCAAGCCGCCATCCCCTACGGCTTCATCTGGAAAAAGTGGATCACCTGGCTGGCCACCGCCAGCCCCAGCGCCAAGACCCGCAAACCCGCCAAAACCGCGGTCAGCTACGCCGACGCCACCGAACTCGACGCCGAACGCTTCCTGCGCGACGGACCCACCCCCGCCTCACGGCGCAATGGCAAATCCCGCTCAAGCCCCATCTCCCCCGTCACGCGCGTGCGCTACGGCCGCGTGCTGCGCGAACTGCACAGCCACGCCATCGCCCTGGGCCTGAGCGAGACCCAGCCCTTCACCGAAGAAATCATCGGCCCGCAACCCTCGCAGCGCCAACGCGGTGGGCAGATCCTGCCGCCCGGCGTGTTTGAGCAGATGGCCCGTGGCCTGCCCAGCGTGCCCACGCCATTCGAGGCCCGGGATAACGCCATCATCCTGCTGCTGCTGCAAACGGGCATGACCTCCAGCGAGTTGTGCAACCTCGCGCTGCGCGACCTCATCCGCAAGCCCAAAGGCGTCAACACCTTCATCCTGCAGATCAAGGGCGATCGGGACAAACAATCCCGCGACATCCCCGTGGGCGGCCGCGCCGGCGCCGCGCTTCAGCGCTGGCTCATGCACCTGCACGAGATGGACAAGGCCGATGAATTCGTGTTCATCACCGAGCGCGCCCCGCACATGAGTACCGCTGGGCTTTTCCGGCTGATCGCCGCGCGGGTTCAAAAGGCCTGTGAAGAACTCGGCATGCCCACGCCCAACCACATCGGCCCAGGCGTCATCCGCAATACCGTCATCGTCAACCGCCTGCGCGCGGGTGAACCCAGCTTCAAGGTGGCCGACGACATGGGCATCAAAGAGGATCGCTCCATCATGCGCGGCCTAGGCCACCATCTGCCTTGAACGGTCAGACCAACACCACCACGATGGATTTCACGCTCTCAGACCTTCAGCGCGGCGCGGCGATCTCACCTTGCGGGCGTATGCGCTGGACTCTCACACGAACATGGGACGCACGGCCCACTCTGGTCGCGTGTATGTTCAATCCCAGCACAGCTGATGCGCTTGAAGATGACCCGACGATTTCGCTTCTCTCCCACATTGCATCCCACAATGGGTATGGCACGCTTGTGGTGGTCAACGGCGTGCCCATCCGCAGCCCAGATCCTGCACCGGCCTACGCGATGCTGAGTGACAACGCCGCCGGCGAGCCCGCGGCTGTGGCCGCCATGCGCGAAAACCTCGACCACATCCTGGCCAAGACCGAGACAGCGGGTGCGTTCTTGCTGGCATGGGGCGCCCTGGCCGAGAAAACCCAAGCAAGCAAGAACTGGTTTGACGAACTGGTCACGCACGTGGCCTTGAGCTTGCCACCAGGTGGCCAAGTCTTCTGCCTCGGTCGCACAGCATCTGGTGCACCGCTTCACCCTCTGGCGCGCGGCAAGCTCAAACTGAGCAAGACAGCCCTGCTGCTGCCGTTCAACATGGCGTCCATCCGGGCCTGATCCTATGCCCCGACTGAGCGACGACACACTCCTGCAGCGTGCCATCCTCGTAAGCATAGAAGGCTGCCTTGAGAAGGCACGCAAGGTGATCGTGAACACAGGGCCCAACCATGAGTCAGAGAAATGGGAATTGCGGGTCGTTCAGTTCAGCAACCTGATCGGCCGCAAGCTTTCGACCTTCACCCCGGAAGAACGCCAGGTGGCCCTCGAAATCGCTTCATTCGCAACGCAGACGCTACGCGCACGCCTTGGCATGCATCCCCATGCGTTTTCTGATGACGCCAAGCGGTTCGTGCCACATTTTGATGCTTTGAGCCGGCGATTACTTGAACTGTCCCCTACAGAATGATGGCGCAAAGCCCTCAGATATCCTCTTCACATGGTTGGAGGCGGGCATGCTGATACGCGATTGCGCTTCAGTTTTTGAGCCTATTTTTTACGTATTTCGGAAACTCACTGTAAACATGATGCAACTTTGCATCACACATGCCAATTGCAATTGCTGAATCCGGGTTGCAGTTCAAAGAAAGTCTTATCAGACTTGTAGAACCAGCCTGAGGGACCTTAGTGGCCTTGGCGGACAATTTAAATCCTGGCGAACTTCCGAATGTTTCAATAATTGTCTCGTTTGCCATTTGAATTCGCATGTCTGCGTATTCACTGATGAAAATTTGAGTTAACGCAAAGGCTTTATCGCAGACGGTCTTTCCATTGCATGAGATCACGGCTTTTCTTTGAGCCTCAATTAACTTCATTGACCGCTCCAACTCAGCTTGACGCTTTGCTTCATTCTCCCTGATCTTTTTGACCGCCGCTTCCCGTTCATCGGCAATTCGTTTGGCCTCAACGATCTTAGCATTTGCCTGCGCTTCGGCCAACTCAGCTTGACGTTTCGTTTCCGGATTTGAGTACGTTTCAATAAGCTTTGACAATTCGCCCAGACGGTGCTTGTGGGCAGAACAAACCTGGTTACTCGCCGCATCATCCTTTCGCGCCATATCGGCACTCAGATTCTGCAATTTGATCATGTCATCCTTTTCCATCTCAGAAGAATATTCCTTGATAATAGAAACTGATTCTTTGATCCTTTCCAAAAGAAGATCGCCGCATGAGGCTGAGGAAAGGCTTACGTCAATATTGCGAAAAATTGCTGAATACAGGATTTTTGGATTTGCCCGAATAATCCCAACCGCATTGGATCGCTTGACAAAATCATCTGAAAATAGATCACCTTGTATCGCATCATATTTAGATGCCAACTTCGCAATAGCATCACCGGTCTGACCTTCTGCATGAGATGGCGCTGACGCGATTGCGATGGCAGTCGCGATTGCCAGACCCACTGCTTTGTTAATAGAAAAAGGAACTTGGACAACTGACACGGCTATTGACTCCAATCATTCAAGGCACAACTGACCTTGGGTTGCTACTCTATGACTCTACGTCAGACGCTTTTTATCATATTTGATGTCGACCCCCAAAGAAATTGGGAATATCTTTTTTCTCCCGCCCACTGCCCGCTCAACTTCGGACTTACGCCGCCTTCAACAATGTCGATGATGCTCGTGGGGATGATGTGCATGTAGTTTCGTCACTCTGCCCTAGATGGGCGACCGGGGAAAGTTCGCTTCGCTCGGCCGGAACAACAGCGTGTCAGTTCACTAGCCGGATCAGATACTCACTCGCGGGCGAGGCAACCTACTGTTTGTTTCAGCGCGCACCACGCATGGCCAGCGCATAGCCCAAGTGCTTGGCCCACTCGTGGAGCCACGACGGTTGTTCTTCAGGATTAATGTCGTAGCGCAGCGCGGTCCACAGAGGTTGCGGGGCGGACGTTTGTTGCTTGATGGGCTCGCGACCGTGCTTGTGGATCCATGCCCACTCCCGGCTCTTGGCGCTTGGGTGGAGGCAAACAGACAGGGAGGCGATCTTCTTCCCCTCACGCCGTAGCGTGAACTGGCCGCTGTATTTCTTCACATCACCAGTGACATGAAAAACGCTGTCCCGGTTGTTGGCCCAGGCCTGCCCACCCGTCAATATTGGCTTGATGGTGTTTTCCAGGACGCTCAGCATTTTCGTGCGGTCGATGTCCTGCGAACGTACGAGCTCAGTTTTCTGGACATTGACCACCACGTATCGCATCTCAGTCATCACCCACCCCGCGGGTCTTCCGCTTCGGCCTCAAGCGTTTCATTTGTGCAGTGAATTACTTTGTGCTTGGGGCCCGCGTGTACTTCACCAATGGTGCCGTGGAAGGTCACCAGCGAAGCCACCACGCGCAGTTTGTCGCCTGGCTTTGTCAGGGTCAGCTTTTCGTAGTGCTCAATGAGAGTGGCCACCAGGCGCACGATGCGCAAGCCTTGCCCTGGGATCTCGAGCACGACTGCGAAGTAGCCTTGGACTTTGACGTAGGGCGTCACAAATCCAATTCGCTTGACCACTCCCTCAAACAGATGCTCTTGCTGCTTTTGCTTCTGCCAAAACAAAGTTCTTCCTCCGATTGCAAATGCCCTCTTCGCACAACCGGCCATGGCCAGCTTGCGCGTGATAGGTCAGATGGTGAGCGCGGCTCAGGCCTGCGCGTACATAGGGTTGATGGGTCGCAGAGCAGTGCCTGAACTCTAGTCAGATACACATTGCGCTATGCGCCGCTCGGAGACTCAGCCCAACAGTGGAGAGTGTGAAGAATCGCTCGCCACCTTGTTGAAAGGATGGGCAGACGGTCAGTGGAACTAACCGGCAACCCCGCTATCGTTTCCTGTGCCGAAGCAGCAGAAGGTAGACCGGAGGCTTTGCGACCCTGGCTTTCGCACAGGTGGGCAGGGTGGAGTCTAAGCGCTTTTGGTAAGTCACTCACTCAGTGAGGCATACGATCCATTTGAGGAGGCAACCGTCGCCCTGCCCGGCCATGCCTGTCCAAGGCCCAAAACGTTGTTGCACTGCTCGTTGATGAGGCCAATGAGCAACTCCAGCGGCATGGGCTTGCCCAGGAAGTACCCTTGTCCGTATTCCACACCAAGAGCCTTTAACTTCTCTACAGCTCTTTCAGCCATACAGACGAAAAAAACCCCCACACAGCCGTAGCCATATGGGGGGAGTTTGCTTATCCAGGCCGATTACTCGGTGACCTCTTCAGGTTCTGCCTGGTCGGCGGGGGCGTCAGTCGATTCCTTTGCGTCCTCGACACCCGCCTGATCCTTGTTCAGATCAAGCAGGGATTCGATTTCGCGTTGTTCACGCAACGCTTCCTGAAGCTTTTCTTCATCTTCGAACGGCGCATTCATCTGCTGTTCGGCCATGGCCACTTCATCAGTGAGCCGTTTGACCGTGCGCTCCTGCCGCTGAGGCAAGTCACACAAGTCACGAAGCTTTTGCAGCACCAGCGAGCCGGTACCACTGACGTCATAAATCGGCACTCCTGTACGGTTGATCGAGTAGTACAGCTTGCCGTTACGCTTGCTGACCACATAGACCTCAGGGCCTGTGAATGAGTCCTCGACTTCAATGCTGAAGCCTGCAAATTCACCCACAATCCCGCTACCGTGCTTCTTGCTCCGCAGGCGTGAAACCATCGCAATCTGGGTGCCAAGACGGCCTTCCAAGTCGCTGTGCTTCAACGCGCTTTCGCACCACCCTTCATAGGGAACAACTTCCAGACCCGCCTCGAAGGCTTTGATCAAGTCCTCGGCATTCTGAGCAACAACAGACTGGTGTCGTTGAATGTCAGCAATGGTCGAGCGGTTGCTCTTGATAGTGTGGTTCAGACGCCAACGAGTGTTTTCCCACTCATCGCGCCGCAGAGACAGTCGCATGACATCGGCATCAACCTGCGCTTTGCGCAACACAGCCGGGTTACCCGACGCGATGGCTTTCACCTCCGCATAGGACAACGCGCCCATGGCCAAGTCTTCAACAGTGCGCAAGCCCTTTCGAGCCGTCATCACCTGGTCGATGAAGCGAGCCTTCGTCTCCAGCAAGCTCCAAACGTAAGCGTCAAACGAGCCTTCTGTCACATAACGCCCAAGTTCAATCTCTTCGTGCATGTTGCCAGCACGCAGAGCTCGACCGTCACGTTGCGTCACATCAGCCGGCCGCCACGGTGGATCCAACTGCCACAGCGCTTTGAGGCGCTTTTGCACGTTGGTACCCATGCCCATCTTGGTCGTTGAACCCATCAGGACACGCACACGCCCAGCGCGCACGTTTCGGAACAGCACCGCCTTCTTGGCATCCGTGTCGTGATCGTGAATGAACTCGATCTCTGCACTCGGAATGCCTGCTTCCACCAACCGATCTCGAAGGTCGTTGTAGACCGAGAAACCGTTTGACTTAGGCGTAGACAGGTCACAGAAAACAAGCTGCGTGCCCCGCACTTCAGCCGTCTCTTTCCAGACGCGAACGATGTTCTCAACCGCCTTGGCCACCTTCCCGTTGGGGTCGAATGGTTGCGTCGGGTCGATCAGGCGCATATCCAGTGCAGCCTTGCGGCCCTCATTGGTAATGGCAAGCATGTTGTCCTCGTCAGGCTTCACCGTGCCGTTGCGCACCTTTTCAGCACGCTCGACCAGTGCTGCCGTGAAGGCCTTCAGCTCCTCGCTTGACTTGGAGGTGATCACAGTGGGTTTACCACCCTTGATCGCCGGCGTCGGCAGGTTCAACATCGAGCGCGTCCTGATGTCCGCCACCTGTCGGAAGATCGACATTAGGTCAGCCACGTTGACGAACTTTGAGTAACGCGAAGCAAGTCGGTATCCCCCGCCGTCAGGCGAGATCTCCATGCCTTGCACCACTTCACCGTAGGTCGCACTCCAGGCGTCGAACTCGTACAACCCATGCGCCTTGAGCGTTTCGGGTTGCAGGTACTTTTGAAGCACATGCATTTCGGCCAGGCTGTTGCTGATGGGCGTGGCCGTGGCCATGACAACCCCTTCCTCCTTACCTCCACGCAAGTCCATGATGGTTGACGTCTTCATCCACATGTCAAAAGCACGGTTGCTCGACACGTTGGGGAGACCCGCCACCGATTTCATGCGCGAGATTCTGAGTAAGTTTTTGAACAAATGCGCCTCGTCGGCCATGATGAAGTCGATGCCGAGCTGATCGAAGTAGACCAGGTCATCTTTCGCTTCCTCATTGAGAGCACGCTCGACCTTCGCCTCAATCGTCTTGATCATCTTCTCGCACTGTTTGACGGTGCGTTTGGCGTGTCTTGACGTGTCTTCGTTTGCGCTTGCCATGGCCAGCCTCACTTGTCCCAGGAGTTGATCCACAAAGACTCTCGTCTTGGCAGGACTCACCGGAATTCGTTCAAACGTCGCATGGGTCATCACGACAGCATCCCAGTCGCCACTCGCAACACGTGCAACAAATTCATGTCGCTTCGCGCCGCAAAGGTCTTCCTTGGTCGCCATCAGGATGTTCGCCGTTGGGTAAAACTGCAAGCACTCACCCACGAACTGCTCCAGCAGGTTGTTCGGCACAGCGATCAAAGGCTTGTTGGCCTTGCCGATGCGTCGCATTTCCATGCACGAAGCAATCATCGTGAACGACTTGCCAGCGCCCACCTCATGCGCCAACAGCGTGTTACCGCCACTGACGATGCGCCAAATCGCATCAAGCTGATGCTGATACGGCGTGATCACCGGGGACATGCCCTGCAGGATCAGGTGTGAACCGTCGTACTTTCGCTCAACGATCTGGTTGAAGGCCGTGTTGTAGATCTGCAGCAGGGTGTCCCGCCGCGTCGCATCACGGTATGCCCACGCCTTGAACTCATGCTTGATGGTTTCATAGCGCTCGCGCGCTGCCATCGTGGCCTTCTTGTCCACGTACGTCGAATCACCATCGGTGCGCGTGATCGTTGGCGGCTGTTGATTCAGTGCCGCTTCCACCAACTGGACCGCAGAGCGATCCGTGTTGCCCCACCGTGCCGTGTTCAGAGCTGACTTCCCAAAGTGTTCGTGGCGTCCACCCGTTTTGACAACCCAGGTTGCTGCTTCGGCGGTGTAGTCGACTTCAAGTCGGTCAATTTCAAACTGTCCAGGCTCCACCAATTCAACGATGAAATCCTTGATGACACTTGAGGGAATCCAGGGTGCGCCTAGTCGGACCTCCACCTCAGACGGCCCAAGATCCTCAGGGAGAACCTCGGTCAACGCCTTGACGTTCATCGCGAACTTGCCACCTGCAGCATGCGCTGTAGCGATCTTGTTGCGAATGTGACCCGACAGGTACTCAGACGCTGTCACCCACAGACCCGTTTCCGGATCAATGAATGCCAACTCCTGCTCCTGCAGTTGCTTCTTGATCTCCTTCTCCGTCATCGAGGTGCGCTGCACCATGTCAGACATACGAATTCGACCGTAAAGCCCCAGCGAGACCAACATGGCATCTTTGACGCTGCCCACCTTTGCAGGCGGAACACGCTTGCCAGCGGTGCGCTTCGTGAATATCGCTGCCTTGACGTACTGCTCGGTTTCCTCGTTGTAGGACTCCAAACTCAGCAGCAGAGGACAGTCAGGATCGGTCTTGAAGACCCTCACGTTTGCACTGGCGGCCACATTGCCGTACTTGCTCACGAAGTTGTCGTAGACCACATTGAGTCGGCCCTGATGGCGCTTGAGCTCAACATCGTCGTCAGAGGCAATCTGCACATTGATCAGTTCACGCGCTGCGTCTCTGATCTCCATCATCCCCAGCATCCGCTCGCGAACTTTGCCCGTGTAGGCATCATCCACGTCGATCCATTCGTGATCGTCTTTGCTCACGCAAATTCGACCGTCATGGACCAGGAACGAACCGGGTTTGACCGTCCGGGTAGCGCTCACCACCTCCAGGCTTCGAACCGTTTGCACGGTCTCAGCTTTTCGTGGCTTGTAGACATCCGCCGGCATTTCACCAGCCAATGCCATCAGGCGCTGTGCCACTTCATCGATGTCGCCATCGTGTTTGAGCACGTGCATGAGTTGGCTGTATTGCCCCCTCTCGCAGACCAGTTTCCCGATCAGAGCTTGCGGGTGCTTTACGTACCACTCATTGATGGACAGGTTGTGCAGTGGAACACTCACCGTGTAGCCTTGCGGCGACTTGGCAAACATCTCCTGCTCAGGTGCGACAGTCTTGGCCCAGGGCACATCGCCGCTGAACTTCGAGGCCTCCCGCTTTCGGAAGACCAACAGGTCGGTGACCACCTCAGTCCCTCCCAAGCGCTTGAACGCGTTGGCTGGAAGACGGTACGCCCCAAGCATCTCTGCCTGAGAGTCCATCCACTGACGGTGCGCAGCACGCTGGCTGTCCATGGTGAATGACGATGTGATCATCACCACCAGGCCGCCCGGTCGCACCAGGTCAATCGACTTCGAAATGAAGTAGTTGTGCAGCGACTGATCCTTGTACGGCACGTTGCGCGTCTCCAGCGACCGATGGTCACCAAAGGGCACGTTCGATATCGCCAAGTCAAAGCTGCCAGCTGCAAGACCCGATTTTTCAATCGGAGCGTGCATCACATTGACCCCAAGTGTCCCGAAGGTGCACTCAAGAAGCTCTGCGCTGACAACGTCAATCTCGACGGCCGTGATCTGACTCTTGCTGGCAATGTCCGGCGGCATGTGTGCCAAGAACATTCCCGAACCCGCTGCTGGCTCCACGATGCGACCGCCCTGGAAACCCAGTTTGCGCACCATGTGCCAGATGACCTCAATGATTGCCGGCTCGGTGTAGAACGCACTCGTCACGCTTGCGCGCGCCGCGTTGAATTCCTCCTGAGTCAACAACGTCTCGAGACGCTTTCTGTGACCTGCAACACTGTCTCCACCAGTCGGTTCGAAGACTCTGGACGCCCCACCCCACCCGCAGTACGCGAGCAGTTTGTGACGATCATCATCCGTGACTTGTGAGCGATCAGCACGCAGGGCAATCATCGTCTCGATCGCCTGCAGGTTCGCTTCAATGCGTTCGTTCATCCCGCTGCGAGGCAGGTAGCGGCTTGCGTCAAACGCAGGCCAGGAACGCACATCTGCTTCAAGGTCGGGCTTGAAGTCATCGTCGCTCAGAACAATCGTGACATCTTGCGATGCCGGCGACATGCCCTGGGATTCAAACTCTGTTGCTCCGACCTCGGCTTCGAACGAATGCATCACTGCATCCGCGTAAACCTCTTCAGCCTTCACCGCGGGCGGTGTTGGCAGAATCGGCAAGACTGTTTCGGCCAACACTGCTGAGACGATTGCCACCGGGGTGGCAGGGTGTGTCTTTGCAGGTGGAACCATGCTCGTTACGCTGGGAGCGTAACCTTCAGGTTCAAAGCCGGGCAGCCAAAAGGTTTGCGGTTTTTCCGCTTTCGCCTGGGAGGTTTTACCCATTGTTTCTCCGCGCTCATAAAAAAATGCGGAGACCCAGTAACCCCTACGGGGACTGAGTCCCCGCAAGGGTTGGTGCATAAAGGCGTGCTCATGGGCACGCATCGACAGCCGAAGCTGTAACGATTCTTGTGGTCGCCTGTTCGGCAACCTTCCTCAAAAGTTCCGCTCTACCTGGCCTGAAGCGCAGACCCAACGACCCCCTTGAGGAAGGCCCCGTCATAGACGGGACCGCCAGTGAGGCTCCTGCACGGAGCAGCCGGTTGGCCGCCCCATTCAGGAATCAATGCTGTGGCATCGAGATCAGGTAGCCATCACCTTCGATGGCCAGTTGAACCCACATGCAACGCGCAAGACCGTCCATGCTGTCGCTTGGAATGACCCAGTGCTCAGCCTGACAAGGCTCTTCATCACAGCAGCCCAAATAGGTGGCCACTGTTGCGAGCGTTGCCAGCAGACGAGAGCGCTCGTACGGACGCATATCGGCGGTGCTTGCACCAGGTCGACGGGTCACCAAAACGCCAAACGTTTCGGCTTCCATGCGAACGGGCAGGCCAAAGCCAAACAGAGTTGCAAACGTGGTGACGTTGATCACCTTGCTTGCTTCTGCGTCTTTCGCAGCTTCGTTGACGGCCAAGGCCGTATTGATCGGAGAGAGTTTCATTTGAATTTCGGTCATGGTTCCTTTCGCTGGCTCTAGCCAGTGTCGGAAAAAAGGGGAGTTGTCACAGTTCCATCGTGAACGGAGCAAGACGGGCCTCGGCTTCTGCGAGGGCCTTTTGCTTGTCACCGAACACAACCATTTCCGCTTCCATGTCGAGCGCATCCGGTGCCTGTTGGGCCCTGGATTGCGGTCGTACGTGGGGATGCGGGATTGGCTTGTGCACAGGCGGCACATGAGGCGGGCTTGTCGGTCTCAACGCAGGTTGAGGCGGCTTTGCCTTGTCATGAGTCGCCTGTCTGGGCTGCGATTGGCGCTTTCGGAACGCCTGTGTAGATCTGCCAAGGTCGAAACCTTGGACATCGACCTCCAGACGTACCACGCGACCAGATACCCGATTGAATCGGTCCATCGCAATTCCTGTGGAGGCTTGTCAAAATCCACCAACACCCAGCAGGTGTTTGTGGGCGTGGTTTGCACCGTAGTGCTGTATGCGTAAATGCTGCTCGGCAGCTCGCTGTTCGGTCAGTGCCGAAGAGTGGGGTAATTGTAGCGGTCTTGAAAGGCGAAAGCCCCTCGTCCTCCCCAGCGGCTGCAGCCACAACAAAACAGTGTTTTGCCGCTTTTGAAGCATCTCGCAAAACCGGTTTGCGTAGCGACCGGCAAAACCGGTTTGCCGCCTCGCCCGGCCTCAGGGCAGAGGAATATCTGGTGTGACTTTGGCCTCTTTCTGAGGCGCGAATCGCCGGCTCATCAAGTCGTTCAGCTGCTCGTCATTGACCAGCGCCACATGCTCCGGAAGAACCGTATTGCCAGAAGTGGTGGGGAAATCAGGCGGCGGCAACGTGATCCCATATTCGTCTCGGCGTACCACTTCGACCCCTCCGTCGAATACCAAGCGCAAGGTGGTGCCCCCGGTTGCCCCGGAGATCACCTCCAACTCAGCCCCCATCATCTTCGCCCGCTTGCGCATGTTGTTCACACCCTGAGATGTGCCACGCGTAGCCGGGTCAGCGTTGAGCATGCCGATTCCATCGTCCTCGATGCTCAGGATCACGTGCTCATTTTCTTCGTACGTTCTGATGGTGACCGTTTTGGCATGGGCGTGCTTGGTGATGTTGTTGATTGCCTCTGTGACAAAGAAGTTGAGGTTCGAAAGCCCCAGGCCCGCAAGATTCGGCAAGGAACTCACCTCGCGCACACGCCATTCAAGCTCAATGTTCGCGTTCTTGAGCATCGTCTTGACCTTGTTCTGCAGCGCGGCGGTCATCACTGCAATGTCGCCCTGCGCCGTGGCGTCCTCGCCTGTGAGGCTCACACGCAAGTCCTGCACAGCGGTTTGCACCATGTAAATCAACTGGTCAGGATCAATCCCCTGGCGATGCTTCTTGACGTACATGACGATTTGCTGCATCTGGGAACCAAGCCCATCATGAAGATCGCGCATGGCCCGGGCGCGTTCTTTCTCCACCGCCTCCCGCCGTAGGCGAATGGCGCGCTCCGCATGCTCCTTCTGCAACTCTGCCGTTGCCTGCTCTCGAAGCACTTGTTGCTCCAGCGCGTGTGCGCGGATTTCCTCTGCTGAATCGGTCGATCGCTTAACCAGCACCCACCCGTAGGCGGCAATTGTTCCAAGGGCGTGAAGCGGCAACCACTGCATCTCTACATCTCCTTCAAAGGGGGTGTAAATCACAAGGAAGTCCCGCGCAACGGTCATCAGCGTAAAGGCCAAGACCGTGAACACCACCCACTCATTGGGCTTGATTTGTGGCTTTCGCCACGCACGCATCACTGCCTCGAGCATGATCATCACACCCAAGGCCACCAGGACCAGCACCCACAGTCGGTAAGCGTTGATGCTGCCCAGGGCCCAGGTCACCAACAGCCAGACGGGTCCAACCACAGCGGCAGAAGCCGCAATCGTCTTGGTCAGGGTCGTGTTTTGCCCCATCAACTCAACGCAGAACAAGAGCAACAACACCCAGTACAGACTGAAGCTGATTCTGCTGACCAGGAAGTGCAAGGGATAACCAAATTCCGGCGACCATATTCCCGACAGCAGCAGGTGGATCGCATAGGCCGCCGCTGAAGCCCCCATGTAAAGCAACAGTGTTTGCTTCAGATGCCTGTAGAGCATGCACGCGACCATGGCCACAAGCCCGGTGATTGCAAATAGCATCGTTGGCACGGTGACTTGCCATGCCCGCAGCGCGTCATATCGGCTCTTCAATTCCTGGAAGTCACCGACCTGAACGGTAGAAAGCCCGCTTCCCTCCATCGGCTGGCCATAGACCTCGATGGAAACCTCGTTTTGGATTGCCACTGGCCGCAAGTGAGCTGCCGGTAGGGGTATCAACTGAGGCGTGGTGGCACTGTTGCTCGATCGCTGGATGGGGTCACGCCAGCCTGATTCTGCGACCTCTGACCCGTTGAGCAATACGCGAAAGCGCACGCCGACACGAGGTATCAGCAGTCCGAGATACTGATCCTGGGGTGCGGCATAGGTCAGGGCGGGAGGCCACGCCAAATCGTAGGTGTGGACCTCCCATTCTTTTGAACTGAGGTTATCGAGGTGGTGGGGCAACTGCACCCGCACCTTTTCACGCGAACCCGGGGTGCCCTCATTTGAGACCTCCGCGCTGGATATCAGGAACGTCTGGTCCTGACCTGGCTTGATGTTGGTTGAGAGGAAAAGGAACAGTCCGAACAACAGCAGCGCGATCATCCAAACAACGCCGGGCAGTGCCACGATCGCGCGTGCTGCCCCCGTGCCCAGCCACGCAACACGCTTGAAGAGTCCAAGCCCGGGTGGCCCGTACCACCCCCGCAGGGCCTGAAGAATCGTGCTAGTGAGAATTTTCATTCGGGCCGCTCAGACTCAAGTCCAGTTCTGAGCCCCGGCCTTGTCCAACGCCTGAATTCGATTGCTCACTTGGAGCTTCTTGAAAATCTTCTTGAAGTGGGTTTGCACCGTGGACTCACCAATGGCCAGTTCCCGGGCAATCGCCTTGTTCCCCCAGCCCAACTTGGCCAACTTCAACACGTCGACCTCGCGCGGCGACAAACTCACTTTGCCATCGGCTTCCACCTGAACATGATCATCGTCATCTGCAACCGCTGGCTCCGTGGGCACGGGCGCAGTCGGCGGGTTGAAGCGGAAGTGTTCAAGCAGCATCTTCGCCAACATGGGCGGCATCGGCGCGTCCCCGGCCAGGAGTCGATCAAGGGACTCCAACAGTTCTTCAGGCTCACAGCCCTTGAGCACATAGCCGGTGGCCCCGGCACGAAGCGCCTTGGCGAATCGCTCAGCGTTATCGAACACGCTGAAGACCATCCGGTGCGAATTAGGGTAAGCGGCGGCAATCTGCGACAGCACCACTTCGCCGTGCCCA
This sequence comes from Hydrogenophaga sp., assembly GCA_030696525.1. GTDB lineage: Bacteria > Pseudomonadota > Gammaproteobacteria > Burkholderiales > Burkholderiaceae_C > Hydrogenophaga. Next base: position 2,744 of record JAUYSB010000140.1, on the reverse strand, counting down.
TCAGGCAGACCCAAATCCACCAAGAAGAGGTCCGCATTGGACTTTGGGGCAAGCTCCACCGCCGATTGAAGGTTGCGCGCTGTGCCAATGAGCTCCAAGTCCGGACGCCCTGCCAAGGCCTCGTTGACCAGATCGATGATGAATGGATCGTCTTCAATCAGGAAAATCTTGGTTTTGCTCATCATCAAAGTCTCAATTTCAGGTTGGATTTTCTGTCTTTTGCCGGATTTCTGCACTGTGTTCTGAGCAAGTGCGCTCTGAGAGGCATTTGCTCTGAGTTCTCCATCGCCCTGCGATCTTAAAGTTGGTGGTGTGAAACTCTACGAGCACTCATTTTCCGGCTACTCCATGGGGCCTGCATCTCCGCACAGGATGGTGTTCACCAGCGTGGTCCACTTCTTTGAAGCGGAAAAGTACAGAACCGTCGATGAGGTCCTGTACCTGGGCGCGCTCAACTGCCCCACCCTGCGCGAGCTTCGTAAGTACGTCAAGCGCCACAAGGACCAATGGAGGGACGACTGGCTAGGCATCCGTGTTCGGGTGATGGTCTGCGCCCTGGTGTATGCCTACTGGTCGAACCCTCAAACAGAGTTTTGGCAAGATACCGAAGCGGGCCGCAAAGCACTTGCAACAGAGTTGGAGTCCCTGGGCTTCCCCCCGAAGTTCAGCGCCGGCGTGGTCGGTGAGTTCCACACCCTGCTCCAGAACCCCTCCTACACGCTCCTGGGCGTCGATCACGCCCCGCCGGACATCATCGGCAAGCGCCTGAACACGATCCACCGCGCTAACGGCCGCCGCTGGACCCTCAACCACTGGCTGGGCCGGCACACCAACTGGAAGATGAACGAGTGGGCCGTGGGGCAGTTCATCCCGGTGCGGTACTTTGGTGCTCACGGCCAACGCCTAATCGAGGACAGCATGGACGCCATGAGCGGGCCCAGCTCAAAGGTGTACCTTTTTGAGCAGCGTGGCGGCAAGAGCATGGACAAGGCATTGCGCTTCTTGCGCGCGAAGAAGGCGGCAGTGGAAATCGACTTCTACCTTGCGACCGATACGCAAACAGGCAAGTTGTTCGCCCCCAGGGAACCTGAGCGCAGGTAGGCAAGCCTCACTCGGGCCGCATGGCTAGAATGGTCGAAAGTGTTAAATGTGCATTTGACGCTTGCGCTGTTCTACGCCTGGGGCTCCAAATGACAGAAAATTTTTGGGTCGGCAAACTCAACGACTCACTATATGTCTTTGATCGGGATGTTCAACTTAATGACTGTCCGCATGTTTTCTTGTGGAATGTTGCTCTCGATACTATGCAGAAATTTGTTCCTACCCAAGCTAGAACGCAGTTTCATTCAGTTCGCGAAAGCGAAACGACATCACCAGCAATCAATAGCTATCTTCGTTGGAAATCCATCCATGCTTCGGCGTGGTTAGCGGAAGAGCGGCGGTATTACCAAGATAGACGCGCGAACGAGCAAAGCCGTAAAGAAAACGCCAAGCTCTACACAACCCACTGCTTTGAGTGCCAACGCGAACTCATCTCAGATGAAGATCACTGCCCGCGGTGCGGATGGATCAAATGTGCATGTGGCGCATGCGGCTGTAAGTACGTCGGGGACAGGTAGTACCATGTGGTCCATCTTGACCTGCCACGATCAGCACATGACCCAATCTTTCAATCCATTTCGAACGCTTCTCTTTTTCGCTTTGCTTCTCTGCTCAGCCACCAGTTTTGCGGCAGGGAATTATGTTTCTCTCGCATTGCCAAAGTCTGTGACTGTTGAGCTACCCCGGAACTGGGTTGCCATTACGAAAAACAGCCGCATCACGCTTGACGCTCTTGTTGAAGCCAAATACGCCCTCAACAATTTGCCTCAACCTGTCTCCGATCTTGCTTTTGGCGCAAATCTATACAACGACCAAAACAAGACCATCGCGATTTTCAACATTCGCTATTACCCCGATATGGAGATTTCGCAGGCTGATGCCTCAGCCGCAACGGCCAGCGACACCAACGATCTCGACAATGAGTTGCACAAAAACATCATGGAATTTGGCCCAAATGCCGGAACCCATGTCACGACGTGGATTGGAACCAGAAAAACCAAAATCAACGGATTTACCGCGTTTATCACCGAATACAACCGTGCCGGCATTGGGGGCAACAAGCCATTCAGGGTCCGTTTGGTTCGCATCTTTAACGAAGGGAAGTCCTTCACTATCACTGTCTCATACCAGAACGATCTCGAACTCATGCTCAGGCCGATCTGCGACAAGATCATCCAGTCGATCCAGATCTGACACGGGCTTCGCCCTACGCCCGCGCTATCGGCAAATCATCCCAGCAGGTCGTGTATTGGGGCGTGCGTCGCTCCTGCTTCATGCCCCAGGCCTTCGCCGCCCTGGCACCCCCCGTCGAGCCCACATGCACTGTCCCGCGTCCAAATCGGCCATTGATCGCATCCATGGCCACCATGAGCTTGCTTCGATCACGCTGGCCTCCTGCTTCGGGTTCAAGGTCTAGCTCTCCCTGCTGCACGTTCGCCGGCAAGAGCTCCATGAGCATCACCCCCGCTTTGGCGAAGGCATAGCCGGAACGGTACATCTTGGCCACCCGAGTTCGACACCAAATCGCCATTTTTTGCGTCCCGACGCCACCGAGGTGTTGTAAATCAATGACTTAGCTGCGTCTTTTGGATATTTTTGTAGTGGCAACCATTGCATTGTTTTGTGTTGGCAATCATCGATGA
>JAUYSB010000080.1 GCA_030696525.1 Hydrogenophaga sp. | reverse complement strand
CATCGGACACGAAGTGCTCGATCAACTCGGCCTGCGTATTGTCTTCAAGAATTACCAGCACACGCTGATTGGCGATGATGGGCTCTGACTCGGGTGTGGAAACATGCACGACGTACACCGGTTTATCCAGCACGACATTGCGCGGCACGTGCACGAGCACGCCGTCCTCCACCCAGGCATTGCTGAGTGATGCAAACAGATGGCGTTTTGTGTCCACGATCCTGCCGAGATGCTTCTCGATCAGCGCGCGCTGCGCGTTATCGGCATTGCTGAAGCGCACGACTCTGGCATGGCCTGCACTGGACGCCTGCGAGTCGAACACGCCATTGACGAACACCAGCCGAATGGCATCCAGTGACAGCAATGCGGCAGAGCCGGCGCCTTGCGGCAGCGCCCTGCTCCAGTTTGCTGTTGTGCTCTTCTGTAGTGCCTGCAGCGGTGTGTATTTCCACAACTCTGTGCGGCGGCCCGGCCAGTCGGCATTCAGCCACTGTTCGGAACCCTCGAAGCGCAGCGGTGCAAGCCACGCAGGACTTTCCTGCTGACCGGCCAGCGTCAACGCACGCTTCTGAAAATCAATGGCTTGAGTGTCAGTCATGAGATCAGGCAACCTCGTCCTCAAGCCAGCTGTAACCCTTGGCTTCCAGTTCGAGTGCCAGTTCCTTGCCACCGGACTTGACGATGCGACCACCGGCCAGCACGTGTACATGATCCGGTACGATGAAGTCGAGCAGGCGCTGATAATGTGTGACGATGATGAAACTGCGCTCGCCATCGCGCATTGCGTTCACGCCGCCTGCCACGACCTGTAGCGCGTCGATGTCCAGACCGGAGTCGGTCTCGTCGAGAATGCACAGGCTCGGCTCGAGCAACATCATCTGCATGATCTCGTTGCGCTTCTTCTCGCCGCCGGAAAATCCTTCGTTCACGCCGCGCTTCAGAAACGCCGCATCGAGGCTGACTTTCTTCGACGTCTCGCGCGCCAGCTTCATGAAGTCGAATGACGACAGATCGGCAAGCCCCAGATGTTTGCGTCGTGCATCCACCGAGGCTTTGAGGAATTCCATATTGGTGACACCGGGAATCTCCACCGGATATTGAAACGCCAGGAATATACCTTCGCGCGCGCGCTCTTCGATTTCCTGTGACAGCAGATCCTTGCCATTGAACAGCACTTCGCCGGACGTGACTTCATAGCCGGGGCGTCCAGTCAACACATTGCCGAGCGTGCTCTTGCCGGAACCGTTTGGGCCCATGATGGCGTGCACCTCACCCGGCTTGATGCTGAGGCTGAGGTTGCGGAGGATGTCGGCACCTTCGACGCGGGCGTTCAGATTGCGAATTTCTAACATGCTGGAACTGTTCCTGAAAAAATTCTGAATAAGTTTGCTGGACGTTACTGCGGCGTCTTCTAACCCACCGAGCCTTCGAGACTCACTTCGAGCAGCTTGCCCGCTTCCACGGCGAACTCCATCGGCAGCTCCTTGAACACCTCGCGGCAGAAACCGTTGACGATCATCGACACGGCTTTCTCCGCGTCAAGCCCGCGTTGCTGGCACAGAAAGAGCTGATCGTCGCTGACCTTGGAGGTGGTCGCTTCGTGCTCGATCTGGGCAGTGGAGTTCTTGCTCTCGATATACGGGAACGTGTGCGCGCCACAGCGATCGCCAATCAGCAGCGAATCGCACTGCGTGTAATTGCGCGCGCCCTCTGCTCCGGCGTTGATGCGCACCAACCCGCGATACGCACTCTGACTGCGTCCGGCAGAAATGCCCTTGGCGACAATCGTGGAGCGCGTGTTCTTGCCGATGTGAATCATCTTGGTGCCGGTGTCGGCCTGCTGGAAATTTTTGGTCAGCCCTACGGAGAAGAACTCGCCGACGCTGTTGTCACCCTTGAGGATGCAGCTTGGGTACTTCCAGGTAATCGCCGAACCGGTTACCACCTGCGTCCACGAAATGCGCGCGTTGCGATGACAGATGCCGCGCTTGGTCACGAAGTTGTAGATGCCGCCCTTGCCTTCCTTGTCGCCGGGATACCAGTTCTGCACGGTCGAGTATTTGATCTGCGCGTCGTCCAGTGCGATCAATTCCACCACAGCGGCGTGCAGCTGATTCTCATCGCGCATCGGCGCGGTGCAACCTTCCAGATAACTCACATAGGAGCCTTCGTCGGCAATGATCAGCGTGCGTTCGAACTGCCCGGTGTTCATCTCGTTGATGCGGAAGTAGGTAGAGAGTTCCATCGGGCACCTTGTTCCCTTCGGGATGTACACGAAGGAACCGTCGGAGAACACGGCGGAGTTCAGGGCGGCGTAGAAGTTGTCCTTCTGGGGCACGACGGTGCCGAGATATTTCTTCACCAGTTCGGGAAAGCGATGCACGGCTTCACTGATCGGGCAGAAGATCACGCCCGCTTCTTCCAGCTTCGCACGATACGTGGTGACAACAGACACCGAGTCGATCACGGCGTCCACGGCTACACCCGCAAGGGCTTCCTGTTCATGCAGGGGAATGCCGAGTTTGGCGTACATCTCCAGCAGTTCGGGATCTACTTCGGCCAGACTCTTGGGCTTGTCGGCCATGCTCTTGGGTGCGCTGTAGTAGGACAGTGCCTGAAAGTCGATGGTCGGATAGTGGACATGAGCCCAGGTCGGCTCTTCCATTTCCTTCCAGGCGCGGAACGCCTTGAGACGCCATTCCAGCATCCACTCGGGTTCTTCCTTCTTGGCGGAAATGAAGCGAACGACGTCTTCGTCGAGGCCCGGCTTGAGGGTGTCAGACTGGATACTGGTATGAAAACCGGCCGCATACTCCTTGCGGATCAGTCCTTCGACTTGTTCACTCACGTGTGGTCCTCCGGCCTGCAGGGCAATCGCTGTCTGCCTTGCGGACGGGTGCTGGTCAGAAAATTTGAGGCGGCGATTATCGGATATCCGAGTAAATCAGTCAAGTATTGCGGGTACTGCAATACCTGTAGGAGCGAGCTTGCTCGCGAATGATCTCTAAGCTAACTGGATGCCTTCTAACGGCGGTGATAGATACCTTCGACCGGCGATGGGAGGCAGCAGAGGGGTTCTGCGGCTGACCCGCGCCGCTCCGCGGTGCCCTCCCTCCGCAAAAAGCCTCGGGTCTTTTTGCTGCGTTCGGCGCGGGTCTTTTATGCCGCTGAACCCCTCTGCTGCCTCCCACCGCCTTGTGTGTGCCATCGGCCGGGCTGGCAGATTCTGCCTCCCACCGCCGTGTGTGTGCCATGCGGGCAGGCTGGCAGATTCTTCCCCGGAGCTGCTGCCCTTCTG
>JAUYSB010000037.1 GCA_030696525.1 Hydrogenophaga sp. | reverse complement strand
GCTCTCCGCCTTTCTACGCCGTGATCTGCTCACTCTATTCCGTTCAAAACTTTGTGCAGATCAGCGCTGCTGTGCTGTGGCTTTGTTGTACGGTAGCTGGTGTGCAACTTAGAACGAAAAACACATGGTGGTTTGATGGTGCAGTGATGGTTACTGCAACGAAAAACCATGTGAAAGCACAGTTGCTGCTGCTCTGGCCGCCGTGGCCGCCACCGGCGCTGCCTTCGCTCAGTCTTCCGTGACCCTGTACGGCGTGGCTGATGCATCCATCGCCAAGACCAACCGTGCTGGTCTGGGCTACGCCAACGACAAGCTGCAACTGTCGGCCAACAACACCATGAACAACGGCTCCAGCCGTCTGGGCGTGCGCGGCGTGGAAGACCTGGGCGGTGGCCTGAAGGCTTCCTTCAACTTCGAACAGGGCATCAACGCCGCCAGCGGCGCTACCGACGCTGTGACCTTCCAGCGCGCTGCCTTCGCAGCCCTGAGCGGTGGCTTCGGCGAAGTCTACGCCGGCCGTCGTCTGACCCCCTCGTTCTACGGCGTGGCCGCTTGGGAACTGACCGGTACCGCCAACTACTCGGCTACCGCTGCTCAGTTTGCCTTCGCTGGCGCTGGTTCGCGTAACAACGCCCACATCGGCTACACCACCCCCAACTTCGGTGGCCTGACCGCCACCATCGGTACCACTCTGGAAGGCAACGACGCCAGCACCGCTGACGGCCTGCAGAGCAAGTACGACATGAACGTGATCTACAAGGGTGGCCCGATCTCCGCTGGCTTCTCCTACAACAAGGTCAAGGGCGCTGAGAAGAACTGGTCGCTGGGCGCTGCCTACAACCTGGGCGTTGCTACCGTGGCTGCTTCTTGGCAAGACCCCGCTGGTGACCGCAAGGGCTTCACCATCGGTGCTTCCGCTCCCATGGGCCCTGTGACCCTGACGTTTGACATCGCCCGCGCTACCGCCGGCGGCAAAGAAACCGACTACGTGCTGGAAGCCAAGTACGCCATGTCCAAGCGCACCTTCACGTACGCCGCTCTGCTGCGTGACGGCGCCACCAAGACCAACGGCTTCGGCGTTGGCCTGCGTCACAACTTCTGATTCTGAGCTGACGCAAGTCAGCGTTTGAATCAAAGTGACCCGCTGCGGCAACGCAGCGGGTTTTTTTTCGTCCTGACGCTTCGGCGCTGGCGGGTGTCGGCTGGCCTGCCGCCCTTAAAATGCGCGCTTGACCAAGGAGCGTTGCAGCACCCGGTGCCCGGGTGTCAGGCTTGGACGACAACGACGCTCACCTGTACCGTGTTTTCATCAGGTGAGCCCATGTCCGCGTCTTCCTCCGTTCCCCCCATGATCCTGTCCGGCCTGGAGCCGTTGATCGTGGGCGAGGGCACCCTCTTCGTCAACATCGGTGAACGCACCAACGTCACTGGCTCCAAGGCCTTTGCGCGGCTCATCCTCAACGGTGAGTACGAGCAGGCACTGGCTGTGGCCCGTCAGCAGGTCGAAAACGGCGCCCAGGTCATCGACGTCAACATGGACGAGGCCATGCTCGACAGCGAGGCCGCCATGGTGCGCTTCCTCAACCTGATGGCCACCGAACCCGATATCGCCCGTGTGCCGGTGATGATCGATTCGTCCAAGTGGAGCGTGATCGAGGCCGGTCTGCGCTGCATCCAGGGCAAGGGCATCGTCAACTCCATCAGCATGAAAGAGGGCGTGGACGAGTTCAAGCGTCAGGCCACCCTGGTGCGCCGTTATGGCGCGGCCGCGGTGGTGATGGCCTTCGACGAAAAAGGCCAGGCCGACACCTTCGAGCGCAAGATCGAGATCTGCGAGCGCGCCTACCGCATCCTGGTGGATGAGGTGGACTTCCCGCCCGAGGACATCATCTTCGACCCCAACATCTTCGCCATCGCCACCGGCATCGAAGAACACAACAACTACGCGGTCGATTTCATCAACGCCACGCGCTGGATCAAGCAGCACCTGCCGGGTGCCAAGGTGTCGGGTGGTGTGTCCAACGTGAGTTTCAGCTTCCGGGGCAACGACCCGGTGCGCGAAGCGATCCACACCGTGTTCCTGTACCACGCCATACAGGCGGGTATGGACATGGGCATCGTCAACGCGGGCATGGTGGGCGTGTACGACGAGCTGGAGCCCACCTTGCGCGAGCGGGTGGAAGACGTGGTGCTCAACCGCCGCCCCGACGCTGGCGAGCGCTTGGTGGAGATCGCCGAAACCGCGAAGGGCGCGGCGCGCGACGACAGCACCAAAAACGCCTGGCGGGCGCTGCCAGTGCGCGAGCGCCTGAGCCACGCCCTGGTGCACGGCCAGAACGAGTTCATCACCGAAGACACCGAGGAAATGTGGCAGGCCATCCTTGCCGACGGTGGCCGCCCCCTGCACGTGATCGAAGGCCCGCTGATGGACGGCATGAACGTGGTCGGCGACCTGTTCGGCCAGGGCAAGATGTTCCTGCCCCAGGTGGTGAAAAGCGCGCGCGTGATGAAACAGGCCGTGGCCCACCTGCTGCCCTACATCGAAGAAGAAAAACGCCTGCTGGTCGAGGCCGGTGGTGATGCCAAACCCAAGGGCAAGATCGTGATCGCCACCGTCAAGGGCGATGTGCACGACATCGGCAAGAACATCGTCACCGTGGTGCTCCAGTGCAACAACTTCGAGGTGGTGAACATGGGCGTGATGGTGCCCTGCCACGAGATCCTGGCGCGCGCCAAGGTCGAAGGTGCCGACATCGTGGGCCTCTCAGGCCTGATCACGCCCAGCCTGGAAGAGATGCAGTACGTGGCCGGCGAAATGCAGAAGGACGACCACTTCCGCCTGCGCAAGATTCCGCTGCTCATTGGTGGCGCCACCACCAGCCGGGTGCACACAGCTGTCAAAATCGCGCCCCACTACGAAGGCCCTGTGGTGTACGTGCCCGACGCTTCGCGCAGCGTGGGCGTGGCCCAGGGCCTGCTGAGCGAGCAGGCCAGCCAGTACATCGCCGATCTCAACGCCGACTACGACAAGGTGCGCCTGCAGCACGCCAACAAGAAGCAGGTGCCGCTGTGGCCGCTGGCGCAGGCACGCGCCAACAAGACGTCGATTGACTGGTCAGCCCACCGGTCCGTGGCTCCCAAGTTCATTGGCCGCCGGGTGTTCAAGAACTTCGATCTGGCGGAACTGGCCAAATTCATCGACTGGGGCCCGTTTTTCCAGACCTGGGACCTGGCCGGCTCCTTCCCTGCCATCCTCAAAGATGAGATCGTGGGTGCCGAAGCTCAGCGCGTGTTCAGCGACGGCAAGCGCATGCTGCAGCGCCTGATCGAAGGCCGCTGGCTGAGCGCCAACGCGGTGGTGGGTCTGTACCCCGCCAACAGCGTCAACGACGACGACATCGAGCTCTATACCGACGAGAGCCGCAGCCAGGTGGCCATGACCTGGCACGGCCTGCGCCAGCAGGCCGAAAAACAGCTGATCGACGGGGTGATGCGCCCCAGTCGCTGCCTGGCCGATTTTGTGGCGCCCAAGGGCGTGGCACCCGACTATGTGGGCGTGTTCGCCGTCACCGCTGGCCTCGGGGCAGAAAAGCGCGAGAAGATCTTTCTGGACGACCACGACGACTACTCGGCCATCCTGTTCAAGGCGCTGGCCGACCGCCTGGCCGAGGCCTTTGCCGAATGCCTGCACCACCGGGTGCGCACCGATTTGTGGGGCTACGCGGCCGATGAAGCACTTAGCAACGAAGACCTGATCGCCGAAAAATACCAGGGCATCCGCCCGGCGCCGGGCTACCCCGCCTGCCCGGACCACAGCGTCAAGCGCGACATGTTCGAGCTGTTGCAGTGTGACGAGATTGGCATGGGCCTGACCGACAGCCTGGCCATGACACCGGCGGCCAGCGTCAGCGGTTTTTACCTGGCCCACCCGCAAAGCACCTACTTCAACGTCGGCCGCATTGGTGACGATCAGGTGCGCGACCTGTCCGCGCGCAAACACACCGACGAGCGCGAACTGCAGCGGTTGCTGGCCCCCAACCTCTGAACTCAACAGGTCCCGCTGCGGATCGCAAGGTTTTAGCCAAGTGACACCGCCGGGCCGGCTTTGCCGGACGGCTGGTGTCGCCCCTTGAGGGGGATGCGGCCACGCGCAGCGGGCAAGCGACGGGGTGGGTTAATTGCAATTCGCGCGGACCTCGTCGATGCTGGTCAGGCCGGCCAGCACCTTGACGATGCCGTCCTGGCGCAGCGTGCGGAAGTGGCTGTGGCGCATGGCCTCGTGCTGCAGGGCTTCCGGGCGCGCGTGGTTCTGGATCATGCGACGCAGCTCGGGCCCGTTGACCATGAGCTCGTGCACGCCCATGCGGCCCTTGAAGCCGGTGTTGTCGCAGTGGCTGCAGCCGGGCGCATGGAAGTGTTGCAACTGGCCTTGCCGCCCGTGTTGCGCCACCCACTCGGCCTTCACGGCGTCGGCGCTGGGTCGCAGGTCGTCGGGGAAAGCGCGCAGGTAGTCGCGCACCAGTTCGTCCACCTGGTCGGCGCTGGCCACCTCGGTTTTGCGGCATTCGTTGCAGAACTGGCGCACCAGACGCTGCGCCACCACGGCCAGCAGCGAGTCGGAAAAGTTGAACGGGTCCATGCCCATGTCCAGCAGGCGCAGGATGGTTTCGGGCGCGCTGTTGGTGTGCAGGGTGCTGAGCACCAGGTGGCCGGTCAGCGAAGCCTCGATGGCCACCTGGGCGGTTTCCTGGTCGCGGATCTCGCCCACCATGATGATGTCGGGATCGGCGCGCAGGAAGGAGCGCAGCGCCTTGGCAAAGGTCCAGTCGATCTTGGGGTTGACCTGCACCTGGCGCAGGTCGGGGTTGGTGATTTCGATCGGGTCCTCGGCCGTCCAGATCTTGCGCCGTGGCGTGTTGAGGTGCTGCAGCACGGCATGCAGCGTGGTGGTTTTGCCCGAGCCGGTGGGGCCCACACACAAGACCATGCCGTAGGGGCGCTCCACCGCTTCTTTGAGCTGCGCCAGGTTGGGCGCGCTCAGGCCCAGCTCGGGCATGGGCATGGGCTTGGCCGAAGCCAGGATGCGCATCACCACGTCTTCGGCACCGCCTTGTGTGGGCACGGTGGCCACGCGAAGTTCCACTGGATACTGGCTGGAGAACTTGGCGAATTCAATCTTGCCGTCCTGCGGCTTGCGGCGCTCGGAGATGTCGAGGTCGCACATGATCTTGATGCGCGCCACCAGCGCCGCGCGGTAGGTGTGGGGCAGCTCCATGTAGGGCGCGAGGTGGCCGTCCTTGCGGAAGCGGATGCGCACCTTGCGCTTGGTGGGATAGGTCTCGACGTGGATGTCGGACGCGCGCTGGTTGCAGGCGTCGATGATCATGGTGTTGATCAGCCGCACCAGGGAGTTGTCGGACTGCTCGATCAGCGGCTCGTTGTCCAGCTCGTTGAAGCTGGACTGTTGCTCCAGCGACTCCAGCAGCTTGTCGGCCGTGGCCGGCTCCTGCTCATCGCTGCGCCCCGGCATGGACAGGACCTTGGACGCGTCCAGCCCGAACTTGCCGTAGGCTGCCGGCAAGGCCTGCGCCAGCTGTGTGATGCCGGCCAGTGCTGCCACCACCTTGTTCTGAGTGGTGAACTCCAGCTCTTCAATCGTGGCGCGTTTGGACGGATCCTCGGCGGCCACGATCAACACCCCTTCACGGTACAGCAGCGGCAGCACCTTGAGCCGCTTGGCCATCGCGAATGGGATCTTGCGCAGCGCATCGGCTTCGATGGGGAAACTCGCCACGTCCACCACCGGAAAGCCCATCTTGCGGGCCAGCGCGGTCTGCAGATCCTGGCGCGACAGCAGCCCACCCTTGACCAGCAACTCGCCCAGCGGCACGGTGCGCTCGGTTTTCTGTTTGTCCAGCGCGTCCTTGAGTTGGTCGTCGGAAATCAGCCCCAGCGCGGTCAGCGCCTCGCCGATGCGCACCATGGGCATCTTGGATTGCTGTTCCAGCGCCTGCAGCAGCTGTTCGGGCTGCACGATTTCCTTGATCACCAGGTAGTCGCCGAGCTTGCGGTTGCGCAGGTTTTCCTGCTCGGCCGCGGCCAGCTCCACCTGTTCCTTGGTCACCGCCTGGGCTTCCACCAGCACATGGCCGATGGACTCGCCCAACTGCACGTGCTGGTAAGCCTCTCTGGGGTAGAAGACGCGCTCCACGGTGTCGCGGTCGTCCAGCGGGTGAAAGAGGAACAGGCCTGTGCTGTTCTCCACATGGCCCACGGTTTCGCCTTCCACCGAGCTGCCGTCGGCCAGGTGCACGCGGTACTGCAGGCGCTGCCGGTAGTCCAGCAGCTCGCTCTGCGCAAAACCGTCGGCGTCCAGCGCCGGGCCGGCCGGCGACAACGGCGCCTTCAGCACGATGCGCCGGAACATCGAGAAGCGAAGCGGCATGTTCACCTGCGCCGGCGGCACCTGGATCAGGGCCGTGCGGCTGGCCGGTGTGACCGACATCAGCAGGCAATTGCGGGTTTGTCCGTTCACGCCTTCGACCGCACAGGGCCAACCCGACACACCTTCGGAATCGTCGCGGTAGCTCGCGTAGGGCGGGGTGGGCCAGGGGAACCTGGCAACAGCGGTGGCGGTGCGTGGGGCTTCTTGCGCGGCGGACGGGCTCATGGGCATGGCGGGCAATGGTGTGTGTTCGCCACCCCCGACGACTGAACGGCCCTGCGGGCAGGCGGTTGGCGCTTATGGTAAGCGCGAAAGGGCGCCGCCATGGGCGGGTTTGTCACAGGTGCATACATATTTCACGCACAAACTTACGTGCTGCGCAACGCCCGCCGGTACTGGGCGGCCTCGGCGATGTGCGAAGCGTCCAGGTGATCGGCGCCGGCCAGGTCGGCGATGGTGCGCGCCACCCGCAGCGCGCGGTGGGTGCCGCGCCCCGACCAAGCCAGGCGGGCCGCGATTTTCTGCAGCAGGGCGGTGGCCTCGGGTGTGGTGCCGGCATGGGTCTCAAGCGCCTGGCCCTGCAGCGCCTGGTTGGCGAAGCCCTGCCTGGCCAGTGCCCGGCTGTGCGCGGCCAATACCCGCGCGCCCACCTCGGCCGTGGACTCGCCGCGCTGCGCGTTGAGCAGCGCCTCGGCGGGCAGGGCGGGCACTTCGATGTGCATGTCGATGCGGTCCAGCAGCGGCCCGCTGACGCGGCTTTGGTAGCGGTGGATCTGGTCGGGCGTGCAGCGGCAGGCACGCTGCGGGTGGCCCAGGTAGCCACAAGGGCAGGGGTTCATGGCCGCCACCAGCACAAAGCGGGCGGGAAAGTCCGTCTGGTGCGCCGCGCGCGAAATGCGCACACGGCCGGTCTCCAGGGGTTCGCGCAGGGCTTCCAGGGCCGAGCGCGGGAATTCGGGCAGTTCGTTCTTGCAACACCCCCTGGTGCGCCAGTGAAATTTCGCCCGGGCGCGGTGGCGACCCGCCGCCCACCAGGGCCACGGCGCTGGCCGTGTGGTGGGGCGCCGCCACCGGCCGCAGGCCCCAGTCCTCCAGACGGAAGCGACCGGCCAGCGAGGCCACTGCCGCCGCCTCCAGCGCTTCCGCTTCGGTCATGGGCGGCAGCAGGTCGGCAAAACGCTGCGCCAGCATGGACTTGCCGCTCCCCGGTGGCCCCACCATCAACAGGCTGTGGCCGCCGGCGGCGGCGATCTCCAGCGCCCGGCGGGCTTGTTGCTGGCCCTTGACGTCGGCGAAGTCGGGGCGGGCGGCGCGAGTGGCACCCGGCGCCGCGCCCGACGGCAAACGCTGCCAGCCGGCGTCGCCATCGTCGGGCAGGCCTGCGGGTTCGCCTGGTGCCTCAGGCAGAAAACGCCCCACCACATCGAGCAGGTGTCTGGCCCGGAACACCTGGGCCGACGGCACCAGCGCCGCTTCTTCGGCGCTGCCCGGTGGCAGCACGAGGCGGGCTGGCGCTGCGCCATCCTGGGGCAAACCTGCGGCCAGACCCATGGCCAGCGCGCCCCGAACCGGTCGCAGCTCGCCGCCCAAGGACAGCTCGCCGGCAAATTCCCAGCCCTGCAGTCGGTGGGCGGCGATCTGGCCGCTGGCGGCCAGCAGGCCCAGCGCGATCGGCAGGTCGAAGCGGCCGGAATCCTTGGGCAGATCGGCTGGTGCCAGGTTGACGGATCTTTTTGTTGGACGGAAAGTCCAGCCCCGCATTGAGCAGGGCCGAGCGCACCCGCTCGCGCGCCTCCTTCACCTCGGTCTCGGCCAGGCCCACCAGCGTGAAGCTGGGCAGCCCGTTGGCCAGGTGCACTTCCACGCACACCGGCCGTGCGTCCAGGCCCGCCAAGGCCCGGCTGTGCACCAAAGACAAGCCCATGGCGCCACTCCCTGAATTGGTGCATTGATCCGGGCCCTTGTTCCGGCCCTTGAATGCACGTTGTTGGTGCAAAACCCGGTTCGCCTGCCTGCAGGACGGCTGGTGCGGCCCCGGCAGGTGTGTGAACCGGTGCATCGTACTGCGCCAAAGACCCGGTGAGGCGTCTCTGCGCCCGGGCTTGACATTGCTTGGCACAGTCCCTGCTTAAGTGGCCCGTCTTCCCCCTCAACCTCTGGAGCTCTCCGTCATGAAAATTTCCGCACTCAAGTCCCTGGCTGTTGTGGCACTCGCCACCGCCCCGCTGCTGGCCGCCGCGCAGCTGTCGGCCAACGTGTCGCTCAACAGCAGCTACAAGTTCCGTGGCCAGGACCAGACCGCCAACAAGCCCGCGCTGCAAGGTGGTTTTGACTACGCCCACGGCAGCGGCGCCTATGTGGGCATCTGGAACTCCAACGTGACCTGGCTGCCCGGCAACAGCCTGGAGACGGACATCTACGGCGGCTACAAGGGCGAAGTCGCCGGTGTTGGCTACGACGTCGGCTTTCTCCGCTACATGTACCCCGGTGCTGGCGTGGCCAACACCAACGAAATCTACGCCGGTGTGAGCTTTGCCGGTTTCGGTGCCAAGTACTACCGCACCGTGTCCGACCAGTATTTCGGTGGCTCCAAGGCCGGCTACCTGGCCCTGAGCTACTCGATGGAAGTGGCCAAAGGCGTGACCGCCAGCGTGGGCGTGGGCTTCACCGACTTCAAGAACGGCACCGACTACACCGACTACAGCGTCGGCCTGGGCTACGACATCGGTGACGGCTATTCGGTCAAAGCCGCTCTGGTGGGCGCCAACAAGAAGGCCGTCTACGGCGACATCAACAAGAACCGCCTGGTGCTGACCTTCGCCAAGGCCATGTGACAAGCACCCGGCCGCCCGCCCTGGGCGGCGGCCGGATTGAAACGCGATCGAGAGGAACCCCATGAAACTGGTCACCGCCATCATCAAACCCTTCAAGCTGGACGAAGTGCGCGAAGCGCTTTCGGGCATCGGCGTGCAGGGCATTACCGTCACCGAAGTCAAGGGCTTCGGCCGCCAGAAGGGCCACACCGAGCTGTACCGCGGCGCCGAGTACGTGGTCGACTTTCTGCCCAAGGTCAAGATCGAAGCGGCGGTTGCCGACGAGCTGGTCGAACGCGTGATCGAAGCCATCGAAGGCGCGGCGCGCACCGGCAAGATCGGCGACGCCAAGATCTTCGTTTACAGCCTGGACCAGGTCGTGCGCATCCGAACCGGCGAAACCGGCAAAGAAGCGCTCTGATCGCGGCAACTCATCGCAGAAGAAAGAGTCATCCCATGAAAAAACTGATCACTGGCCTGTTTCTGGGCCTCAGTCTGACCTTCGGCGGGTTCACGGCCATGGCCCAGACCGCCGCACCTGCCGCCACCGAGGCGCCTGCTGCTGTGGCCGCCCCGGCGGCTCCAGCCGCAGACGCCGCCCCGGCAGCCGCGCCCGCTGCAGCAGCACCCGCTGCCGCCGCTGAAGCCGCACCGGCACCCGTGCCCAACAAAGGCGACACTGCCTGGATGATGGTCGCCACGCTGCTGGTCATCCTGATGACCGTGCCCGGCTTGGCCTTGTTCTATGGCGGCCTGGTCCGCAGCAAGAACATGTTGTCCGTGCTGATGCAGGTCATGGTCACCTTCTCGATGATTTCGGTGTTGTGGTTCGTTTACGGCTACAGCCTCGCGTTCACCGAGGGCAACGCGTTCATTGGCGGCTTTGACCGGCTGTTCATGAGCGGGGTGTGGGACAACGCCGCTGGCACCTTTGCCAACGCCGCCACCTTCAGCAAAGGTGTGGTGATTCCTGAAATCAGCTTTGCCGCCTTCCAGGCCACCTTTGCCGGCATCACCTGCGCGCTGATCGTGGGCGCCTTTGCCGAACGCATCAAGTTCTCTGCGGTGCTGCTTTTCATGGTGATCTGGTTCACCTTCAGCTACCTGCCCATTGCCCACATGGTGTGGTTCTGGATGGGCCCGGACGCCTACAGCTCGGCCGAAGTGGCGGCAGAGATGACCGGCAAGGCCGGCCTGATCTGGCAACACGGCGCGCTGGACTTCGCTGGTGGCACCGTCGTGCACATCAACGCCGCTGTGGCCGGCCTGGTGGGTGCCTACATGGTGGGCAAGCGCATTGGCTACGGCAAGGAAGCCATGGCCCCGCACAGCCTGACGCTGACCATGGTGGGTGCCTCGCTGCTGTGGGTGGGCTGGTTCGGCTTCAACGCCGGCTCCGCTCTGGAAGCCAACGGCTTTGCCGCCCTGGCCTTCATCAACACCTTTGCCGCCACCGCCGCTGCCGTGCTGGCCTGGTGTGTGGGTGAAGCCATGCACAAGGGCAAGGCCTCCATGCTGGGTGCAGCTTCGGGTGCGGTGGCCGGTCTGGTTGCCATCACCCCTGCCGCTGGCAACGTCGGCATCGGCGGTGCGCTGGTGATCGGCCTGGTGGGTGGTTTCGCCTGCCTGTGGGGTGTCACCGGCCTCAAGCGCATGCTCGGCGCCGACGACACGCTGGACGTGTTCGGTGTGCACGGCGTGGGCGGCATCGTGGGCGCCCTGCTGACCGGTGTGTTCAACAGCCCCGCGCTGGGCGGCCCGGGCTACGTGGCCGACTGGGTCACCGCCACCATGGTGACTTCTGCCGACTACTCCATCGCTTCCCAGCTCTGGATCCAGCTCAAAGGCGTTCTGATCACCATCGCCTGGTCGGGTGTGGTGTCCGTCGTGGCCTTCAAGATCGTTGACATGGTGGTGGGTCTGCGTGTCAGCGAGGAAGACGAGCGTGAAGGCTTGGACATCCGCTCGCACGGCGAAACCGCCTACAACCGTTGAACCACACGGCGGGCCCGCGAGGGCCTGCCGTCACTGAGCAGTCAGAGAGATCATCTCCAAAAGATGTTTGGCCCGGCCAGCGAAAGCGGCCGGGTCTTTTTCTTTTGGCCCGGAGCTTGTTACTTGTAGCCGACCCGGTCCAGCATCTGCTGCACCTTGGGCAGGTTTTTCGCCACCACCGTCAGCGACACGTTGTCGCCCTTGAAGTTCTCGCCGCCCATGGCCTTGATGGCCGGGTTGTCCGACTTCACGCCCTTGGCCACCGGGAACTCGTTGTTGCCGTCGGCAAAGTAGTTTTGGGCCGAGGCGCTGGCCAGGTACTCCATGAAGGCGATCGCGTTGGCGCGGTGCTTGGCGTGTTTGGCCACCGCCGCACCGGCGATGTTGACGTGGGTGCCCGACGTGCCCTGGTTGGGGAACACCACCCGCACTTTTTCCATCGCCGCCCGGTCCTCGGGCTTGCTGGACTTGAGCAGGCGCGCCACGTAGTAGGAGTTGGTCAGCGCCACGCCACATTCGCCCGAGGCCACGGCCCTGACCTGGTCGGTGTCGCCGCCTTTGGGGTCGCGCGCCATGTTGGCCACCACCCCTTTGAGCCAGGCCTCGCCCTGCGCGTCGCCCAGGCGCTCGACCAGGGTGGCAAACAGCGACAGGTTGTAGGGGTGCGAGCCAGCGCGGGTGCAGACCAGGCCCTTGAGCTTGGGGTCGGCGAGCTGTTCGTAGGTCGCCACGTCGGCGGCCTTCAGGCGCAGCGGGTCGTACACCACCACACGGGCACGGGTGGAGAAGCCGGTCCAGGTCACGCCGTCGGCCGTGCGCGCGGCACGCAGGTGGGCCGGAATGGCCTCGTCCAGCAGCTTGGACTGGATGGGCTGGAACAGGCCCTGGCTGTCGGCCGAGGCCATGCGCGCGGCGTCCACCAGCAGCACCACGTCGGCCGGCGACGAAGCGCCTTCGGCCTTGAGCCGGTTGACGATGCCGGCGTCGTCACCGTCCACCCGGTTGATCTTGATGCCGGTGGCCTTGCTGAAGCCCTCGAACAGGGCTTCGTCGGTCTGGTAGTGGCGTGCCGAGTAGAGGTTGAGCACCTTGTCCTGCGCCAGCGCCGGCGTGGACAGGGCCGCCAGTGCCGAGACGGCGGCGGCAAACACGAGGGTGGGGCGGACGTTGAGGCGCATGATCGCTTTCCTGTGGGTGGGTAAAATTGGGCGCATAGTAACACAAACGCGAATCATTCTTAATGAACTTTCGAGCTGGACTTTCCTGGTGCGTTCTGCCTGCCCGGCCTTCTCTGCGTCACCTGCAGCGGCTGGCGGTCACAGCCTGCCTGGGCTTGCTGGCGGCCTGCACCACCCCGCCCGCGCCGCCGCCCACCCCTGAGCCCGTGCAGCCGCCCGTGGCGCAACCCGCACCCACGCGGCCCCTGCGCCTGGGCCTGGCGCTGGGCGGCGGCGCGGCGCGCGGCTTTGCGCACGTGGGCGTGATCCAGGTGCTGGAGCGCAATGGCATACGCCCCGAGCTGGTGACCGGCACCTCGGCCGGCAGCCTGGTGGCGGTGCTGTACGCCAGCGGCAAAAACGGCGCCGAGCTGGAGCGCGCCGCGCTGGCCATGGAAGAGGCCACCATCACCGACTGGACCCTGCCCCTGTTCAGCCGCGGCATGCTGCGTGGCGACGCGCTGGCGCGCTACGTGAACCAGCAGGTCGGCGGCAAACTGCTGGAGCAACTGCCGCTGCCCGTGGGTGTGGTGGCCACCGAATTGCAGCGCGGCGAGGGCGTGGTGTTCCGGCGCGGCGACACCGGCACCGCGGTGCGCGCGTCCAGCGCCGTGCCGGGGGTGTTTGTGCCGGTGGAGATCAGTGGCCGCGAGTACGTGGATGGCGGCCTGGTGGCGCCGGTGCCGGTGCGCCAGGCGCGCCAGATGGGCGCCGAGCTGGTGATCGCGGTGGACATCTCCAGCGCGCCCGAAGGCAACGCCACCAACGACACCTTCCGCATGCTGCTGCAGACCTTTGCCATCATGGGCCAGAGCATCAACCGGCTGGAGCTGGGCAGTGCCGACATGGTGGTGCGCCCCGCACTGGCTGGCGTGGGCAGCGCCGATTTCGCGTCGCGCCAGCGTTCCATTGAAGCCGGGCGCGCCGCCATGACGGCGGCACTGCCGCGCCTGAAAGCCTTGCTGGAGCGCCGGGTGCCGCTGTGACGCCACGCTGAACCTGGATGCGACAATCCCGCCAATGGAATGGATTGTTGTGACGCTGGCCTCGGGCCTGGCCGGTTTTGTGGATTCGATTGTGGGCGGCGGGGGCCTGGTGCTGGTGCCGGCCCTGTTTGCCACCTTTCCGGCGGCCCACCCGGCCACGCTGTTTGGCACCAACAAGGGCGCTTCGGTGTGGGGCACGGCGGCAGCCACCTGGCAGTACGCGAACCGGGTGGACCTGCGCTGGCGGGCGCTGTTGCCGGCGGTGGCCGTGTGTTTTTTGGGCTCGCTGGCCGGCGCCTGGACGGTCACCGTCATCTCGCCCGAGTTCCTGCGCAAGGTCCTGCCGGCGATCCTGATGCTGGTGCTGATCTACACCCTGCTCAAGAAGGAGCTGGGGCGCCACCACACACCGCGTTTTGTGGGCGCCCGCGAAGCGCTGGCTGCCAGCGCGCTGGGCCTGGTGATCGGTTTTTACGACGGCTTTTTTGGCCCCGGCACCGGCAGCTTTTTTGTGTTTCTGTTCGTGCGCTGGCTGGGCTACGACTTTCTCAACGCCAGTGCCTCGGCCAAGCTGCTCAACACCGCCAGCAACGCGTCGGCCCTGATGCTGTTTGCCTGGAAAGGCCACGTGTGGTGGCACTTTGCGTTGGCCATGGCCGTGGCCAACGTGTTGGGCAGCCTGTTGGGCACACGCCTGGCGCTCAAACACGGCGCGGGTTTTGTGCGCGGGGTCTTCATCGTGGTGGTCAGCGCCCTGATCCTCAAGACCGGCTATGACGCCTACTTGCGTTGACGAAGCCGTTCAGGGCTGCGGGCCGAGGCTGATCTCGCTGGCCAGCCGTGGCTTGCCGATGGGCGCGGCGGCCAGGCCCTTGCTCACGGCCGCCATGTCTTCTTCGCTCGGGTACTGGCCCAGCAACAGGTAGTCGAACACGCGGCGCGCCATGGGCGCGGCGTGGGCGGCGCCAAAGCCAGCGTTTTCCACCACCACGGCCAAGGCCACCTGTGGGTTTTCCATCGGTGCGAAGGCCAGGTAGAGCGAGTGGTCGCGCTGGTGCTCCTCCATGCGGCGGGCGTCGTATTTGTCTTTCTGGCCGATGGTCACGGCCTGCGCCGTGCCGGTCTTGCCACCGCTGCGGTAGGGTGCGCCCGCAAACACCCGGGTCGAGGTGCCACCGGTGGTCACACCCTCCATGGCGCGCAACACGGCGGCCACGTTGTCGGGTTTGTAGTTCAGGTTTTCGGGCGCTTCAGCCGGAATGGGGATGCGCGCGCGCAGCACCGGGTCTTCGGTGGCCACGGCCAGCCGGGGCTTGTGTTTGACGCCCTGGTTGGCCAGCACCGCCATGGCCTGGGTGAGCTGCAGCATGGTGAAGCTGTTGTAGCCCTGGCCAATGCCCAGCGAGATGGTTTCGCCCGCGTACCAGCGCTGCTGCTCGGGCTTTTTGTAGTTGCCGCGTTTCCAGGCCTGGCTGGGCAACACGCCGCGCACCTCGCCCTTGAGGTCGATGCCGGTGATCTGGCCCAGGCCCAGCGGCTTCATGAAGTCGTGGATCAGGTCCACGCCCATGTCGTTGGCCAGGGCGTAGTAGTACACGTTGCTCGACGACACGATGCTGCGGTGCAGGTCCACCGCGCCCAGGCCGTGGTCGCCGTGGCTGCGGAAGCGGTGGTTGCCGAACATCCAGAAGCCGGGGTCGTTGGTGATGGCGCCGGGCGTGCGTTTGCCGGTTTCAAGCGCGGCCAGGCCCATGAAGGGTTTGTAAGTGGAGCCCGGCGGGTAGGTGCCGCGCAGCGCGCGGTTGAGCAGGGGCTTGTCCAGCGACTCGTTGAGCAGGCGCCAGTTCTCGACGTCGATGCCCTCGACAAACAGGTTGGGGTCGAAGGTGGGTTTGCTCACAAAGGCCAGCACCTCGCCGTTGCGCGGGTCCATGGCCACCAGGGCGCCCCGGCGCTGGCCAAACATGTCTTCCACCAGCTTTTGCAGCTTGATGTCCAGCGACAGGATCACCGTCTGCCCGGGCCGCGCGGGCGTGTTGGCCAGCGAACGCACCGCCCGGCCGCCGGCCGAGGTTTCCACGCGCTCAAAGCCGGTCTGGCCGTGCAGCTGCCGCTCGTAGCTTTGTTCAATGCCCAGCTTGCCGATGTACTCCGTGCCACGGTAGTTGGCCAGGTCTTCTTCCGGCCAGTCCTCCATGGCCTCTTTTTCGCGCTGGTTGATGCGGCCGATGTAGCCCACCACGTGGCTGGCCAGGTCGCCCAGCGGGTATTGGCGGAACAGCCGCGCCTGCACTTCCACACCGGGAAAGCGGTAGCGCTGGGCCGCAAAACGCGCCACCTCCTCGTCGGTCAACCGGGTGCGAATGGGCAGCGAGTCGAAGCGTTTGGATTCTTCGCGCAGGCGCTGGAAGCGCTTGCGGTCGCGCGGCTGGATGTCGATCACCTGGGCCAGCTCGTCCAGCGTGGCGTCCAGGTCGGGCACCCGAGAGGGCGTGATCTCCAGCGTGTAGGCCGAGTAGTTGGTGGCCAGCACCACGCCGTTGCGGTCCAGGATCTGGCCCCGATGTGGCACCACCGGCAACACAGCGGTGCGGTTGGTTTCGGCCTGCGCCAGCAACTCGTCGTGGCGCAGCACCTGCAGCACCACCAGGCGCGACACCAACAAGCCAAAGGCGATCAGCACGAACAAACCGGCCACCAGCACGCGCACACGAAAGCGCGACAGCTCGGCTTCGACGTTGCGCAGTTCCGTCATAGGGGTCGGTTTTCGTCCAGGTCGTGCGCGCGGCGCTGCGGTGCCAGCAGCAGCATGGTGGCCACTGGCCACAGCGCCGTCTCCAGCAGCGGGCCCAGCAGCGTCCACAGACCCGGGAAGCCATGGCCGGCGATGAGCCGCACCAGCAGCTCCAGCACCTGCGCGGCCACAAACAGCGGCAGCACCTGCAGCATCTGCTCGCCCACCGGAAACCACAACAAGCGCCGGTGCATGGAGATGGCGAGGAAACTCATGGCGGTGTAGGCCAGAGCGTGCTGGCCCAGCAAGGCGCCCAGGTGCACGTCCATGGCCAGGCCGAAGGCAAAGGCCACGCCCACGCCAATGCGCAAAGGCTGGTGCACGTTCCAGAACACCAGGGCCAGGGCCAGCAGGTCGGGCACCCAGGCGGCACGCCCGGCTGGGCCCATGTTGAGCATCATGTTGAGGCCCAGCGCGGCCAGCAGGCTGCCCCAGATGAACAGCGGGCTGGCCGGCAGCAGCAGCGGTTGGCCGGGGCGCATGATCATCGTTTGGCTCC
>JAUYSB010000279.1 GCA_030696525.1 Hydrogenophaga sp. | reverse complement strand
GGTCGAACACAAAGTGCAGCGTGGGCACGGTGTGGATGTGCAGGCGCTTGAACAGCCCGTTGCGCAGGAAGCCGGCCGCCTGGTTCAAGGCGTCCTGGGTTTCCTGCGGGTCGCCTGTCAGCAAGCTGTAGAACACCTTGGCGTGGGCGTAGTCGGGCGTGACTTCCACCGCCTGGATGGTGACCATGCCCACGCGCGGGTCCTTGAGCTCGCGCGCGATCAGCTCGGTCAGATCGCGCTGGATCTGATCGTTGACGCGGTAGCTGCGGTTGGGGACGGAGGACTTCTTCTTGGGCATGACGGCCTGCTTCGCTTACAGCGTACGCGCGATTTCCTTGATCTCGAAGAACTCCAGCTGATCACCTTCTTTGATGTCGTTGTAGTTCTTGAGCTTGATACCGCATTCGAAGCCTTCCTTGACTTCGCGCACATCGTCTTTCATGCGCTTGAGCGAGTCGAGTTCGCCGGTGTAGACCACCACGTTGTCGCGCAGCAGGCGGAAATGCGCGCTGCGGGTGACAAAACCGTTGGTGACCATACAGCCCGCGACCGTGCCGATCTTGGTTGCCACGAACACGGTGCGGATCTCGGCGTTGCCGATGACCTCTTCGCGCTTCTCCGGTGCCAACATGCCCGACATGGCGGCCTTGAGGTCGTCCACCGCGTCGTAAATGATGTTGTAGTAGCGGATGTCGATGTCGTTGCCTTCGGCCAGCTTGCGCGCGCCCACATCGGCACGCACGTTGAAGCCGATGACCACCGCCTTGGACGCGATCGCCAGGTTGATGTCGGATTCGCTGATGCCACCGACGCCGGCGTACACCATCTGCACCTTGACTTCGTCGGTCGAGAGCTTGAGCAGCGAGGCCGCCAGCGCTTCCTGCGAGCCCTGCACATCGGACTTGAGCACGATGGGCAGCATCTTGACTTCGCCGGCACCGATGTCGGCAAACATGTTTTCCAGCTTGGCGGCCTGTTGTTTGGCCAGCTTGGTGCTGCGGTACTTGCCGGCACGGTAAGTGGCAATTTCACGGGCGCGGCGCTCGTCCAACATCACCATGAAGTCGTCGCCGGCCTGCGGCACTTCGGCCAGGCCCTGAATTTCCACCGGAATGGACGGACCGGCTTCCTTGGCGGTCTTGCCGTTTTCGTCCAGCATGGCGCGCACGCGGCCCGAGGTCTGGCCGGCCAGCACCACATCGCCCACTTTCAGCGTGCCCGACTGCACCAGCACGGTGGCCACGGCGCCACGGCCCTTGTCCAGGCGCGCTTCGATCACCAGACCCTTGGCCATGGCTTCCACCGGCGCCTTGAGCTCCAGCACCTCGGCTTGCAGCAGCACCTGCTCCAGCAGCGCATCGACGCCCTCGCCGGTTTTGGCCGACACGCCCACAAACGGCACGTCGCCACCAAACTCTTCGGGCACCACTTCTTCGGCCACCAGCTCGGAACGCACCTTGTCCAGGTTGATGCCGGGCTTGTCGATCTTGGTCAGCGCCACGACCATGGGCACACCGGCCGCTTTCGCGTGCTTGATGGCTTCCTTGGTCTGGGGCATCACGCCGTCGTCGGCCGCACACACCAGAATGACGATGTCGGTGGCCTGCGCGCCACGGGCACGCATGGCGGTGAAGGCCTCGTGACCCGGGGTGTCGAGGAAGGAGATCATCCCGCGCTCGGTTTCCACGTGGTAGGCACCGATGTGCTGGGTGATGCCGCCGGCTTCGCCCGCCGCCACTTTGGCGCGGCGGATGTAGTCCAGCAGCGAGGTCTTGCCGTGGTCCACGTGGCCCATGACGGTGACCACAGGGGCACGCGGCAGGGCTTCGGCGGTTTGTTGCAACACCTCTTCGTCGGTGAATGCCTCGGGGTCGTCCAGCGCTGCCACAACGGCCGTGTGGCCCAGCTCTTCCACCACGATCATGGCGGTGTCCTGGTCCAGCGACTGGTTGATGGTGACCATCTGACCCAGCTTCATCAGCTGCTTGATGACCTCGGACGACTTCAGCGACATCTTGTGTGCAAGCTCGGCCACCGTGATGGTCTCGGGCACGTGCACCTCGATCACCTTGGTCTCGCTCGGCTGTGCAAAGCTCGACTGTTGGTCGCGGCTGTCGCGGTCGCCACGGCGGCCACCGCCACGCGGGCCGGAACGCCAGTTGTTGTTGCCGCGGCCACCGGTGGTGTCGCCGCGCGTCTTGATTTCTTTCTTCTTGGCCGCGTCGTCCTTCCAGGTGGAAGACTGGTTCTCGGACTTCACGTCCTTCTTGCCGCCAGCAGCACCAGGTGCTGCGACCGCCGGGCGGGCGGTGCCCGTACCGGCAGGCTTGTGCAGCGTGCCCTTGATGCCGGCCTTGGCGTCGGCAGCAGGCGCGGCCGGCTTGGGCTCTTCCGGCTTCTTGGCCACCAGCACCTTCTTGGGCGCGGCCATCATGGCGCGGATGTTGGCGGCTTCGGCCTCGGCCTTGCGGCGGCGCTCCTGCAAGTCGTTGGCGCGGGCAGCCTCGGCCTGCTTCTCGGCAGCGGCCTTGTCTGCCTGGGCCTTGCCAGCGGCGGCCTTGTCGGCTGCGGCTTTTTCGGCGGCCAGGCGGGCGCTGTCGTCCACCACCGGCGCGGCAGGTGCGGGCGTGGGTGCGGCCTCGACCGAGACTTTGGCAGCCGACGCAGCGGCAGCGGCAGCGCGATCGGCCTCGGCCTTCGCCGCTTGCGCGGCGGCTGCGGCCTCAGCGGCGTGGCGCGCACGCTCGGCCTCGGCTTCACGGGCTTCCTGCTCTTCGCGTTCGCGGCGTTTCTGCGCCAGCTCTTCCTCCTGCACACGCAGCAGTTCGGCCTGGCGACGCGCCTCTTCCTCGCGGCGGGCCAGTTCGGCCTGATCCACCACCGGGGCGGCCAGCTCTTCGGGCTCGGCGCTGCCCTCCACCGCCACGTCGTCGTCGCGTTTGATGAAGGTGCGCTTCTTGCGCACTTCCACCTGGATGGTGCGGGCGCGGCCGGTGGCATCGGCCTGCTTGATTTCGGTGGTGGATTTCTTCACCAGCGTGATTTTCTTGCGTTCGCCCGACGCCGTGCCATGGCTGGCCTGCAGGTAGCTCAGCAGCTTGTGCTTGTCGGCGTCAGAGACCGCGTCGGCCCCCGACGATTTGGGGACGCCCGCACCGGCCAGCTGGTCGAGCAGCACGGTGGTGGGCTTGTTGAGTTCAGAAGCCAATTCGGCGACGGTGGTACTGGTCATATGGGGTGTTCTCCGCTCGGGCCTCCGGTTCAGGACGCTTGGTTGGCCTGGTCGCCAGTGAACCAGTGCTCACGCGCCTTCATGATCAGGGCGGTCGCTTCTTCGGGGGTCTGTCCGGTGATGTCGGTCAGCTCGTCTGTGGCCAGATCGGCCAGGTCGTCGCGGGTGTGCACGCCAGCGTCCATGAGCTGGGTGATCAGCTCGGGCGTCAGGCCTTCGACGTCGCGCAGGTTCTGCGACACCTCTTCCACGTCTTCTTCCTTGGCGATTTCCATCGTCAGCAGCGCATCCTTGGCACGGGCGCGCAGTTCGTTGACGGTGTCTTCGTCGAAGGACTCGATCTCCAGCATT
The DNA here is from genome assembly GCA_030696525.1 of Hydrogenophaga sp. Taxonomy (GTDB): domain Bacteria; phylum Pseudomonadota; class Gammaproteobacteria; order Burkholderiales; family Burkholderiaceae_C; genus Hydrogenophaga. Next base: position 37 of record JAUYSB010000279.1, on the reverse strand, counting down.
TCCTGCAGCGGCACGTAGGCCACTTCTTCCAGGCTGG
>JAUYSB010000260.1 GCA_030696525.1 Hydrogenophaga sp. | reverse complement strand
GAAGCGGGCTTCCACCCAGGCGGCGATACCCGCGTTGTCGGTGAGCACCACACCTTCGTCGGTGTGCAGCGCGGGAACGTTGCACTGCGGGTTGATGGCGCGGAAGGCCGCGCCCAGCTGCTCGCCCTGGCGCAGGTCGATCATCACCGTTTCATGTGGCACGTTTTTTTCGGCCAGCAGGATGCGGGTGCGGCGCGGGCTGGGTGCGGTGGCGCAGTCGTAGAAGGTGATCATGGTGCGGGCAACAATTTGTCCTGGGTGCGGGTGTCGAAGTCGCTGGCGTCGTGGCGCTCGTGCAATTGGGTGTTCAATGGCCCGATCACGCGGTTGACCATGCGCCCGCGCTGCGCGGCTGGGCGCTGCGCAATGTCTTCGGCCCAGCGCAGCACGTGGGTGTATTCGTGCACCTGCAAAAACTCGCCCGCTTCATACAGCAGGCCCTTGGCCAGCAGGCCGTACCAGGGCCAGGTCGCCATGTCGGCGATGGTGTAGCCGTCGCCGGCCAGGTAGCGGTGGTCGGCCAGGTGGCGGTCGAGCACGTCCATCTGGCGCTTGACTTCCATGGCGTAGCGGTCGATGGCGTATTCGATCTTGGTGGGCGCGTAGGCGTAGAAGTGGCCGAAGCCGCCGCCCAGAAACGGCGCGCTGCCCATCTGCCAGAACAGCCACGACAGGCAGGCCGCGCGGGCCGGGCCGTCAGACGGGATGAAGGCGCCGAACTTCTCGGCCAGGTACATCAGGATGGCGCCGGATTCGAACACCCGCTGCGGCGTGGCGCCACTGTGGTCCATCAATGCCGGGATCTTGGAGTTGGGGTTGGCGGCCACAAAGCCGCTGCCAAACTGCTGTCCCTCTCGGATGTTGATCAGCCAGGCGTCGTACTCCGCGCCGCTGTGGCCGGCGGCCAGCAGCTCCTCCAGCATCACCGTCACCTTCACGCCGTTGGGCGTGCCCATGGAGTAGAGCTGCAGCGGGTGTTTGCCCACAGGCAGCGGCTTGTCGAAGGTGGCGCCGGCCGTGGGGCGGTTGATGTTGGCGAACTGGCCGCCGCTGGCGGCGGGCGGTGTCCAGACTTTGGGTGGGGTGTAGGGGTTGGTGGTGTTCATGCGGTCATTGTTCAACACTTTGGCCTTGTCTGCCCTGGCCAGCCGCTGTCACCCCATCCGGCGGCGGTGGCAAGCTGCGCCTGCCTCAGCGGCTCGACGGGAAACTGAACACCGCGCCCTCGCGCACGCCGGCCGAGGGCCAGCGCTGGGTGATGGTCTTGCGCTTGGTGTAGAAGCGCACCGCGTCGGGGCCGTAGGCGTGCAGGTCGCCAAACAGGCTGCGTTTCCAGCCGCCGAAGGAGTGGTAGGCCACCGGCACCGGCAGGGGCACGTTGACGCCCACCATGCCGACCTGGATGTGGTCGGTGAAGAAGCGCGCGGCCTCGCCGTCGCGGGTGAAGATGCAGGTGCCGTTGCCGTATTCGTGGGCGTCGATCAGGTCCATGGCTTGTTGCAGCGTCTGCACCCGCACCACGCCCAGCACCGGGCCAAAAATCTCTTCCTGGTAGATGCGCATGCCGGCTTGGACGTGGTCGAACAGGCAGGGGCCCAGAAAGTAGCCGCCCTCATGGCCAGGCACCTTCAGGGTGCGGCCGTCCACCACCAGCGTGGCGCCCTCAGTCACGCCCTGGTCCACATAGCCGCGCACCTTCTCGAAGTGCGCCTGTGTGACCAGCGGACCCATGTCGCAGCTGGCCTCAGTGCCGGGGCCCACCTTCATCCGGGCGATCTCGGCCTTCAGGCCGGCGATCACCGCGTCGGCCGTGGCGTCGCCCACCGCCACCACCAGCGGGATGGCCATGCAGCGTTCGCCACACGAGCCATAGGCCGCGCCCATCAGCGCGCTCACCGCGTTGCCGATGTCGGCGTCGGGCATCACCACCGCGTGGTTCTTGGCGCCGCCCAGGGCCTGCACACGTTTGCCGTTCTTGCAGCCTTCGGCGTAGATGTATTCGGCAATCGGTGTGCTGCCGACAAAACTCACGGCCTTCACGCGCGGGTCGGTCAGCAGCACGTCCACCGCTTCTTTGTCGCCCTGCACCACGTTGAGCACGCCCGGCGGCAGGCCGGCCTGCAGCGCGAGTTCGGCGATGTAGAGGGCGCTGCTGGGGTCGCGCTCGCTGGGCTTGAGCACGAAGGTGTTGCCACAGGCCACGGCCATGGGCCACATCCACAGCGGCACCATGGCCGGGAAGTTGAAGGGTGTGATGCCCGCCGCCACGCCCAGGGCCTGGTGCTCGCTCCACGAGTCGATGCCGGGGCCGACGTTGCGGCTGTGTTCGCCCTTGAGCAGCTCGGTCACGTAGCTGGCGTACTCGACGTTTTCGATGCCGCGCTGCAGCTCGCCCAGGCTGTCGGCCAGCACCTTGCCGTGTTCGGCGGTGATGAGCTGGCAGATGGTGTCGGCGTGCTGCTCCAGAAGCACCTTGAACTGGCTCATCACGCGTGCGCGTTTGAGCGGCGGCGTGTTGCGCCAGGCTGGGAAGGCGGCCTGGGCTGAGGCGATCGCCGCATCGACGGTGAGCGCATCGGCCAGTTGCACCTGGCCACTCACGGCGCCGGTGGCGGGGTTGTAGACGGGCTGGCTGCGTTGGCCGCCGTCGGTGCGGCGGCCGTTGATCAGGTGGGGAATGGATGTGCTCATGCTCATGCGGTTTGGTTCAGGGTGTCGCCCAGTGCATCGACCAGGCGGTCGATCTCGGCCGGCGTGCTGATGAAGGGCGGCGCGAGCTGGATGGTGTCGCCGCCGTAGCGCACGTAGAAACCTTTGGCGTACATGGCCATGGCAATTTCGTAAGGGCGCTTGGCGGGTTCGCCCGGCAGCGGGCTGATGGTGATGCCGGCGGCCAGGCCGAAGTTGCGGATGTCGGCCACGTGTTTCGCGCCGCGCAGGCCGTGCACCGCATTCTCGAAATGCGGCGCCAGTTCGCGCACGCGCTGCACCGCGTTGTCGCTGGCCAGCAGGTCCATGGCGGCCACGCCGGCCGCACAGGCCACCGGGTGGGCCGAGTAGGTGTAGCCGTGTGGGAACTCCAGCATGTAATCGGGGCCGCCCTGCGCCATGAAGGTGTCGTAGATGCCTTGCTGCACCACCACGCCGCCCAGCGGCTGCGCGCCGTTGGTGACCTGTTTGGCGAAGTTCAGGATGTCGGGCGTGACGCCAAAGGCCTCGGCGCCGGTCCAGGCGCCCGAGCGCCCGAAGCCGCTGATGACCTCATCAAAAATCAGCAGGATGTGGTTCGCGGTGCAGATCTCGCGCAGGCGCTGCAGGTAGCCCACGGGCGGGATCACCACGCCAGCCGAGCCCGAGAAGGGCTCGACGATGACGGCCGCGATGTTGGAGGCATCGTGCAGCGCGATGAGGTCCAGCAGGTGGTCGGCCAGCTCGGCCCCGGTAGGGGGCATGCCCTTGTGGAAACTGCCGTTGGCGGGCTGGGTGTGGGGCAGGTGGTCGGCCTCCACGCCCTGGCCGAACAGCTTGCGGTTGGCCACGATGCCGCCCACCGAAATGCCGCCAAAGTTCACGCCGTGGTAGCCCTTGAGGCGGCCGATCAGGCGCGTCTTGCTGGCCTGCCCCTTGGCGCGCCAGTAGGCGCGCGCCATCTTGAGCGAGGTGTCGGCCGACTCCGAACCCGAGCCGGTGAAGAACACGCGGTTGAGGCCGGCCGGCATGCGTTCGACGATTTTGTTGGCCAGCTCGAAGGACAGCGGGTGCCCGAACTGGAAGGCCGGGCAATAGTCCAGCGTGGCCACCTGGCGGCTCACGGCCTCGGTGATTTCGGTGCGGCCATGGCCCAGGCCCGAACACCACAGCCCCGACAGGCCGTCAAAGATCTGCCGGCCGTCGTGGCTGGTGAAGTGGGCGCCCTGGGCCGCCACGATGAGGCGCGGGTCGGCCTTGAACTGGCGGTTGCCGGTGTAGGGCATCCAGTGGGCGGCCAGCCATGCGGCGTCGGTCCGCATGCCAGTGGTTGCGGGTGGGTTCAGGCGTTGGCTGTCGGTCATGTCCATGAAAGGCTCCTTGAAGAGATGGGGCGATTCTGGGCAGGCGTGTTAGTCTTGAAAATGACAACTTATCTCAGCTTGGTTGAAGATTCATGCAAGTAAAGAACGTCGCACCGATCGGGCAACTCAGCGACGCCGACCTGCGCCTGCTGCGGGTGTTCAAGGCGGTGGTGGACTGCGGCGGCATGGCCTCGGCCGAGCTGGAGCTGAACCTGGCCATGTCCACCATCAGCCGCCATGTGAAAGACCTGGAAACCCGGCTGGGCCTGGTGTTGTGCCGGCGCGGGCGCGCCGGGTTTGCGCTCACGCCCGAGGGCGAGCAGCTCTACGCCGCCACCGAACAGCTGCTGGCCGCCACCGACGCCTTTCGCAGCAGCCTGCACGACGTCCACCGCCGCCTGGGCGGCGACCTGCACGTGGCGGTGTTCGAAAAAACCGTGAGCAACCCGCAGGCGCACATCGCGCAGGCGGTGGCGGCCTTCCGGCAGCGCGCGCCGCAGGTCACGCTGCACATGCACGTGGGCAGCATCGCCATGATCGAGCGCGGCGTCATCGACGGCCAGTACCACCTGGGCATCATCCCCGAGCACCGGCGCTCCGACAGCCTGGCCTACGACCCGCTGTTCAACGAGACCATGTGCCTGTACGCCGGCCAGGGCCACGCCTGGTTTGCCGACACAGGCGCCCGCCACGGCTGGGCCGATCTGCGCCACCAGGACCTGGCTGCGCTGGGTTACCACTCGCCCAACATGGCGCTCACCCACGAGCGGCGGCTGGAACGCGCCGCCACCGCCAGCGACCAGGAGGCCGTGGCCACGCTGGTGCTCTCAGGCGCCTACGTGGGTTTTTTGCCCGACCACTATGCCCAGGCTTTTGTGGCCGCGGGCCGCATGCGCGCGGTGGCGCCGCGCACCCTGTTCTACCGGTGTGCCTTCGCTTGCATGCACCGGCGTGCACCGGCGCCGTCCCGGGTGGCCGAGACCTTCCGCGAGGCGCTGCTGGCCGCCCACCGCTGAGGCGCCGGCCTCGCCACGGTGTCGGTGTCGGTGGCGTCAGCGCTGGGCGGGCGTTCGCGCCAGCCAGTGTCGCGCGATGTCTTCGCGCCGCGCCACCCAGATGTCGTCGGCGTGTTGTGCCACATGGCGCAGCACCATGTCGAGCCCGCCGATGCGCGCCGGGCGCCCGATGATGCGGGTGTGCAGGCCCACGGTCAGCATGCGTGGCGCGTGCCGGCTTTCGTTCAGCAGGGTGTCGATGGCGGCGATCACGTAGTCGGCAAAGTCGCGGCCGTGCACAAAGCTGGCGCGGTCGTAAAAGCGCATGTCGTTGGTGTCGAAGGCGTAGGGCAGCACCACGTGTTGCCCGCCATCGGCACGCGGCAGGGTGGTGGGCAGGTCGTCGCCGTAGTCGTCGCTGTCGTACAGAAAACCCATGTCCTGCAGCAGCCGGCGGGTGTTGACCGAGCGCGAACTTTTGCAGTGCCAGCCGGCCGGCGCGCGGCCCCACAGGCGGGTGATGCTGGCCACGGTGCGCGCGATCTGGGCGCGCTCGGTGGCCTCGTCCATCAGCGCGGGCGACTCCCAGCGCCAGCCGTGGCCACACAACTCGTGGCCGTGGGCGATGGCGTCTGTGGCCACCCACGGCGTGTGTTCCAGCGCGCGGCCGCAGACGTTGAGGGTCAGCGGCCAGTGGCGGTCGGCAAAACGCTGCAGCACGCGGTCGTAGCCGCAACGTGCGCCGTATTCGAAATGGGTTTCCATGCAGAAGTCGCGCGCGCCGCGGATCTCGTTGACCACCTCGTGCACGCCTTCGTTGTGATCGTCGCCGCTGCTCAGCGCCAACTCGGCGCCTTCTTCGATGTTGAGCACAAAGGACAGGGCCAGGCCCCGGCCCTGCGGCCAGCGCCAGCCGGCGTCGATGCTGTCAGGGCGGCGTGGCGCAAACCGGCGCGCGTTGGTCGGGTCGGCGGTGGCGGGTGTCATGGCAGTGGGGGGCGGCGGTGCGCCCAGGGCGCCAGCGTTTCCATCGCCTCGGCCACGGCCAGCACGCGGTCGTCGGCACCGAATGGCCCGATGAGCTGCAGGCCGATGGGCAGGCCGCTGCTGGCCGGGGCCGTGGGCAGCGACACCGCAGGCAGGCCCGCCGCATTGACCCAGCCGGTGAACACGGCGTGGCCGCGTGGCCCCACGGGCTGGCCGGCAATCGTGGGCGGAAAGGCCTCGGCCGCTGGCCAGGGCAGGGCGGCAGCGCTGGGCATGGCGATGAGGTCGATCTGTTCGAACAGCGCCGCGCAGTCGCGGCGCAAGCGCTCCACCGTGTCCAGCAGTTTCCAAAGTGCCGGGGCACCCAGGGCGTGGCCCTGCTCGGCCATCTGCTGGTATTTGCTGGAGGCCAGTTCGCGCCACGCGGGGTGGTCGGCGAACATCGCGGCCAGGCCGATCTGCCCGACCGCAGGCCATTGGCGGGTCAGCTCGGTGATGTCCAGCGGCAGGGTGCCGGTGTGCACCTCGTGGCCCAGCGCACGCAGGTGCTCAACCGCATCGGCGCAGGAAGCGGCAATCTCCGGCTCCACCGGCGCCTGGTCAAGTGTGGGCACATAGAGCACCCGCAGCGGCGTGCCGGCGGGCGCGTGCAAGGTGGCATGGGCCGCCGCCAGCGAGGCGCGGTCGGCCGCTTGCGCGCCGCGCAGGGCCTGAAACAGCAGCCGCACATCGGCCACGGCGCGGGCCATGGGGCCCACCACCTCGAAGTCGAGCAGCAGCGGCGGCAGGCCGTCGCCGCGCGCAATGGCGCCGATGGAGGGCTTGAACCCGACCAGGCCACAGTGCGAGGCCGGGCGGCGGATGGAGCCGCCGCCGTCGGTGCCCAGGGCCAGTGGCGTGCAGCCTGCCGCCACGCTGGCCACCGCGCCGCCGCTGGAGCCGCCGGGCGTGAGCGCCAGGTTCCATGGGTTGCGGGTGACGCCGAACACCGGGTTGGCGGTGTAGCCCTCGAGCGTGAATTCGGGCACGTTGGTTTTGCCCACGACCAGCGCACCGGCCGCGCGTGCGCGTGCCACCGGCAGCTCGTCGCGCGCAGTGGGCGGGTGCGCGCGCAGTGCCGGGCTGCCCCAAGTGGTGGGCAGGTCGGCGGTGGCCAGGTTGTCTTTGATGGACAGCGGGATGCCGTCGAGGGCGGACAGGGGCTGGCCAAGGCGAAAGCGTTCGGTGCTGGCCCGCGCATCGTCCAGCACCGCCTCGCGCTGCGCCACGAAGGCGTTGATCTGCGGGTTGACGGTGTCGATGCGCCCCAGGCAGGCGCGCACCGCGTCCAGTGGCGTGACCTGCCCGTTGCGGTAGCCCGCAGCCAGCGCCGTGGCCGACCACATCCACAGCGGGGTGTTGGGGGCGCCGCCGCTCACATCTGCCCCGGCAGCCAGGTGACGATGGCCGGGAAGGCGATCAGCAGCAGCGTGAAGCCCAGCAGGATGATCACGTAGGGCAGGGCACCCATGATGGGGTCGCGGATGGAGCCGCCGTCGGGGCGTATGCCCTGCACCACAAACAGGTTCATGCCCACCGGCGGCGTGATCAGGCCCAGCTCGCACATCAGGACGATGAAGATGCCGAACCACACCGGGTCGATGCCCAGCGCCACCACGATGGGGAAGGTGATGGGGATGGTGGCCACCATCATGGAGAGCACGTCCATGAACATGCCCAGCAGCAGGTAGAACAGGATCAGGATGAACAGCATCTGCGTGCCCGACAGACCGAAGGATGTGACCCACTGCGTCATCATCTCGGCCACGCCGGTCAGGCTCACCGCCAGGTTGAGGATGAAGGCGGCGGTGATGATCAGCAGGATCATGCCGCTGGTCTTGGCGGTCTGCACGAAGCAGTTCTGCAGCAGCGGCCAGTTGAGCTTGCGGCTGTGCCAGGCAAAACCCAGCGAGGCCACCACGCCCAGCGCGGCCGACTCGGTGGTGGTGGCGATGCCGCTGTAGAGGCTGCCCATCACGATCAGGAACACCACACCGGGCGGCACCAGGTCCTTGAGCAGGCGCAGGCGCTCCGGCAGGGGCACCTTCTCCTCGCGGATGGTGTTTTTGGTCAACAGCGCGTGCAGCATGATGAAGCCCATGAAGGCACCAGAGAGCAGCAGGCCAGGGACGATGCCGGCGATGAACAGCTTGCCGATGGAGGTGTCGGTCAGCGAGCCGTAGACGATCATGTTGACCGAAGGCGGGATCAGGATGCCCAGCGTGCCGCCGGCCGCGATCGAGCCCAGCGACATGGGCATGGAGTAGCCGCGCTTGTAGAGCGAGGGCAGGGCCACCGTGCCGACGGTGGCAGCGGTGGCCACCGACGAACCCGAGGTGGCGGCAAACAGCGCGCTGCAGCCGATGTTGGTGTGCAGCAGGCCACCCGGCAGCCGGCCCAGCCACGCCGCCAGGGCGCCGAACATGCGGTCGGCAATGCCCGAGCGCAGCAGCAGCTCGCCCATCAGCACAAACAGCGGGATGGAGGTCAGCAGGTTGTCGTTGTGCACGCCCCAGACCACGGGTGCGATGGAGTCGATGAAGGGCAGGCCATAGGCCGCCATGCCGCCGATGATGCCGACCACCGCCATGGAGGTGGCGATCGGCAGCCCCAGCAGCATCATGCCCAGCATGGCAAAAAAGCCGATCGCAACAAATTGGAGGTTCATGCTGCACCTGCGGTTTGGGTAGAGGGAGCGGCTGGTGTGCCGCTGACATCGGCTGCGTTGGACCTGTGCTGCAGGTCGTCCAGTTCTTCCTTGAGTTCTTCGCGGGTCGAGCGCGGGTGCAGCATGCGGTTGAGTGCATCCGTGCGCCCCGTCACCAGCAGGTAGGTGGCGTAGGCCGCAATGCCCACCGCCAGCAGACCGAAAGTGCCCAGACCCAGCAGCCACGCGGTCTGGGGGTAGACCAGCGGCGTGGCCCATGGGGTTTGCGACACGCTCTGGTAGCTGCGCGAGTCCTGGATCACGAACCAGGCCAGGTAGGCCAGCAAGGCGGCAAAGCCAGCCATCGACAGCGCCGACAGCCAGTTCAGCAGCACCTGCACTGCCTTGGGCAAACGCTCATGAAAAACATCCACCCGGATGTGGTTGCGCCCCAGCAGCGCCAGGCTGAAGGCGATGGTGGCACCCACGGCCAGGGCGTAGCCGCCCAGTTCGTCGGCGCCCTGCAGCGAGATGTTGAACAGCTTGCGCAGCGCGGTCTCCACCGCCACCACCAGCGACAGGGCCACAAAAATCAGGCCGAACAGCGTGCCCAGCCAGCGTTCGAGGGTGTCTTTCATGAGGGTTCCTCCGTTGTGCGCGGGTGGGCGTGCCGGCACGCCCACCCGTCATGCCTTACTTGATGCCGACAACCTTGCCCACGGTGGCCTTCCATGCGGCGGAGCAGCCGGGGTTGGACTTGTCGCAGATTTCGGCCCAGGTGGGCACCGAGATGGACGCCACGGCGTCGCGCAGGGTGGCCAGGTCGGCCGGCTGCACCGGCACGTCCACCAGGTTGAACTTCTTGCCGGTGGTGCAGGGTTCCTTGCCGGCGTTGCAGTTCATGGCGTCCTTGGTCAGCTGCTCCGAATACACCCAGATGTCGTCGGTCAGGGCCTTGAAGGCGGCCTGCATCTTGGTCTGCTGGTCGGCGTTCAGGCGGTTCCAGGCCTTGAGGGTGATGGCGTAACCGTTGACCGCCATCTGGAAGCCGATCGGGTACTGGTGGGTCGTCACCTCAGGCCAGCCCGAGCTGTTGGCCGAACTCGGGCCGGTGATGGCGCAGTCCACCACACCCAGCGACAGCGACTGGTGCACTTCGGTGAAGGACAGCGGCACCGGCACGCCGCCCACGGTCTCGATGAACTTGGCCAGATTCTGGTCGTACACGCGCACCTTCAGGCCCTTGAGGTCGGCCAGCTTGGACACCGGCTTCTTGCAGAACAGGATTTGTGGGCCGAAGGGCCAGGCGCCCAGCAGCTTGACCTGGAACTGCTTTTGCAGGCGCTGGTCGAGCGTGTCGAAGTAGGCCTCGTAGACCTTGCGCGCGGTCTCGTAGTTGGGCGCGGCGCCCACCAGATCGAGGCCCAGCAGCGTGGGTTCGTCGCGCGAGTTCTGCGACACGCGCAGCGACACGATGTCGAACAGGCCGGCCTTCATCACGCGCAGCTGCTCGGTGTCCTTGATGCCGAGCTGGTCGATGGCCTTGTAGTCGGCGTCGATGGCCAGGCCGGTGCGCTTGGCGAACTCGTCGAAGAAGGGCTTTTCCTTGTTCTTCTGCACCATGCCGGTGGCGGCGGGCTGGCCGATCACCTTGAAGGTGATGCGGTCCTGTGCGCTGGCGTGGCCGCCGGTGAGCAGGGCGGCGGCAGCGGCCAGCGGCAGCAGGCAGCGCGAGAGTGATCGGGTCAGGTTCATGGTGTTACTCCTTGGGTTGCGGTTGGGTGAGGGGAACGCGGGTTGGGAAATGGACAGGCAGGTGGCGGCCTCAGCGGCGCGGCCACAGGCTGGGCGGTTGGCAATGCAAGAACTGGCCCTGGCCGCGCCGGGGGTGGAACTGGCCGTCCCACACCACCTCGCCGCGGCTCAGCGTGATGGCCGGCCAGGCGCGCAGGCGGCGGCCCTCGTAGGGCGTGTGGTCCACCGCGTGGTGCAGGTCGGCGTTGCGGATGACGCGCTCGCCTTCCTCCCAGATCACCAGGTCGGCGTCGGCGCCGACCGAAATCGAGCCCTTGCGCGGGTGCAGGCCGTAGGCCTTGGCGGGGTTGGTGGCGGTGAGTTCAACAAACTTCTCCAGCGTGATGCGCCCGCCCAGAACCCCTTCGGAATACAGCAGCGGCATGCGTGTTTCCAGACCCGGAATGCCGTTGGGGATGTGGCGGAAGGGCTGTTCCTGGCCGCCCGGCTTTTTGCCTTCGGTGCCGTCGAAGTTGAAGGGCGCGTGGTCGGATGAAAACACGGTGAACAGCCCGTCGCGCAGGCCGTTCCAGATCACGTCCTGGTTGGAGGCGTCGCGCGGCGGCGGGCTGCAGATGCAGCGCGCACCCTGGTAGCTGTCGTCCAGCCCCAAGTCTTCGGCGGTGAGGAACAGGTACTGCGGGCAGGTCTCGGCAAAGATTTGCAGGCCATGCGCGCGGCCCCAGCGGATCTGTTCCACCGCCTCGCGGCCCGACACGTGCACGATCAGGATGGGCACGTCAACCAGCTCCGACAGCGCGATCGCGCGGTGCGTGGCCTCGCGCTCCACCAGCATGGGGCGGGCGTGGGCGTGGAAACGCGGTGCGGTGCGGCCAGCGGCCTCCAGGCGTTTGGTCAACCACTCGATGCAGTCGGCGTTTTCGGCGTGCACCATGGCCATGGCGCCGTGTTCGCGCGCCACCGACAGCACGTCCAGTATCTGACCGTCGTCGAGCTTGAGGTCATCGTAGGTCATGTAGATCTTGAACGAGGTGTAGCCCTCGGCAATCAGCTGCGGCAGCTCGTGCTGCAACACCTCGGGCGTGGGGTCGCTCACGATCAGGTGAAAGGCGTAGTCCACATGCGCCTTGCCGTCGGCGCGGTGGTGGTAGTCGGCCACGGCGGCGCGCAGCGACTGCCCCTTGGCCTGCGCGGCAAATGGGATCACGGTGGTGGTGCCGCCACACGCGGCCGAACGGGTGCCGGTGTCGAAGTCGTCGGCCATGCGCACCGGCGGCGCCATGGGCTGATCGAGGTGGCAGTGGGCGTCCACGCCGCCGGGCGTGACCACGCGGCCCTGCGCATCAATTTCGCGCATGCCGGCCCCGAGTTGCGCACCAATCTGGACGATCTGCCCGCCGCGCACACCGATATCGGCCGCATAGCATTCGCTGGCGGTGGCGATGCGGGCGTGGCGGACAACCAGATCAAAAGCGGCGTTCATGTGTGTTTTCCGAGGTGAGAGGCAACTGTTTGCGCCTTTTTTTGTCAACAACATCGTCAACAAAATGGGTGCATGTTGGCTGCCTGTATGGCTTTGCTTTGCAATTCACGTGCCAGGTCGGATGTTCGGCATGGCTCGTGCTTGTGAGGTGGAATGTGCCAAACTTTTGAAGTTGTCAACAATGGTGTTAACACTAAGGTTGACAAACGGTCGTGATTTGTTTGCAATAGAAGCGGGTTGGCGCTGGCCGTGCCCCGAGAAAGGAAACCATGTCGTCCCCTGTTCGCCTGGGTGTGCTCACCCCTTCGTCCAACACCGCGCTGGAGCCGTTGACCAGCGCCATCGTGGCCGGGCTGCCCGGTGTCAGCGCGCATTTCGCGCGTTTCAAGGTCACCGAAATCTCGCTCTCGCCCGACGCGTTGGGCCAGTTCGACGACAGCAAGATCCTGGCTGCGGCCGAGCTGCTGGCCGATGCGAAGGTCGACGTGATCGGCTGGAGCGGCACGGCGGCGGGCTGGATGGGTTTTGAACGCGACCAGCGCCTGGTCGAGCGCATCCACGCGCACACCGGCATCAAAGCCACCACCGCGGTGCTGGCGCTCAACGAATTGCTGGCGCTCAAGGGCATACGCCGCCTGGGCCTCGTCACGCCCTACACCGCCGACGTACAGCAGCGCATCGTGGCGAACTACGCGGCGCTGGGCGTGGAGGTGGTGGCCGAGCGCCATCTGGGCATTTGCGTCAACCACGACTTTGCGCTGGTGCCCGAGGCGCAGCTGGACCACATGATGCGCGAGGTGGCGCAGGCGCAGCCGCAGGCCATCACCACCTTCTGCACCAACCTGCATGCGGCGCGCCTGGCCGAGGCCATCGAGGCCGACACCGGCATCCCGCTGCTGGACACCGTGAGCACCACCGTCTGGGGCATGTTGCGCGCGGCCGGCGTGGCGCCCTCGCAGGTGGCGGGCTGGGGGCAGCTGTATGGCTGGCGCTGAAGCCGCAGGGGCTTGCTGTGGCGAGGCCGCCGCCGATGTGGCGCTCGATAGAATGAAGCAGCAGGCTGCCTGGTTGCCGCCGGCAACCCATTCGCCTCGACCCAAGTCCCCGATGCCACGCAACGCACCTGCCGAATCCGCCGACCGCCTGGCGCGCGAGAACGCCAACGACGAGATCTACGAGCGCATCTACATCGCCATCCTGGAGCACCGCCTGCACCCCGGCACCAAGCTGGGCGAGGACCGGCTGGCCAAGATCTTCGACGTCAGCCGCGCCCGCGTGCGCGAGGTGCTCAGCCGCCTGGCCCACGAGCAGATCGTCGAGCTCTACCCGCAGCGCGGCGCCTTTGTGGCCAAGCCCACGCCACAGCAGGCCATCGACGTGTTCGAGGCGCGCCGCCTGATCGAACCGGCCGTGCTCAAGCGCCTGGTGGCCCACCTCACGCCCGACAAGGTGGCGCGCCTGCGCCAGCACCAGGAGCTGGAGCTGGACGCTCGCCGCCGCGACGACCGCCGCGCCGTGGTGCGCCTTTCGGGCGAGTTCCATGTGCTGCTGGCCGAACTGGCCGGCAACAGCGCGCTGTCGCGCAGCCTGCGCGAGCTGTCTTCGCTGACCTGCCTGATCATCCTGCTCTACGACGCGCCCACCGCCATGAGCTGCCGCGCCGACGAGCATTCGGAAATCATCGAAGCCATTGCCCGGCGCGATGTGGCCAAGGCCGAGAAGCTCATGCTGGCCCACCTCGGCCACATCGAGCGCAGCCTGCTGCTCGACAGCTCGGCCGCCGAAGTCGATCTCGAAGCCGTGTTCGGCAGCTGAGGCCTGGGCGATGCGCTTGCTGCTGGTCAACCCCAACACCTCGCGCCACATCACCGAGCGCCTGGCGCTGTCGGCGCGGGCCGTGTTGCCGCCCGGCGCGCAGCTCACGGCGCTGACCGCCGACCACGGGCCGGCGGCGGTGCGGTCGCCCGAGGAGCTGCAGGCCGCAGCCGAGCGCGTGCTGGCCATGGCGCTGGCGTATCAGGCCGATCACGATGCGGTGCTGATCGGCATTTCGCTCGACTGTGGCCTGGCCGCCACCCGCGCGGCGTGTGCGCCCCAGCCGGTGGTGGGCATGACCGAAGCCGCCTGCCTGGCCGCATTGCAGATCGGGCCGCGTTTTGGCGTGCTCACACTGGGCGCGGCCATGGCCAACAGCTACCGTGAGCATGTGTGTGGTCTGGGCTTTGCGGATGCCCTGGTGGGCGTGGCCGCGCCCGAATGTGCGGCCGCCTTTGCCGCCGAGCCCGGCGCCGTGTTGCCCGAGGTGTTGGACACCCTGGCCAGCGCTGCCCAGCCGCTGTGCGCCGCCGGCGCCGGCAGCGTGGTGCTGGCCGGTGCGGTGTTGTGCGGTTATGCGCCGGCCTTGCAGCAGCGCCTGGGCGTGCCGGTGCTCGACGGTGTGGCGTGTGGCGTGGCGCTGCTGTCGGCCCGGCTGAGCACCTGAACCTCAGGCTTTGTCGAGCTGCTCCAGCACCGCGTCGCGTTTGCGCCGCAGGTGTTCCTCCAGCAGCCGGCGCAGGGCGGCGCCGTCGCGCTGGCGCAGCGCCAGCAGCATGTCGGCGTGTTCGGCCAGCGCGTGCCGCCACTTGGTTTCGTCCTGGTTGGAGCGGTAGCGCAGCGCGTGCAGGCGCTGGTTGAGCTGTTGCCAGGTCTGGCGCAACACCGCGTTGCCGGCGCTTTCGCTCATCAGGTCGTGGGCCCGCGCGTTGGCCGCGTAGTAGGCCTGCAGGTCGCGCCGCTCGAAGGCGGCCTGCATGTCGTACTGCAGCGCCTGCAGCTCGGCCAGGGCGGCGTCGGTGATGTGCCGGGCCGCGCGTTCGGCGGCCAGGCCTTCGAGCACCGCGATGACGTCAAAGGTCTGCTCGATGTCGTCGCGGCTGGGCGCTGCCGCAAAGGCGCCGCGTCCGGCCTCCAGCGTCACCAGCCCTTCGGTGGCCAGCTGTTTGATGGCCTCGCGCAGCGGCGTGCGCGAGACCCCGATCTCCTCGCACAAGACCCGCTCGTTGAGCTTGCTGCCCGGCGCCAGCGAGCCGTCGATCAGCCGTTGCCGCAGCAGCCCCACCACCTGGGTGTGCAAGGTGTCGCGCACCACAACGGGCGAATGGGGGGCGGTTGGGGTGGACATGCCGAATTATGTATGCAGTTGAGGCGACCGCCAGAAATCGGACCCAGTCCGCACCCATGCTGACACTCTTGCTGCTGGCCATTGGTTGTGATATCTTCAAATTGTATTTTGTATTTTGTACACCAAAGGAGCTGACATGCCCAACCTCAACTTCCACCCCGCAGGCCGCCATTTCCTGGCCATCCCCGGCCCCAGCCCGGTGCCCGACCGCCTGCTGCGCGCCATGAGCTACCCCACCATCGACCACCGGGGGCCGGAGTTTGGTGCGCTGGGTCGGCAGGTGCTGGCGGGTTTGCAGCAGGTCTTCCAGACCCGCCACCCGGTGGTGGTCTACCCGGCCTCGGGCACCGGCGCCTGGGAAGCGGCGCTGGCCAACACCCTGAGCCCGGGCGACGCGCTGCTGATGTACGAAACCGGCCACTTCGCCAGCCTGTGGCGCAAGATGGCCGAGCGCCTGGGCCTGGTGCCCGAGGTGGTGGCCTTGCCGGGCACCTGCCCGCAGACCGGTCTGCCCAACAGCTGGCGCCGCGGCGTGCAGGCCGACCTGATCGAACGACGCCTGCGCGAGGACAGCGGCCACCAGATCAAGGCCGTGTGTGTGGTGCACAACGAAACCTCGACCGGCGTGACCTCCGACATCGCGGCCGTGCGCCGCGCCATCGATGCCGCCGGCCACCCCGCGCTGCTGCTGGTGGACACCATCTCGGGCCTGGCCTCGGCCGACTACCGGCACGACGAGTGGGGCGTGGACGTGACCGTCAGCGGATCGCAAAAAGGCCTGATGCTGCCGCCCGGCATCAGCTTCAATGCGGTGTCGCCGAAAGCCATCGCCGCCTCGCGTTCAGCGCGCCTGCCCAAGGCCTTCTGGGCCTGGGACGAGATCATCGAGATGAACAAGACCGGCTACTGGCCCTACACACCCAACACCAACCTGCTGTACGCGCTGAGCGAGGCGCTGGACATGCTGCAGGCCGAGGGCTTGCCGGCGGTGTTTGCCCGCCACCACCGGCTGGCGGCGGCTTGCCGTGCGGCGGTGCACGCCTGGGGCCTGGAGGTGCAGTGCGCCGACGCCGCTGTGCATTCGCCGGTGCTGACCGGTGTGGTGCTGCCCCAGGGGGTGGACGCCGACGCGGTGCGCCAGCTGATCTACGAGCGCTTCAACCTGTCGCTGGGCACGGGCCTGGGCAAACTCAAGGGCCGCATGTTCCGCATCGGCCACCTGGGCGAATGCAACGACCTGAGCCTGCTGGCTGCGCTGGGCGGCTGCGAAATGGGTCTGCGCCTGGCCGGCGTCAAGCTGCTGGGCAGCGGGGTGTTGGCGGCGCTGGAGTGGCTGCAGAACAGCGCCACGCCGCAGGCGCGCCACCCCGGCTGAAGCTCAGGTTTCCAGCGCGGCCTGGCGCACCGCGTGTTCCCACGCCGCCATGCGCTCGGTGGCCCAGGTGCGGTCGCGCTGGGGCTCGAAGCGGTGCTCGGCTTGCCAGCGCGCGGCCAGCTCGTCGGTGCCGCTGAACACGCCGCAGCTGAGGCCCGCCAGATAGGCCGCGCCCAGCGCCGTAGTTTCGATTACTTTGGGGCGCAGCACCGGGATGCCCAGCAGGTCGGCCTGGAACTGCATCAGGAGGTTGTTCGCGCTGGCGCCGCCGTCCACGCGCAGCTCACGCAAGGGCTGGCCACCCGCTGTCTGGGCGTCGCGGTCCATGGCCAACAGCAGGGCCGCGCTCTGGAAGGCAATGCTTTCCAGCGACGCCCGCGCGATGTGGTCCAGCGTGCTGCCGCGTGTGAGGCCGGTGATGGTGCCGCGCGCATGGGGCTTCCAGTAGGGCGCGCCCAGGCCGGTGAAGGCCGGCACCACCACCACACCGTCGCTGTCGGGCACACTTTCAGCCAAGGCTTGAACGCCGCTGCTCGAATCGATGGCCTGCAGGCCGTCGCGCAACCACTGCACCACGGCGCCGCCCACGAACACGCTGCCTTCGAGCGCGTAGGCCGGCGTGGCGCTGGTCTGTGCGGCGCTGGTGGTGAGCAGGCCGTTGGCCGAGCGCTGGCAACGGCTGCCCGTGTGCATCAGCAAAAAACAGCCGGTGCCGTAGGTGTTCTTGGCCAGGCCTTCTGAAAAACAGGCCTGGCCAAACAGCGCGCTTTGCTGGTCGCCGGCCACGCCGCCGATGGGGATGGCGTGGCCGAGCCAGTCGGCGTGCACATCGCCAAAGGCCGCGCTGGACGGCAGCACCTGCGGCAACACCGCCGGCGGGATGTCGAGCGCGGCCAGCAAGCCATCGTCCCAGCGGTTGTTGTGCACGTTGAACAGCATGGTGCGCGAGGCGTTGCTGACGTCGGTGGCGTGTACCGCGCCGCGCGTGAGCTGCCACATGAGCCAGCTGTCGATGGTGCCGAAGGCCAGTTCGCCGGCCTCGGCCAACGCGCGGGCGCCGGGCACGGTGTCGAGCAGCCAGCGCAGCTTGGTGCCGGAGAAATAGGCGTCGATCACCAGGCCGGTGGTGGCCTGCACCGTCTCGGTCAGGCCCTGCTCGCGCAGCTGGGCGCACAGGGGCTCCGTGCGCCGGTCCTGCCAGACGATGGCACGGCTCAGTGGCTCGCCGGTGCGACGGTGCCACAACACCGTGGTTTCGCGCTGGTGGGTGATGCCGACGGCGCGGATGTCGCGTGCGCTCAGGCCCGCTTGCGCCAGCGCCGCACGCGCCGTGGCCAGCTGGGTGTCCCAGATCTCCATCGGATCGTGCTCCACCCAGCCGGGCTGCGGGAAGTGCTGGGTGAGTTCGCGCTGGGCCACGGCCACCACGCGACCGTCGGCGTCGAACACGATGCTGCGCGAGCTGGAGGTGCCCTGGTCGAGGGCGAGCAGGTAGGTCATGGCGGTGCGGGCTTCATGGGTTTGTCATCGCAGTCGTTCAGTCTATCCTTGGGGTTCACCCGCGATATCGGGACAGACGCCTAGCCGACGCTGGCCCTATATTGGATGTTTGACGCCTCAAGCCGCTTCGCCCATGCCTACCGCCCTACCGCCTGTGCCCACCGACCGCGCCGCGCTGCTGCAGCGCCTGAGCGAGGGCGGCCGTTTTGACGTGGCGGTGGTGGGCGGTGGCGCCACCGGCCTGGGTGTGGCACTGGACGCCGCCTCGCGCGGCCTGAGCGTGGTGCTGCTCGAAGGCCAGGATTTCGCCAAGGGCACCTCCTCGCGCAGCACCAAGCTGCTGCACGGCGGTGTGCGCTACCTGGCGCAGGGCAATGTGGGTCTGGTCAAAGAGGCCTTGCACGAACGCACGACCGTGCTGCGCAACGCGCCGCATCTGGCGCAGCCGCTGCCTTTTGTGATGCCTTCGTACAAGACCTGGGAAACGCCCTTTTACGGCATCGGCCTCAAGGTGTACGACGCGCTGGCGGGCAGCGCCGGCCTGGGGGCCACCGACTTTCTGGGCCGCGAGGCCGCGCTGCGTGCCCTGCCCACGCTGCGCACCGAAGGCCTCAAGGGCGGCGTGCGCTACTGGGACGGCCAGTTCGACGACGCCCGCCTGGCCGTGACCCTGGCGCGCACGGCGGCGGCCCATGGGGCACTGCTGATCAACCACTGCCCCGTCACCGGCCTGCTGCACGATCAGGGCAAGCTCGGTGGCCTGCGCTGCGAGGACCGCGAAACGGGCCGTGCCTTCGAGTTGCGCGCGCGCTGTGTGATCAACGCCACCGGTGTGTGGGTGGACGGCCTGCGCCGGCAGGACGGCGCTGCCCGCCATGCCGAGGTGCGCGCCATGCTGGCGCCCAGCCAGGGCGTGCACGTGGTGGTGGACCGCGACTTCCTGCCCAGCGACCACGCCCTGCTGGTGCCCAAGACGGCCGACGGCCGGGTGCTGTTTGCTGTGCCCTGGCTGGGCAAGCTCGTCCTGGGCACCACCGACACGCCGCGCACCGACCTGCCGCTGGAGCCCACCGCGTTTGCCCACGAGATTGACTTCATCCTGGGCGAATCGGCGCGCTACCTCCAACGCGCGCCCACCGCGGCCGATGTGAAAAGCCACTGGGTCGGCCTGCGCCCGCTGGTCAAGCCCGACAGCAGCAGCGGCGAAAACACCCAGGGCATCAGCCGCGAACACACGGTGCTCATCAGCGCCCGCGGCCTGGTCACCGTCACCGGCGGCAACTGGACCACCTACCGCGCCATGGCCGAGGACGTGCTCAAGAAGTGCCGCGACGCCGGCCTGCTGCCGGGGCTGGCCGACGGCCGCTCCGACCACCTGCCCCTGCTGGGCGCGGCCGGCACCCCGGCCGACCAGCCGCCGGTGAGCGCCCCGCCCGGCGCCCACAGCTACGGCGGCGAACGCGAGCACATGTGGGCCCTGCCCGGCGCCGAGCGCGAACTCGGCGGCGGCCTGACCGAAGCCATGGTGCGATTTGCGGTGCGCTTCGAGTACGCGCGCACGGTGGAAGATGTGCTGGCGCGCCGTTCGCGCCTGCTGTTTCTGGACGCGGCCTTGGCGGCGTCGTTGGCTGAGGAGGTGGGCGCCATCGTGCGACAGGAAACCGGGCGCGACCCGCAGGTGGCGGACTGTGTGGCACTGGCGCGGCAGCACCTGACGCTGCCCGCATGAACACCTGGGCCGATCTGCAAGCCCTGCAGGCGGGGGCTGAACGCCTGAGCACCCCGTGTGGCGACGGCGAGCTGGTCTGGCACCGCTGGGGCGAAGGTGCGCCGCTGGTGTTGCTGCACGGCGGCTCGGGCAGCTGGACACACTGGGTGCGCAACATCGCCGCGCTGGCCCAGGCGGGGCACAGCGTGTGGGTGCCCGACCTGCCCGGTTTTGGCGACTCCAGCCCACCGCCCGACGGCCACGACGCCGACGTGATGCCGGCCTGGCTGGAGCAGGGGCTGAACACCTTGCTGGGCACCACGGCGGTGGACATGGTGGGCTTTTCGTTCGGTGGCATGGTGGCCAGCCTGCTGGCCGCGCAACACCCTGCGCGTGTGCGCCGGCTGTTGTTGCTGGGGGCGCCTGGCCTGGGCATGCAACGCGCACAGCCGCTGGACCTGCGCGTGTGGTCGCACCTGCCCGAGGGCGCGCCGCGCGAGGCCGTGCTGCGCCACAACCTGCTGACGCTGATGCTGCGGCACCCGGCGTCGGTGACCGACATGGTGCTGCAGCTGCAGGCCCACAACCTGCGGCGCGAGCACCGGCGCATGAAGCGCCGCAAGCTCTCGCAGACCGATGTGCTGCGCCACGCTCTGCCGCGCCTGCAATGCCCGCTGTGGGGGCTGTGGGGCGAACACGATGTGCTGTTTGAGGGCCACCACGCCGAGGTGGCCGAAGCGCTGGCGCTGGCCCCCCACTTCCGTGGTCTGCACTGGGTGCCCGACGCCGGCCACTGGGTGCAGTTCGAGGCCGCGGATGTGGTCAACACCTGGCTGCTGAACTGGCTGCTGGACTCGTTGGATACACCGCTGTGAAAGCGCGCCGCCCGCCGCCGCTGCCACGCATTGACCCCGCGCGCTGCACCGGCTGTGGCTGGTGTGTGGCCGTGTGCCCACCCCATGTGCTGAGCCTGTGGCCGCAGCCGGATCACACCAAGCTGTCGGTGCTGCACGACGCGGCTGGCTGCACCGGCTGCAGCCTGTGCGAGACGCGCTGCCCGTTTCAGGCCATCACGATGTGGGCGGCGGCAGACGCGCCAGTTCCCGCTGCGCTGTGCCCAGGTCCATCGCCGGGTACAGCTGCCTGAGGGCGCGCAAGGCCATGCCCTCCAGCAAACCGGCCAGGCGCTGGGGCGCGCCCGGCGCCTGAGGCGCTTCACGCAGCGCCGCCAGTTCGTCCTGGCGGTTGGCCACCACGCTGCGCACCACGTTTTGCCAGAGGGCGGGCGCGCCGTCGTCCACAAAGTCGCCGCGCCCGCGCCCGAAGTGCGCCACCGCCAGGTAGGTGCACAAGGCCACCTCCACCAGCTCCCGCCAGGCCTCGCCCGAAAGCTGGGCTTCGGGCACCTCGACGCCGCGCATGCGGTTGGCCGCCAGCGCGGCGCCGGCGAAGGTCACCGCGCCGGCCACGGCGCCCAGCAGCGCGCCCACGCCCATGGACAGACCGCCCGACATCAGGTCGGCCCCCAGGCCGGTGGCCGCGCCCGAGGAAATGGCGCCGATCAAGCCGGCCTGTGTGGTGTTGACCGGCGTGCGCACCTGCAGCAGCGATTGTTCCAGCGCTTGCCAGTGCGGGTGGCCGGCCTCGCCGTGCAGGCCGTGCTGGTCGAGCAGTGCGCGCGTGAGTGCTTGCTGGCACTGGGCCGCGCGCCGCACCAGCGCCTCGGGCAGCTCGGCGGCGGGGCCGCGCTGCACCTCGGCCGCCGACAAAAGTGCCGGCGCCATGGCCGCCATCGATGCCCTGAAACGCCGCAATTGCAACTGCCACCACTGCGCCACCAGCCGCTGGTGGGTGGGCAAGAAGCGGTCGGGCAGGTGGGGCGCGAGTGCCTGGAACAGCGCGTCCTCCTGCACCCAGCAGCGGCTGAAGGCGTCCAGCGCCAGCACATCGCGCACCACGGGAAACGCGCCCAGGTGCCGCTGCCAGCGCGCCAGTTCGGCAGCCTGCGGTTCGGCGTTGCCGGCCGCGCCCAGCTGGTTGAGCAACACCAGCACGGGCTTGTTCATCCAGGCCAGGATCTTGAGCTCGGGTTCGAGGTAGCCGGCGTCCTGCGGCGACTCGCTGGCGTTGACGAGGTAGAGCACCACGTCGGCATGGTCGCGCGCGCTGGCCATGGCGCGCTGGCTCAGGAAAAACGCCGGGTCGGTCCAACGGTCCCACACCTGCGACAGGAACCAGCCCAGCGGGTGGCCGGCCTGGCTCAGGCGGCGGTACAGGCGCGCCGAGTCGCCCAGGCCGGGCGTGTCCCACCACACCAGGCGGTCACCAGTTTCGGTCTGCAGCAGGGTGTGGGCCTCGGCGAATTGCGTCACGTGGGCGGCATCGCGCACCTCGCCCACATCGGCGCCCAGCAGGGTGCGCGTGAGCGTGGTCTTGCCGACGTTGGTGTGCGACACCAGGCACAGCTGCAGGGTGTTGGGGTCAGGGCTGTCCATCTTGCTGCTCCAGCTGCCAGACCCGCACAGTCGTCGTGCCCAGGAAGTCGCGCCACAGCGCTTCGCGTTCGGCCAGGCGCGCGGCGCGTGCGCCCGGGGGCAGGTGGGCGCTGAAGGCGCTGCTGTCCAGCCACACCTCCAGCGTGCCGGCGGCGGCCGCCACCTGGCGCACAAAGGCGCCGTGGGTTTCGGCCTCGGGCGTGGCCGCCAGTCCGAACAACACGACGACCTGGCGCTGCTGGTCGCGCGGCAACGCGGGCAGGGCCAGGGCCGCGTCGCCATAGGCCACGGGTGGCTGCAGCAGGGGGGTGGCCGAGGGGCCGAAGCGTTCGCGCACCGCGGTGGCCAGGCCGTGTTCGCCGGCCGGCGTGAGGCGGCGGCTGTAGGGCAGCACCACGGCGGTGGTGGCGGGGCCGCCGTGGTCGGCCAGCAGGCGCACGAAGCAGGGGTCGGAGAGGTCGAGGTGCAGGCTGCCGAGCGCCCGGCGCGCGCGCCACAGCGCCAGGCTCGCCAGCACCAGCCGGGGGGCTGCCACGCCCAGCAACAGCAGGCGGCTCCACCAGAGCGCCCAGGTGCTGCCGTCGGCCTTGACCGCACCGGTGCCGCGCTCCAGCCGCAGCATGTCGTCCAGCGTGATGGGGGCGGCCCCCAGCCACTGGCCCACTGTGGCAAACAGCGCGTGCATCTGCTGCGCGTTCAGCCACTGGCTGTGCCAGCCGACGCGGAACTCGGTGAAAAAGCCCTTGGCCAGCAGCGCTGCCACCATGCCCACGGCACACAGGGCCGCCGAGAGGTGGAGCGTGGCCGCCATGCGGGCGCCGGTGGCTGGCCCCGCCAGGCGCATCCAGTCGCGTTGAAAGTGCCGGGCGATGGCCCACAGCGGGCGCGTCCAGGCCCGGGGCCAGGCCAGGCGCGCCAGCCCGGCGCCCAGCCACGACACGCGCTCCGTCGGCGCCAGCAGGCGTCGCAAGCCCAGCAGCGCGAGCCCCACGAACACGAGCAGGTTCCAGACCACGAACAGGCTCAGCGCGGGCGACAGCAGGTCGATGGCCTGGGGCGAGACCCAGAACTCGGCGGCCAGCCCGGCCAGCAGGCCCAGCAGCGGCAAGCCCCAGCGCAGCAGCGTCATCAGCCAGGCGTCGCCTTGCAGGGCGTTCAGGCGCGGCTGGCGTGCAAGTGCGTCGGCCAGCAGGCGCTCGGCGCGGCGGACGATGAAGGCCTCGGTCCATTCGAGGCGGCGAGCAGCGGAGGCCGGCCTGGGCGCGGCCGCCAGCGCGGCGGCGCTGGCGGCGTCGCGCTGCGCGGCACTCAGGAAGGCGTCGCCCGTCGATTCGGTTTCAATCGCCTTGACCAGCAACACCGCCCTGGCCTGTTGTTCGTTCATCTGACGCATCCCTGGGCCCGAACCGGGCCCTTCGCGCCATTATGCGGACAGACCTGGCTTCACTTCGCCGGCAGCACCGTGCCCCAGCATTCGCCAAAACCCACGCGCGCAGCGCCGGGCTTTTCGCACCAGCCGCGCAACACCACGGCGTCGCCGTCGAGCAGGTAGGTGCGGGTTTCGCCGTTGGGCAAGGCCACTGGTTTCTTGCCGCCCTGGGTCAGCTCGATGAACGCACCGGCCTGGTCCAGCGTGGGGCCGGACAGGGTGCCCGTGCCCAGCATGTCGCCGGGCTGCAGGTTGCAGCCGTTGATGGTGTGGTGCGTCACCATCTGCGCCAGCGTCCAGTAGGCGTGGCGGTAGCTGGTGCGGCTGATGCTGGCGTCTTTTTCACCGGCCTGGCGCATCTGCGTGGTCTGCAAACCCACTTGCAGCTGGATATCGAAGGCGCCGCCCGCGCGGTTGGCTTCGCTGTCCAGGTAGGGCAGCGGCTGCGGGTCGTCGGCGGGACGGGTGAAGGGCACGCGGTAGGGCGCCAGCGCTTCGAGCGTCACCACCCACGGCGAAATGGTGGAGGCGAAGTTCTTGGACAGGAAGGGCCCCAGCGGCTGGTATTCCCAACCCTGCAGGTCGCGTGCCGACCAGTCGTTGAGCAGGCAGATGCCGAACACGTGGTTTTCGGCTTCGGTCATGGTGATCGGGTCGCCCAGGGCGTTGCCGGTGCCGATGAACACGCCCATCTCCAGCTCGATGTCCAAACGCTGGCTGGCGGCCAGCACCGGCACGGCGGCATCGGGCGCCTTGACCTGGCCACGCGGGCGCGGGAAGGCGTGGCCCGAGACGACGATGCTGGACGCCCGGCCGTGGTAGCCGATGGGCACCCACTTGTAGTTGGGCAGCAGCGGGTTGTCGGGGCGGAACTGTTTGCCGATGTTGGTGGCGTGGTGCACCGAGGTGTAGAAGTCGGTGTAGTCGCCGATCTGCGCCGGCACGTCGAACTCGGCCACGGCCTGGGGCACCAGGCAGGCTTGTGTGTCGGTCTGGTGGCTGGCGCCTTCGCGCAGCAGGCGCGAGAGTGCCAGGCGCAGCGCGTTCCAGGCCGCCGGGCCCAGGGCCATCAGGGCGTTGAGCTTGGGCGCCGCGCCGGCCTGTGCGGCCTGTTGGGCCGCGCCGTTGAGCAGCGTGGTCTGGGCGAGTGCGGCCAGATCGACGATCTGGTCGCCAATGGCCACGCCGCCCCGGAAGGCCTCTGCGCTGCCCTGCCGGCGGAACACCGCAAACGGCAGGTTCTGGAGGGGGAAATCACACGCCGCCGCGTTGGCCGAAGCCAGCCAGCTGCGCAGCGCGGGGTCGTGGGTTTCGTTGAGCAAAGCCATCCGTGTGCCTCAGTGGGGAACGCTCAGGGAGTCGTCGTGCATCCAGGCCGCGTGTTTGGGCGCCTTCTTGGTGCGGCTCCACTCTTCGAGCATGTCGCGCTTGACCTTGTCGAGCTGGGCCATCATTTCGGGTGTGGCGGTGTCGGCGGCCAGCTCCAGGCGGTGGCCGTTGGGGTCGAAGAAGTAGATGCTCTTGAAGATGGTGTGGTTGGTCGGGCCCAGCACCTCGATGCCGGCGGCTTCCAGGCGGGCCTTGGTCGCGATCAGGGTGTCCACCGAATCGACCTTGAGCGCCAGGTGCTGCACCCAGGCGGGGGTGTTGCGGTCGCGGTCCATGGGCGGCTGGCTGGGCAGTTCAAAGAAGGCCAGGATGTTGCCGTTGCCGGCGTCCATGAAGATGTGCATGTAGGGGTCGGGTGCCTTGGTCGAGGGCACTTCGTCCTCGGCGATGGCCAGGACGAATTTCATGTCGAGGTGTTTTTCGTACCACTCGACGGTCTGTTTGGCATCGATGCAGCGGTAAGCCACGTGGTGGACTTGTTGGACAAGCATGGGAGTCTCCTGCGGTCGGTTGTGGGGTGCGTGGGCGCAGCCGCACGCGGATCAGAGTGCGCCACTGTAACGGCGTTTGGTTGCGCTTGCAACTATATTTTGAGTGAGGTCGTCACCACAGCAGCCCGCGCTCGCGCCACACCAGCATGGCGAGGTCGGGGCGGTCGGTCACCACGCCGTCCACGTCCAGGTCCAGCACCTGGCGCATGTCCTCGGGGCGGTTGACCGTCCAGGCCAGCACCTGCAAGCCCAGTGACTGGGCTTCGCGCACCTGGGCGGCGTCGAGTTCGCGCCAGAAACTCGACCAGTGGCTGCCGCCGGCCGCAGCGATCATGCGCGGCACCGAGCGGTGCGCGTGGTGATGGAAGCCCGCTGTCCAGGGCGATGGGTGGTTTTGGCGTGCCAACACGTTGTCCAGCCCGGGCAGCTGCGCCGTCAGGTACACGGTCGGCGTGCCTGGGCGCAGCCTTTGCACCGCCTGCAGCGTGCGCCAGTCAAACGACAGGATTTGCGCCCGGTCGGCCAGCCCGTGGTCGGCCAGTGCCAACAGCAGCAGGTCGGCAAAACGCTCGGGCGGCGGTGTGAGCGCGGGCGCCAGCGGCGTCGATTTGAGTTCGATGGCGAGCCGCACGCGGGGGTTGCCGTGGGCTTTGACCCGCGCCAGCACGTCGGCCAGCCGTGGCACGCGCGCGCCATCGTGTGGGCGCTGCTGCGCAAATTCGGCGGCGTAGCGCGAGCCCGGCCGCAGCCGGCCGACGTCGTAGGTGTGCAGCTGCGTCACGGTCAGCGCGTTGACCGGCGGACCGGTGCGGTCGAGAAAGCGGCCACTGGCATCGCGTGTGATGTCGGCGTTGAGCTGGCGGTCGTGGCTGAGCACCAGCACACCATCGGCGCTGGCCACCACGTCGATTTCGAGGGTGGTGACACCCAGGTCAAGCGCCAGCTGCAGGCCTTCGAGCGTGTTCTCAGGCGCCAGGCCGCGCGCCCCCCGGTGGCCTTGAAGGTCCACCCGGCGCAGCGCCGGCACCACCGGCTGCGCGCAGGACCACAGCCCGGCCAGCGACAGGGGCCAGAGCGTGCGACGACGCAAGACAGGGTTCATGGGATGCTCCTGGGCCAACGGGCCGTGGCCGAAATTGCGCGCCCGAGCCGAGGCAAACGGTTATCTTTGTGCCCATGTCCCTCTGGCACGGCGAAGCCGCACCCACCCACCCCGTTTCGGCGCCCGCGCTGTTCGCGGTGATCGCCTTTGCGGTCCTGTGTCTGGGTTCCCATGCCTTCAGCGAACAGGGCTGGGTGCCGATTCTGGACAGTTTCAACCTGGCCTTGCACGAGGCTGGCCACCCGCTGGTGGGCCTGTTCAGCGAACGGCTCATGGTCTACGGGGGCACGCTGTTCCAGCTCGGCTTTCCGCTGGCGGTGGCCTGGCACTTTCGGCGCCGCGAGCACGGCGTGGGCGTGGCGGTGGCCGTGGTGTGGCTGGGTGAAAACGGGCTCAATGTGGCGCGCTACATGGCCGACGCACGCACCCAGGCACTGCCCCTGGTGGGCGGCGGCGACCACGACTGGACCGAGATCCTTTCGCGCTGGGGCTGGCTGGCCGCCGACGCCCGGCTGGCCGGGCTGCTGCGACTTGTCGCCACGCTGGTGATCGGGGCCGCCTGCGTGTGGCTGTGGCGGCGCTGGCGGCAGGATCAGGGCGCCTGAATTGACTTGGCTGCGTTCGGGAAAAACAGCTGCTCGCCGCCGATCTTGTAGCCCGCGATGGCGGCCTGGCCGGTCGGCGACACCACCCAGTCAACGAACTTTTTGCCATCGGCGGTTTTCACGTGCGGGTGTTTGGCCGCGCTCACCAGCATCACGCCGTACTGGTTGAACAGGCGCTTGTCGCCCTCGACCAGCACCGCCAGGTCGGCGCGGTTCTTGAAGTTGAGCCAGGTGCCGCGGTCGGCCAGCACATAGGCGCCCGAGGACGCGCCAATGTTGAGCGCCGGGCCCATGCCACAGCCACACTCCTTGTAGCCGCTGCCCTTGTTGGCATCGGTGTCCGTCATCTTCCAGAAGCGCAGTTCGGCGGCGTGGGTGCCGCTTTTGTCGCCGCGCGAGATGAAGGGCGCGTTGGTGCTGGCCACTTTTTTGAGTGCGCCCACGATGTCACTGCCCTTGGTGGTGGCCGGGTCGGCCTTGGGGCCGATCAGCACGAAGTCGTTGTACATGACCTCAAAGCGGCGCTCGGCAAAGCCGTCGGCCACAAACTTGTCCTCGGCCACCTTGTCGTGCACGAACAGCACGTCGGCGTCGCCCCGGCGTGCCATGTCGATGGCCTGGCCGGTGCCCAGGGCCACCACCTTGACGTCGATGCCGCTGGCCTGTTTGAAGGCGGGCAGCAGGTGGGCAAACAGGCCGGATTGTTCGGTGGATGTGGTGGAAGCCACCACGATGGACTGGGCCTGGGCGGCCAGCGCCGCCAGGCCGAAGGCGGCCGCGGCGAGCACGCGAGGCAGGGAAACGATGCGGGGGAAAACGGACATGGGGCGGGTCTCCGGCGAAGGTGGGGAAGGCCCGCGATGCTACCCAGGGTTGGCGTGCGCCGCGCCTGGGGGTTTCGAGTTATGCGCTGGCGTGCATACCGTAGTGGAGGGGCCTGTCCTCGAACTCGGTGTTGAGCACCACGGTGCTGGTGGTGCGGGCCACGCCGGGGATGGCCTTGATCTGGTAGAGCACCTCTTCCAGCGCCCGGGCGTGGGTGGTGCGTATCTTGGCCAGGAAGTCGTGCTCACCGGCCACGCTGTGTAGCTCCAGCACCTCGGGCATGTCGCGCAGGCGTGGCGCGATGTCGCGGCAGTGCACGCCGCCGTCGTTGCGAATTGCCACGTAGGCGGTGAAATGCTGACCCACCTTGGCCGGGTCGACCCGCAACGCAAAACGCTCGATCACGCCGCGCTCCAGCATCTTCTTCACCCGCTCGTGCACGGCGGCGGTGGACAGGCCCACCTCTGCGGCCACCTCGGCGTAAGAACGTCGGCTGTCGGTGCTGAGAGCCGTAAGAATTCTGGCATCAACCGGGTCTATCTGTAAATTTGCTTGCATGGCCGCGCAATTTTGGTCAAAATTCGGCGCATCGCCGGTTTGCCGGAAATTATCCTGCCTAAGGCCCAATATGCCTACCGATTTCAAGTTGGCCGCCCAGAACGGCCGCCTCGGGCCTTTGCTGCTGGCCCTGCTCATCGTTTATCTCGTCTGGGGCACCACCTACTACGCGCTCGGCGTGGCCATGGCGTCCATGCCGCCGCTGCTCATGAACGGCGCGCGTTTTGTGCTGGCCGGGGTGGTGATGCTGGCCATCGCACGGGTGCAAGGCCAAGCCTGGCCCACGGCGGCGCAGTGGCGCCACACGGCGCTGGTGGGCGGGCTGATGGCCTTTGGCGCCATGTCCATGGTGGTGCTGGCGCAAAAGCTGGGCATTGGCTCAGGCCTGATGGCCACCGTGGTGACCACCATGCCCATGTGGCTGGCGCTGTGGTCGCGCCTGGGCGGCGAGCGGGTGCCCGCCACCAGCTGGCTGGGCCTGGTGCTGGGCGTGGCCGGCGCGGCCGTGCTGGCGCTGGAAGGTGACTTTTCGGCCACGTTGTTGGGCACGCTGTGCGCCTTTGGTGCGCCGTTGTGCTGGAGCCTGGGCTCTTATGCCTCGCGCAAGCTGTCGCAGCCGGCGCCGGCCATGGCCTCGGGCGCGCAGTGGCTGCTCGGCGGCCTGATGGGATTGTTGGCGGCCTGGGCGCTGGAGCCGGCCACCGCGACCTTCCAACTGGGCCAGGTCAGCGCCGCCTCCTGGGCCGCGTGGGTGTACCTGGTGGTGATGGGCACCCTGGTGACGCTCAACGCCTACCTGTGGCTGCTGCAAAACGCCACGCCCGCCGTGGCCGGCAGCTACTCGTTCGTGAACCCCGCTGTGGCGCTGTGGGTGGGCGTGGCGCTGGGCGGCGAGCTGCTGACCGGCTGGGTCTACCTGGCCATGCCGCTGGTGCTGGCGGCGCTGGCGCTCATTCTGTACGGGGCGCCGCTGCAGGCCTGGGCACAGCGCGCGGGGTCGCGCGCAAAAGCCCTGGCCTTGTGAGCCCAGGCCGGCATCGCCTAGCATGGCGGGCATGAACACCTCGTTGATGTCGGGTTGGAAGCGGCTGGCGGCTGCCCTTGTGGCGCTGCTGTTGGTGGCCTGTGCCAGTGCGCCACAGGTCAGTTTGCCGCTGCGCTTCGCGTGGTTCGAAGGGCGGCAAGTCGGCTATGTCAGCACCGATGCGTCGGACGCCGACGTGGCCCGCGCCATGGGCATCAACCACGCACCCCGCCTGGCGGCCACGGTGCCAGCCGACCACGCGCCGCCCGGCCAACGCCACGCGCTGGAGCGGGTGTATGTGTTCACCGACAGCGCGCAGATCAATGTGTTTCCCTCGGTCCCGGTGCCTGTGGGCCCGGCCAGCACCGACCGCGCCTACAGCCCGCTCTGGCGCATGGTGGAGGTGGCTTGGTTGCCAGGCGCCACGCGCCGCGTGCTCACGTCGGAAGAATCCGTGCTTGACGCCGTGGAGCGCGGCCAGCTGAGCCTGCGCATCACACGCGTGGTGGTCAACTGCGCCGTGGTGTCCGATGACAAAGGCGGCGTGTTGCCTGGGGCGCGGCTGAAACGCTGACGTTCAGTCGTCGTCATCGTTGTGGTGGCGTTCGGCCCAGCCGCTGCTGGCTGGGCCGCTGACGCCGCTGGGCGCCTGCTGCCACTCCCAGGCCCAGTAGCCCAGCACGGCCACCAGCACCAGCGCGGCCAGCCACAGGTGGTTGCGTTGGGCCAAGTCGGGCCCGTTGCCTTCCACGCGGCCGGTCAGCATGGGCATCGCCTGGTTCTTGCGGCGCAGCAGGCTCAGGCCCAACAGCAGTGCGAGGTGGGCCAGCACGGTCCAGAGGAAAAATTCGCCCACAACTTCATGCACCTCTTCCAGCCACTCACCGCCCCATTCGTTGTAGGTGGCGTAGCCGCTGAGCGTGAGCGGCAGCACCAGCGCCATCAGCAGCAGCACCGCGCCCGCCATGGCCAGGTTTTGGCCTTGGCGCCATTGGGGTGAACGCAGCCAGTTCGGCAGGCCGCCGAGCTTGCGCCACAGCAGCGACAGCCGCGCCTGCCGTGGCCCCAGCAACCCGTACAAAACTCGAAAGCCCAGCAAGCCGGCCAGGGTGTAGCCCAGGGTCACGTGCAGCAGCCGCCAGCGTTCACCGTCGGCCGTGGCGTAGGCGCCCACGAAGCACAGGGCAAACAGCCAGTGGAACATGCGGGTGGGGGCGTCGATCACGCGGCGCGTGGCGACCGGCGTGGCGTGTGTGGACGTGGCGAGGGGCGTGGTGGTGTTCATGGTGTGCTTGTCCTTGTTTTCAATCGCGCCAAGCGGCCTGCTGGCGTGCGCTGAGGCCGGCAGGGATGCGCAGCCGGTCGTCGTCGAAATCGCCTTGGTCGGCGCCACCGTGGCAGGCCGCGCAGTTGGCGGCGCTTTTCACGCTGGGCAGCTGCCACACGGCGGCGTACACCTTTCGGTGCTTGCGTTCAAACCAGGCGGAGCGGGTGATGCGGTCTTGCGGCGGCTCGGTGCTCACACGCTTGTAGGTGCCGGCGTGGGTTTGCAGCCAGCTGGCGAGCTGGGTCACGACGGCCGGGTCCAGGCTGGCGTCGGTGCCGTAGTGGTTTTCCAGCCCCGTCATCACGCGGCGCCACGAGGCCGCCGGCAACATCCCCGGTGGATAGGCCAGGTGGCAGGCCGCGCATTCCTGGGTGTAGGCCTTGGGCACCTGGGCGGGCATGGCGCGGCCGCTGTCGGCGTGGGCGCTGAACGCGGTTGCAAGCAGGGCGACGAGTACCAGGGTGGTTTTCATGGTTTCAGGCTCAGGAGGTAGGCCATGACGTCGGCCTTTTCTGCGGCGCTGCATTCGCGGCTCAGCACGTCCTTGCAGTTGCGGCGAAACCATTTGTCCACCTTGGCGGTGTCGGTGAAGGCCTCGCGGTTGAAGGCAGGCGCCAGCGGCGCGATGGGCTTGCCGGTGCTGGCGTGTTTGCCTCCTGTGGTGGGTGGGCTGTGGTGGCAGCTGCTGCACGACCACTCGCCGCCCTGGCGGGTGGTGAACAGCCGCTGGCCACGATCGGCGTTGCCCGGCGCGCCGGCCTGGGCGCTCCAGCGTTCAAGTTGCTGGGTCGCGCTGGTGTCGGCGGCTGTGGCCGCGCCGGCGGCGAGCAGGCCGGCCAGGAGCGCGGCGCAGAGGTGGTGTGTTCGGTGTGTCATGGCCGCCATGGTGCGATCGGGCGCCTGTACCGTTCCTGAAGCCGCCGTTCATCTGAGGTTCATCCCCGCGCCCCGACAATCAAGACCTCCTGCCGCCCTCACACGCCGTGAAACACCCTGCCGTCGCCATCCTTGCCTCTGCCTTGCTGGCCTGCGCGCTGGCGGCGCCCGCCTTGGCCAGCGACCGCGCCGACCACGACCGCGCACGCGCCGCATTGCAAGCCGGCGAAATCCTCCCGCTGGCCACCGTGCTGCAGCGTGTGGCCGCCGAGCACCCAGGCCAGGTGCTGGAGGTGGAGCTGGAGCGTGAGGGCGCGCGTTGGGTCTACGAGATCAAATTGCTGCAGGCCGGCGGTGGCCTGCTCAAGCTGGAGGTGGACGCCGCCAGCGCGCGCGTGCTCAAGGCCAGGCCGCGCCGTCCGGAGGGCCATTGATGCGGGTCTTGCTGGTGGAAGACGAGGCCGCCCTGGCCCAACCCTTGAAGCAGACGCTGACCGAGGCCGGCTACGCGGTGGACTGGGTGGACAATGGCCGCGACGCCTGGGCCCTGGGCGGCACGCAGGCCTTCGACGCCGTGGTGCTCGACCTCGGCCTGCCGGTGATGGACGGTCTGAGCGTGCTCAAACGCTGGCGCAGCGAAGGCATGGCCGCACCTGTGCTCATCCTCACTGCGCGCGACCAGTGGCACGAAAAGGTGGCCGGCATCGACGCCGGCGCCGACGACTACCTGACCAAACCCTTCCACACCGAAGAACTGCTGGCCCGTGTGCGCGCGCTGATCCGCCGTGCGCAAGGATTGGCTTCGCCCAC
>JAUYSB010000258.1 GCA_030696525.1 Hydrogenophaga sp. | reverse complement strand
ATCAGAATCCTGGTCTTGGCCCTGACGCTCACGCAGCGGTCAGGGCCGAGAAGTCGGCAATCACGCGGTCCGGCCCGCAGGCCTCGATCGGCTGGCCCATGTTGTAGCCATAGGGCAGCAGCCACACCGGCACACCCGCGTTGCGGGCGGTGGCCGCGTCAATGGACGAGTCGCCCACGAACAGCGTGCGGTGGGCTGGCACTTCGAAGTCGGCCATGCACAGCCGGGCGCCCGCAGGATCGGGCTTTTTGGTGGGCAGGCTATCGCCCGAAATCACGCGGTCGAACAGCGGTGTCAAACCGTGGGCATCGAGCACCCGGCGGGTGTAGGCGCCTTCCTTGTTGGTCACCACGGCCAGCTTCACGCCCTGGGCGCGCAGTGCGTGCAGGGTGTCCAGCACATGCGGGTAGGGCTGGCTGCGGGTGCCACAGCGCGCCGCGTAGTGGCGGTCAAATTCGGCGCTGATGAGGGGCAGGGTGCTGCTGGCGCGCACGGTGGCCACATCGGTGCCGCTGGCGCTGGCCAGCGCCTGGATCAGCAGTTCGCGTGTGCCGTGGCCTATCCAGCGCGCCACCTGCTCCAGCGTGGCGTCGGGCAGGTCGAAGCGGCGCAGCGTGTCGTTGACCGCGTCGCAGATTTCGGGCGCGGTTTCCACCAGGGTGCCGTCGAGGTCGAACAGCACGAGGTCAAAGGGCTTGTGCATCGTGTGCTCCTCAGGCCAGGGCGGCTTCAACGCGGCTGTGTGCAACACGCTGGCGCACGGCGGCCACGATGGCTTCGGTGGTGATGCCGAAGTGCTGGTACAGCGCCTTGGCCGGGGCCGATTCGCCAAAGCTGGCGATGCCGATCACCGCGCCGCTGCGGCCCACGTACTTGCGCCAGACATCCGGGTGGGCGGCTTCCACCGCCACGGTGGGCAGGTGCGGCGGCAGCACCTCGTTCTGGTAGGCCGGGTCCTGGCGGTCGAAGGCGTTGGTGCAGGGCATGGACACCACACGCGTGGCGATGCCGTGGCTGGCCAGCTCGGCCTGCGCGGCCAGCGCCAGGTGGGTTTCGGACCCGGTGCCGATCAGCACCGCCTGCGCGCCTTCCATGTCGGACAGCACGTAGCCGCCGCGTCGGATGCAAGGCGCGCGCTGGGCGTCGTCGGCCACACGCGGCAGGTTCTGGCGCGACAGGCACAGCGCGCTGGGGCCGTCCTCGCGCTCGATGGCGCTGGCCCAGGCCACGGCGGTTTCCAGCCCGTCGGCCGGGCGCCACACGTCAAGCCCAGGGATGAGGCGCAGGCTGGGCACGTGTTCCACGCTCTGGTGGGTGGGGCCGTCTTCGCCCAGGCCGATGCTGTCGTGGGTGAAGACGTGGACCACGCGCAGCTTCATGAGCGCGGCCATGCGGATGGCGTTGCGCGAGTAGTCGCTGAAGGTGAGGAAGGTGCCGCCGTAGGGAATGAAACCGCCGTGCAGCGCCACGCCGTTCATGAGCGCGGCCATGCCGAACTCGCGCACGCCGTAGCTCAGGTGGTTGCCGGGCCGGTCGCGCCCAGCCAGCACACAGCCCTTGAAGTTGGTGAGGTTGGAGCCGGTGAGGTCGGCGCTGCCGCCGAACAGCTCGGGCAGCAGGGGCGCGAACGCGCTCAGCGCGTTCTGGCTGGCCTTGCGTGTGGCGATGGCGTCGGCTTGGGCGGCGATGGCGTCGAAGGCGGCGGCCACGCCAGGGTGG
Source organism: Hydrogenophaga sp. (assembly GCA_030696525.1). GTDB lineage: Bacteria > Pseudomonadota > Gammaproteobacteria > Burkholderiales > Burkholderiaceae_C > Hydrogenophaga. Next base: position 5,318 of record JAUYSB010000258.1, on the reverse strand, counting down.
TAGGCACAGGGCAGCTCGCCGGCCATGCGGCGTTCGAACTCGGCGGCCAGTGCTGGGTGGGCCGCGCGGTAGGCCGCCATACGGGCTTCCCACACGGCATGAGCCTTAGCGCCACGCTCGCGCGCGTCCCAGGCCTGGGCAATGTCGGCGGGCACCTCAAAAGGCGCGGCGTCCCAGCCCAGCGCGGCGCGCGTGGCGGCCACTTCGGCCTTGCCCAGCGCTGCACCGTGCACGTCGTGGGTGCCGGCCTTGTTGGGCGAACCCTGGCCGATCACGGTCTTGCAGCAGATCAGGGTGGGGCGGCCATCGGTGCTGATGGCCTGCGCCTTGGCGGCCTGGACGGCGGCATGGATGGCGACCGGGTCGTGGCCGTCCACCGGCGCGATCACGTTCCAGCCGTAGGCGGCAAAACGCTGGGGCGTGTTGTCGGTGAACCAGCCTTCCACATGGCCGTCGATGGAGATGCCGTTGTCGTCGTAGAAGGCGATCAGGCGCGACAGCCGCAGCGTGCCGGCCAGCGAGCAGACCTCGTGGCTGATGCCTTCCATCAGGCAGCCGTCGCCCAGGAACACATAGGTGTGGTGGTCCACCACGGTGTGGCCGGGGCGGTTGAATTCGGCGGCGAGTTGTTTCTCGGCCAGCGCCATGCCCACGGCGTTGGCCAGGCCCTGGCCCAGCGGGCCGGTGGTGGTTTCCACACCGGGCGTGATGCCCACCTCGGGGTGGCCGGGCGTTTTGCTGTGCAGTTGCCGGAAGGCCTTGAGCTCGCTCATGGGCAGGTCGTAGCCGGTGAGGTGCAGCAAGGCGTAGATCAGCATGGAGCCGTGGCCGTTGCTGAGCACAAAGCGGTCGCGGTCGGGCCAGTGCGGGTCGGCCGGGTTGTGTTTGAGGTGGCGGTTCCAGAGCACCTCGGCGATGTCGGCCAGCCCTAAGGGGGCGCCGGGGTGGCCGGAGTTGGCCGCTTCAACGGCATCGACCGCGAGCATGCGGATGGCATTGGCCATGCGGCGGGCCAGGGCGGGGGTGGGCTGTGTCATGTTCGTGCTCCCTTTCAGAGTGCGCCCAGCGCCCGCTTTTTGCGCTCGATCATGCGCCAGATGAAAGGCGTGAAGATGAGCTGCATGGCCAGCTCCATCTTGCCGCCCGGCACCACGATGGTGTTGGCGCGGCTCATCCAGGAGTCGTGGATCATGCTCAGCAGGTACTGGAAGTCGATGCCCTTGGGCTGGGCAAAGCGGATCACCACCAGGCTCTCGTCGGCACTGGGAATGTCGCGCGAGATGAAGGGGTTGGAGGTGTCCACCATGGGCACACGCTGGAAGTTGACGTGCGTGTGCGCGAACTGCGGCACGATGTAGTTCACGTAGTCGGGCATGCGGCGCCGGATGGTGTCGGTCACCGCCTCGGTGTTGTAGCCGCGCTGGTGCTTGTCGCGCCAGAGCTTTTGTATCCACTCCAGGTTGATGACGGGCACGACGCCAATCAGCAGGTCGGCGTGGCGGGCGATGTTGTGCTCGGGTGTGACGACCGCCCCGTGCAGGCCTTCGTAGAACAGCATGTCGGTGTCTTGTGCCAGCGGCTCCCAGGCCGTGAAGGTGCCGGCCGCCTGCTGGTAAGGCGCGGCTTCCTCGTCGTTGTGCAGGTACTTGCGCGACTGGCCCTGGCCCGTTTCGCCGTAGGTGCGAAACAGGTTCTCTAGCTCGCCGAAGAGGTTGTTGTCGGGGCCGAAGTGGCTGAAATTTTTGTTGCCTGTGCTTTCGGCTTCGGCCTGGCGGGCCTTCATTTCCTTGCGGTCGTAGCGGTGAAAGCTGTCGCCTTCAATGACCGCGGCCTTGACGTTTTCGCGGCGGAAGATGTTGGCGAAGGTGCGCGTCACGGTGGACGTGCCCGCGCCGCTGGAGCCGGTGATGGAGATGATGGGATGGCGTTCGGACATGGGGTCTCCTCGGGTTTTTGTTCTGGCTGGCGTCAATCGCGGAACAGGCTGCGGGCGGCAAACAGCGGCGCGCTGTCCTGCGCGTGCGGTGCCGGCTCGGCGTGGTAGCGCTCGATGCGCTCGACCTCGTTTTTCGAACCGAACACCAGGCCGATGCGCTGGTGCAGCGCACAGGGTTCCACGCCCAGCATGGGGCGGCGGCCGGTGCTGGCGCGCCCGCCCGCCTGTTCCATGATGAAGCCGATGGGGTTGGCTTCGTACAGCAGCCGCAGGCGGCCGGGCTTGCTCGGGTCCTTGGTGTCGCGTGGGTAGAGGAAAACGCCGCCGCGCATCAGGATGCGGTGCGCCTCGGCCACCATGCTGGCGATCCAGCGCATGTTGAAGTCCTTGCCGCGCGGCCCGGTCTTGCCGGCCAGGCACTCGTCCACATACCGTTTGACCGGCGGCTCCCAGAAGCGGCTGTTGGATGCGTTGATGGCGAATTCTTGCGTCTCGGCCGGCACTCGGATGTCGGGGTGGGTGAGGCGGAACTCGCCCAGGTTGGGGTCGAGCGTGAAGCCGGCCACACCGTTGCCCACGCTGAGGATGAACATGGTGGTGGGGCCGTAGAGCGCGTAGCCGGCGGCCACCTGGGTGGCGCCGGGCTGCAGGAAGTCGGCCTCGGTCAGGTCGCGCCCGCTGGCAATGGCGTCGGCCGGTGCGCGCAGGATGGAGAAGATGCTGCCCACCGACACGTTGACGTCGATGTTGCTGCTGCCGTCCAGCGGGTCGAACACCAGCAGGTATTTGCCGCGCGGGTAGCTCGCCGGTATCTGGTAGGGGTCGTCCATCTCTTCGGACGCCATGCCGGCCAGGTGGCCGCCCCATTCGTTCATCTTGATGAAGACCTGGTTGCTCAACACGTCGAGCTTTTTCTGCGTCTCGCCCTGCACATTGACGCTGGCGCCACCTTCGACCTCGTGGTTGCCGGTGACGCCACCGAGTTCGCCAAAAGCCACGGTGCGCGCGATGGCCTTGCAGGCCAGGGCGACGTCGAGGATGAGGGCGTTGAAGTCGCCGCTGGCGTCAGGAAAGCGGCGGCGCTGTTCGATCAGGTACTGCGTGAGGGTGAAACGTTGGCTGAGCGGCATGGTGGACTCGCGGGTGAAATGGAAATTCGGTTCAATGTCGGGCCAGGCCCCGGTGCCATTCGCGCAGTTGCGCCAGGTGCACCTGCTGCAGATCGGGCACCACGCGCAGTGCACCCGAAAAATCGTGGTGGGCGGTGAAACTGTTGGGCGTGACCACGGTGGCGATGCCGGCGGTCGTGGCCGCGCGCAGGCCGTTGGACGAGTCCTCGAAAGCCAGGCAGGCGTTGGCCGGCAACGCCAGCGCGTCCAGCATCTGCAGATACACCTGCGGGTGCGGCTTCTTGACGGGCGCGGTGGAGGCGTCGCCGATGGCGGCGAAGTGGGTGCGCCAGTCGGGCCCGATGGCGCGCTTGAGCAGGGCGGCGATGTTGACCGGCGAGGTGGTGGTGGCAATGGCCAGGCGCAGGTCTTGTGCCTGCGCTTCGCTCATGAGGCGCAAGACGCCGGGGCGCAGCTCGACGGCGCCGTCTTGCACCATGGTCTCGTAGGCGGCGGTCTTGAGCGCGTGCAGGCGGTCGATGGTGTCGCGCACACCCGTGCCATCCACATCGACAATGTCGCCGCGCGTGCGACGCCAGTAGTGCGCCATGCGCTCCTTGCCGCCAGAGATCTCCAGCAGCTCGGTGTAGAGGGCGGTGTCCCAGCGCCAGTCCAGGCCTTCTTCGGCGAAGGCGTGGTTGAAGGCGGCCAGGTGGGCGGCCTCGGTGTCGGCCAGGGTGCCGTCCACATCAAAGATGAGGGCTTGAAGCGTCATGCGGCGGCTCCCTGGTTGAACACGCGGCTGGCCAGGATGTCGGACGCCTCCAGCGTGCAGAGGTCGTCGGCGCTGAGTTCGCGCTGGCTGTCGGCAAACAGGCGGCTTGCCTGGCGCAGGCGGGCGCGGTCCAAGGCGTTGCGCACGCTGCGGCCGTTGGCAAAGTGGGGCTGCTGCGCCCGCAACGCCAGGTAGCGCTCAAAGGCCTGTTGCGCCTCGGGCGTGAGCCGGTAGTTCTGCGCGGCCAGCATGCGTCCGGCGATCTGGTTCAGTTCGTCCGGCGCGTAATCGGGGAAGTCGATGTGGTGGGCGATGCGCGAGCTCATGCCGGGGTTGGACTGGAAAAAGGTGTCCATGCGGTCTTTGTAGCCGGCGAGGATGACCACCAGGTCATCGCGCTGGTTCTCCATCACCTGCAGCAGGATTTCGATCGCTTCCTGCCCGTAGTCGCGTTCGTTCTCGGGCTTGTACAGGTAGTAGGCCTCGTCGATGAACAACACGCCGCCCATGGCCTTCTTGAGCACTTCCTTGGTCTTGGGCGCGGTGTGCCCGATGTACTGGCCCACCAGGTCGTCGCGGGTGACGCTGACCACATGGCCTTTGCGCACATAGCCCAGGCGCAGCAGGATGTCGGCCATGCGCAGCGCCACCGTGGTCTTGCCGGTGCCTGGGTTGCCGGTGAAACACATGTGCAGGCTGGGCGCCTGGCTGGCCAGGCCCATGCCGAGCCGCAGCTTGTCGATGACCAGCAGGGCGGCGATGTCGCGTATGCGCGCCTTCACCGGCGCCAGGCCCACCAGGTCGCGCTCGAGTTCGTCGAGCACCGCCAGCACGTTCGATTCAGCCAGCACCTGGGCCACCGAGCGCGGGGCCGATGCGGCGGCTTCTGGCGCGGGCGCCGCGGCGGCCTGGGCGGGGGTCTGTCCGGGGATGGCGTACATGGCGGGCCTTTGGTGCGGTGGTGGCCGGGGTCAGTAGCGTTGGGCTTCGGGCTTGTCGGCGCCGTAGCCGCGCGTGGTGTAGCGCATGCTGCGCCCGCCGATCTCCTGGCGCTCCAGCATGAAACCGGGCTCGTTGGCGGGCCGGTTGACGATGATGCTCATGACGATGGATTCGACGCCACGGGTGGAGTCAAACGCCATCATGCGGATGTAGTGGTTGGGGAAAGCCTTGCGGCAATCGTTCACTTCCATCAGCACGCCGGCGGCGTCTTTCAGGTCGAACATCGGCATGCCGAACATTTCCCAGTAGGTGTTGCGCGGGTGCGGGTCGTCGGTGTATTCCACGCTCCAGGCATAACCCTTGGCCAGGCCGTACTCGATCTGCATCGTGATTTCGGCGTCGGTCAGGTCGGGCAGGAAACTGAACTGGCCCTGGGTGATGCGGCCGGTGGGGTTGGTCATCATGGTGGTGTTCTCCTCAGTGTTTAGGCCAGGGCGGGCGTGACGGCGTAGTCGCTGCTGTCGGTGCTCTGGTAGTTGAAGCTGATGTCGCCCCA
>JAUYSB010000241.1 GCA_030696525.1 Hydrogenophaga sp. | reverse complement strand
CAAGGTGCCCGCCTGGTCGCGCGCGATCAGGTGGTGGTAGCTGGTGGCCGCACAGAAGTGGCAGCGGTTGGCAGGGTGAGGCGAGTCAGAATTCATGTCGTCGCGGTTATACCGCAGGGCCAAGGCATCCGGACCGCATTCCGTCAACGGGCCACCACGCATATGCTGGGTATGTTCTTCGAAATGTCTTGTGCGACGATTGCGGCGAGGCGACACCCCGCTACCATCACCACAGACGATTTCAGAAAACCACCCATCCGGTGCACTGGCCACACTCACTTCAACTGCGCCGCACGCAACACAAACGTCCCATCTGAACCACCTCATCTCCACATGGACACACAGGAACGTGAGCAGGCGCTGCTCGAAATGCGCCGGACCGCCGATGCCTTCTACCGCAGCGCGATCAAGATCGGCAACCACCCCTTCATCGAGTTTGCTGGCCTCATGAACGAATACATCGTGGCCTCCCAGCTGGCGCACAACGAAGGGCTTGATTTCTCGGCGTGCAACATCCACAACGGCAAGACACTGCCGCTGAAACCGTTCATGTCGGACTACATCAACGAGAAGCTGGAGTGCATTTTCTCGGGCGCCAAGGTCATGTCCACACCGGTGGAAACTGCGGGCACTTGACGGTCCGATTTGGCTCGCAGACCGAGAGCAGAAGCGCGCCTCTGTTTCTACCTCAATGCGTTCAGGGGTGCGCTCATGGGCTGCTGTTGCGTCAAATCTAGGCACCATCTTGAACGCTGGATCTATGAACCGGGCCGGGTTCGCAACGCCCATCGGCAGTCCTTCCGGTGAGCTGCGGCCACGCTCTCGGCAAGATGCATCATTCAACCCTGATCTCGAAACCTCTGCACACCTCTGTGCCCAAGATCCGTATCCGATGAGATTCAATTCAGATCGCTCGGCCAACAGGCGCCCGCAGGCGCCCACCCGCAGCGAACCGCTGAACGACCAGCGCTTTCACGACCTGATCGGCAAGGCCAGCGCCTTCTTTGCCACGGCCGAACGCGACATGGTCGCTGAAAAAGCCGCCGCCATCACCGAGATCAAGGCCTTGATGGCCGAATACGGGTTGACGCTGGATGATCTCAGAGACCCGGTCGAAGACGATTCACTGCGCCGCGACCCCTCGCCGCACTGATGTCCTTTTGAGGCGGCCGTTGAAATGACAGATGCGCTGCCCGCACCTGACAACGCTGCACTTATCGAGGCGCTCAGCGACGCCACCTTGCGCGGACTCGCCGGAAAGGCCGTCTTTGGTCGCGCCAAAGACTATGTGACCTCCAAAGCTGTCACCGTCATCAGAGAGGAGGGCGGTGCAATCCCCGCCATCTATGCCGAAATCACCGGCTCCGATATTTACCTCACCGAGGTGAGGTTCGAGAAAGGTTCGGTCGTTGGTGGTTGTGATTGCCCACACGCCGAAGACGGCACATTCTGCAAACACCAAGTGGCGCTGGCCATGGTCTGGCGAGGCCTGCTGGACGCACCACGCTCAGGTGGTTCCACAGGGTTCGTCGCAGACGCCCCCAAAGCGAGCCCGACCCTCGCTGACCGCCCTGCAAGCATGATCACCAAAGAAGCCGCACAGCACCAAGCGCTGGAAGGGTTCTTGAACACGCGCACGGTCAGTGAGCTGGCCTCCAAACTGATGGACTTGGCCAACCGTGACGCGGGCCTCGCCAAAGAGCTGCACCAGTGGATGCGCCTGGACCAGCCGGTAGCGTCCATGGCCGAACACAAAACGCTGGTCACCGAGATGCTGGCGGTGGGCCGCAGCTTTGTGCCCGCCGGCCAAAGCCACAAGTACGTTCAACGGGCCGAAGCCGTTCTGCCCTTACTGGACCGAGCCTTGAAAGCCGACCCAGCAGGCGCTTTGGCCCTGACCCAGCACGCCATGCGTCGAACCTGGGCAGCGTTTCAACAGGTCGATGATTCCTACGGCAACGTGGGGGAGCTGTGCCGCTCTGTGGCTGCGCGCTGGGTCAAGGCTGTGCAGGCCAATGGGGTTCAGCCAGCAGCCTTTGGTGCAAATTACCTGAAGCTGCGGCTGGAAGATCCTTTCGGGTGTTTTGACACCGATGCGGCGGAGGCGGCCATGGGCACGGCTGCACTTACCCGGTTCCGTCAAAAGCTGCATGAGGCCTGGAGGAAAGCCAAGGACGAAGTGTTAGCGCATCGACAAGCGGTTGGGGATCCACCCGCATCCAAGTACATGGCCGCCCTCCACGATGTGCACTCGCTCAGAGACAGCGCCCAGCTCTTCACGCTGGAGTGGATGCACCTGCAGCAACTCGAAGCCCAGGGCGACATCGAGGCGGCCCTGGCCGTCCTCAAGGAAGACTTGAACACCGGTACCGACCATGTCCGCGTGGTTCAGTACCTTGAACAACATGGGCGGACGCGGGAAGCCTTTGCCCATGCGGAGGCAGCCCTCAAGGCGTTCCCCGACGATTGGCAAGTGCAGGACTGTGCCCTGCGGGCCTACGAGCGCGACGGCTGGACGGGTGAGGCCTTCGATTTGAGGATGCGGCGGTTTCGGGCGCGTCCAGGGCCGGAGACGTACCTGGCGGTTCTAGCCGCAGCGGGGCAGGCCGGCCACGATGTCGAAAAGACGCGGGAAACCATTCTCACGGCGATTGCCGAGCATGAGGTCACGCTGGCCCAATCTCGGGCACAGCGCACCGGGCACACCCGATTTGGGCCGCAGCGCTTGCTTGGACCGGCACCGGGCGTGCGCGACGTCAGTTTGCGGGCTTCGCTGTTGTGCGCAGAGAACCGTTGGGGCGAGGCACTGCAATTGGTACAGCCGCCGGCGTACTGCATCGAACACCTGTTGGAACACATCGCCCTGCACCTGGACCATTCGCGATGGGACCAGGCGGTCACATTGCTGCAGCGCTCACTGGACTCGGCCATGCAACGCGCCACCAGCCC
>JAUYSB010000198.1 GCA_030696525.1 Hydrogenophaga sp. | reverse complement strand
CAAGGATAGGCACCTGCGGACTCTTCGTCAATCATTGTCAGACGCGACGTCGGACGTCGGCGACCTCACTCATCTCGGCATCTGTGACAGTCCAAACATCAATACAGATTCCGCAAGAACACCGCTATCTGTATTGTTGTTGTACTGGCATCGTCATTACAGTCACCCCATGACTTGGCAAGAATTCACCGCCCTGCTGGCTCTGGCCACCGCCATGAGCTTCACGCCGGGGCCCAACACCACCCTGTCGACCGCATTGGCGGCCAACCGGGGCCTGCGTGGCGCCATGCATTTTGTGTGCGCCGTGCCGGTGGGTTGGGGCGCCCTGCTGCTGCTGTGCTCGGCCGGGTTGGGCGCCATGCTCACCGCCGCACCGGCCTTGCGTGTGGGCTTGCAAGTGGTCGGGCTGGCCTACCTGCTGTGGCTGGCATTCAAGCTCAGCCAGAGCGGCCAGCTGGGCCAGGCCAGCAACGCCCGCATGGACGTGAGCTTCTGGCAGGGCGCGGCGCTGCAGTTTGTCAACATCAAAGCCTGGATGCTGGCCCTCACCATCGTCGCGGGCTGGATCGCCGGGCGCGACAACGCGCTGGAGCGCCTGGCGGTCGTTTTGCCGGTGATGCTGGTCTACGCCTTTGCCAGCAACCTGCTCTACGCCAGCGCCGGCGCGCTGCTGCGGGGCTGGCTGGTCCAGGGCCGGCGGCTGTTGTGGTTCAACCGCGGCATGGCCGCGGTGCTGGTGCTGACCGCTGCCTGGATGGCCACGGCATGAGCGCCGACGCGCTCGCGCAGCGCCGCGGCCTGTGGCTGGGTTTCCTCGGTGTGGCGATATTTGCGCTGACCCTGCCTTTCACCCGCATGGCGGTGGGCACCAGCGAAGCGCCGCTGATGTCGGGCCTGTTTGTGGCCATGGGCCGGGCGGTGGCCGCCGCCGCGCTGTCGGCCGCCTGGCTGCTGTGGGCGCGCGCGCCCTGGCCCAGTCGCGCGCAATGGGCGCCACTGGCCATGACGGCTTTTGGCGTGGTGCTGGGCTTTCCGCTGCTCACCTCCATCGCCATGCGCCAGGTGCAGGCGGTACACGCCAGCGTGATCGTGGGTGTGTTGCCGCTGGCCACGGCCGCTGTGGGCGCGCTGCTGCACCGCCAGCGGCCGTCGCTGGGTTTCTGGGCCTGCGCGGTCGCCGGCAGCGCACTGGTGGTGGCCTTCGCCGTGCTGCACTCGGGCCAAGCCGGCTTGCGTCTGCACCCGGCCGATGCGCTGTTGCTCGGCGCCATGTTGTGTGCAGCGGTGGGCTACGGGTATGGCGCGCGCCTGTCGCAGCACATGCCGGGCGAACAGGTGATTTGCTGGGCGCTGCTGCTGGCTGTGCCGGTCACGCTGCCGCTGGCGGTGTGGTCGTGGCCCGCGCAGCCCATGCCCGTAAGCGCCTGGGGCGCTTTTGGCTACGTGGCTGTGTTTTCCATGTGGTTGGGCTTTTTTGCCTGGTACCGAGGCCTCGCATTGGGCGGCACGGTGCGCGTGAGCCAGGTGCAACTGGCGCAACCCTTTTTGTCCATGTTGTTCGCCGTGCCCTTGCTGGGAGAATCGCTGGACGTTGCCACGGTCGTTTTCGGCCTGGCGGTGGTGGCCACGGTCTTCATCGGCAAACGCATGCCGGTCAGCACGTCCCCCATTTCTGTACCCCAACACACAACGAGGAGCCTCACATGAGCTGGACCCTGGCGCAACGCGCCCACAAGATGAACCCTTCGGTGATCCGCGAGATCCTCAAGGTGACCGAGAAGCCGGGCATCATCAGTTTTGCGGGCGGCCTGCCCTCGCCCAGCACCTTCCCCATCGAAGCCATGGCCGAGGCCACCGCCCGCGTGTTCGCGCAAGACGGCCGTGCCGCCCTGCAGTACTCGTCCAGCGAGGGCTACGGCCCGCTGCGCGAGTGGGTGGCGCATGACCTGAAAAAGCTGGGCATGGCCATCAGCCCCGACCAGGTGCTGATCACCACCGGCTCGCAGCAGGGCCTGGACCTGATCGCCAAGGTGCTGATCGACACCGGCAGCCGCGTGCTGGTGGAAACACCCACCTACCTGGGCGCGCTGCAGGCCTTCACGCCCATGGAGCCCGAGTTTGTGAGCGTCAACAGCGACGCCGAAGGCGTGGACGTGGCCGACTTCAGCGCCAAGGCCAAAGGCGCGCGTTTCATGTACGTGTTGCCCAACTTCCAGAACCCGACCGGCCGCACCATGAGCGCCGAGCGGCGCGTGGCGCTGGCCCAAGCCGCCGCCGCTGCCGGCGTGCCGCTGGTGGAGGACAACCCCTATGGCGACCTGTGGTTCGACACGCCGCCGCCACCCGCCCTGTCGTCGCACGTGCCCGAGAACAGCGTCTACCTGGGCTCCTTCTCCAAAATCCTCGCGCCCGGCCTGCGCCTGGGCTACATCGTGGCGCCCACCGCCGTGATGCCCAAACTGCTGCAGGCCAAACAGGCGGCCGACCTGCACACGCCCAGCTTCAACCAGCGCATCGTGGCCGAGGTGCTGAAGGACGGCTTCATCGACCGCCATGTGCCCACCATCCGTGCGCTCTACAAACGCCAATGCCAGGCCATGCTGGCGGCCCTGGCCGAGCACTGCACCGGCCTGCTGGAGTGGAACGCGCCCGACGGCGGCATGTTCCTGTGGGGCCGTTTGCCGGCCGGCGTGGACGCGGTGAAGCTGCTGCCCATGGCGGTGGAACACAACGTCGCCTTCGTGCCCGGCGCCGCTTTCTACGCCGATCACCCGGACGCGCGCAGCATCCGCCTGTCCTTCGTCACCGCCAGCGAAGAACAGATTCGCACCGGCGTGGCCGCCCTGGCCAAAGCCATCCGCCAGTTCCAGGCCGGTTGACACCAACACCGAGGCCACCATGCTCAAGATCTGGGGGCGCCTGAGCTCCATCAACGTGCGCAAGGTGGTCTGGGCCGCACAGGAAGCCGGCGTGCCCTTTGAGCGTGTGGATGCGGGCTTGGCCTTCGGCATCGTCGACACACCCGCCTACCGCGCGCTCAACCCCAACGGCCTGGTGCCGCTGATCGACGACGGCGGCTTTGTGCTGTGGGAGTCCAACGCCATCGTGCGCTACCTGCTGGCCCGCTACGCGCCTGGCAGGCTGTACCCGAACGATCTGCGCCAGCGCTTTGACGCCGAACGCTGGATGGACTGGCAGCAGACCACGCTCAACCGCGCCAGCGGTGCCGCCTTTGTGCAGTGGATTCGCACCCCGCCCGAGCGGCGCGATCACGCCGCCATCGCCGCGTCGGTGGCGGCCACCGAGCCGCTGCTGGCCCAGCTCGACACTCACTTGGCGCAACACGCCAACATGGCAGGCGAACACTTCGGCATGGCCGACATCGCGATCGCCTGCGAAATCCACCGTTGGTGGGGCCTGCCGCAGCCGCGCCCCGATTTCCCGCACATCCAAGCCTGGTACCGCCGCATGCTGGCGCGACCGGCCGCCACCGTCCTGCATCTGGAGTTGTCATGAAAACCCGCCCGTTCCAACAAGTGGATGTCTTCACCGCCACGCCCTACCTGGGCAATCCGCTGGCCGTGGTGCTGGACGGCAGCGGCCTGAGCACCGAGGCCATGCAGGCCTTCACCAACTGGACCAACCTGTCCGAATGCACCTTTGTGCTGCCACCCACCCAAGCCGGGGCGGACTACAAGCTTCGCATCTTCTGCCCCGGCCGCGAACTGCCTTTTGCCGGCCACCCCACGCTGGGCACCTGCCACGCCTGGCTGGCAGCCGGTGGCGTGCCACAAAGTGAACACGTGGTGCAGGAATGTGGCGTGGGCCTGGTGAAAATCCGCCGCGACGGCCAACGCCTGGCCTTCGCGGCGCCGCCCCTGCTCAAAAGTGGCCCGCTGCCCGAGGCCGATGTGGCCCTCATCGCGCGCGGCCTGGGCGTGCCACGCAACGACATCGTGGCCCACGCCTGGTGCGACAACGGCCCGAACTGGCGCGGCGTGATGCTGCGCTCGGCCGAAGCGGTGCTCGCACTCAAACCCGATGGCGCGGTGCTGGCCGGCCTCGATGTCGGCGTGGTGGGGCCGCGTGGGAAGGTGGGCGTGGCCGGCGCACACCCCCAGGGCGCCGACACCGACTTCGAAGTGCGCGCCTTTTTCCCCGGCAACAACGGCCTGGCCGAAGACCCGGTGACGGGCAGCCTCAACGCCGCCCTGGCGCAGTGGCTCATGGGCGCCGGCCTGGCGCCTGCGCGGTACGTGGCCGCGCAAGGCACGGCCCTGGGCCGTGCCGGGCGCGTCTACCTGGAGCGTGACGCCAACGGCACCATCTGGGTCGGTGGCGACAGCGTGAGCTGCATCCAGGGCCAGGTGACGCTGTGAAGCCCGCCGCAGCGCTGGACCACCTGGTGGTGGCCGCCGCCACGCTGGTCGAAGGCGTGGCCTGGTGTGAACAAGCGCTGGGCGTCACACCCGGGCCGGGCGGGCAGCACGCCCTGTTCGGCACCCACAACCGCCTGCTGCGCCTGGACGGCCCCGAGCAGGACCCGCCGGCCTACTTGGAGATCATCGCCATCGATCCGGCCACCACGCCCACCCGCGCGGCGCCGCTCAAACGCTGGTTCGACCTCGACGACCCCGCCCTGCGCCAGCGCCTGGTCACACACGGCCCACAACTCATCCACTGGGTGGCGCGTGTGCCCCATCTGGACGCCGCCCTGCGCACCTGGGCCGACCTGGGCCTGGACCGTGGCCCGGCGATGACCGCCTCGCGCCCCACACCCGCCGGCCTGCTGCAATGGCGCCTGAGCGTGCGCGACGACGGACAGCGTTTGCTGGACGGCTGCCTGCCCACGCTGATTGAGTGGGGCGCACAACACCCGGCGCGTGGCATGGCACCCAGCGGTTTGCGCCTGCAGCACCTGGCGCTGCGGCACCCACAGGCCGATTTGCTGACACGTGCGCTGGCCGCCATTGGCATGGTCGGCATCACGGTGGAGGCCGGCTTGCCCCGGCTGTCTGCCGCACTCCACACCCCCGCAGGCCCACGCGCCTTGACCACCCCGGACTGACCCCATGCTGCCCACCCTGCCCGAGATCGAAGCCGCCGCCGAGGTGGTCTACCGCGCCTTCGCCCCCACGCCCCAATACCGCTGGGCCACGCTGAGCCAGCGGCTGGGCACCGACTGCTGGGTCAAACACGAAAACCACACGCCGGTGGGCGCCTTCAAGATACGCGGCGGCCTGACCTTTTTCGACGCCTTGAAGCGCAGCGGCCAGATGCCACGCGCCGTCATCAGCGCCACCCGGGGCAACCACGGCCAGAGCGTGGCCTGGGCGGCGCGCGCCCATGGCGTGCCCTGCACCATCGTGGTACCTCATGGCAATTCAGCTGAAAAGAACGCGGCCATGCGCAGCCTGGGCGCCACGCTGATCGAACACGGCGACGACTTCCAGGCCAGCCGCGAACACGCCATCGCACTGGCCGCCGAAACGGGCGCGCTCATGGTGCCCAGCTTTCACGCCCACCTGCTGAGCGGCGTGGCCACCTACTGGTGGGAATTTTTTCGCGCCGTGCCCACACTGGACGTGGTCTACGTGCCCATCGGCCTGGGTTCGGGCGTGTGTTCGGCCATCGCCGCCAAACTGGCGCTGGGCCACCGGACGCGGGTGGTGGGTGTGGTCAGCAGCGGCGCCACCACCTACGCCGACTCGCTGGCCGCCGGCACCGTGGTGCCCGCCACCGTGAGCACGGTGCTGGCCGACGGCATGGCCGTGCGTGTGGCCGACGCCCCCGCGCTGGCCATCCTGCAACAGCACCTGGACCATGTGGTGGTGGTCAGCGACGCCGAGGTGGCGCAGGCCATGCGTGCCCTGTTTGTGGACACCCACAACGTGGCCGAAGGCGCGGGCGCGGCCGCCTTTGCCGCCGCATGGCAAGAGCGCAACAGCCTGCGCGGCCAGCAGGTGGGCGTGACCTTGTGTGGCGGCAACGTGGACGCGCCGGTGTTCGCACAGGTTTTGACAGCCACCTAGGCGACTGCCCACGCTGGCCCCAGCCCCACGCTTTGGCCACAATTGGCCGCATGGGACAGCTCTACCTTGTGCGCCACGGCCAGGCCTCGTTTGGTGCCGACGACTACGACCAGCTCAGCGAACTCGGCCAGCGCCAGAGCCGCCGCCTGGGCGACTACTTGCGCGCCAAAGGCCTGGTGTTTGACGCCGTGCTCATGGGCAGCCTCAAGCGCCACGCACAAACCTGGCAAGGCATACGCGATGGCCTGGGCGGCACCCCGGACCCGCTGGTGTGGCCAGGCCTCAACGAATACGACAGCGAAGCAGTGATCCACGCCGTGCATCCCGCAGCGCTGGAAAAGCCCGACACGCCCGAAAAATACAAGCAGCACTTTCGTTTGCTGCGCGACGGCCTGGCGCAGTGGATGGCGGGCACCGTGACACCGCGGGGCATGCCCAGCCACTTGGACTTCGTGGCTGGCATCACCGCTGCGCTCGACCATGTGAAGCGCCAGCACGCCGGGCAAAAGGTCTTGCTGGTGTCCAGCGGCGGCCCCATCGCCACAGCGGTCGGTCACATCCTGGGCACGCCGCCCGAGACCACCATCGAACTCAACATGCGCATACGCAACAGCGCCGTCACCGAGTTCGCCTTCAACCCCAAACGCCACATGCTGCTGACCTACAACACGCTGCCCCACCTGGACAGCGCCGAGCACGCGGACTGGATCACCTACGCCTGATCGGGCCGATCCCGCAGCGTGGACAGTGGCAGGCGCGAGATCTCCTGCAGCATCAGCGCGAGTTGTTGGGCTGCCGCGTCCACCAGCGCCTGGCCCTTGTCGGCCGTGGCCGCCAGTGCGTTGCCTGCGGCGCCACTTGCGTTGTAGTCCTGCATCTGCCAGCCCAATTTGGCGCTGCGGCCATTGCCCAGGATGGCAAACGACGCAGCCCGCGCCTTAGAAGCGGACTCGAAGTTCGCCGCCTGCGCCATGCCCACACGCTGCGGCTGCAGCACCAGCATCATCGAGGTTTCCATGTCGCCCGCGTGCACACCGAATCGGTGCTCCTCGGCCGGAAACAGGCCGTTGACCGCATCGCCCAGCGGCAGGTTGTACCAGCTGCTGCTGTAGACGATGAGGTCGTGATCGGCGCGCAGCTCGCGTGCCACGATGTCCATGGCCCCCACATGCCCGCCATGGGCATTGAACAGCAGCAGCTTGCGTACGCCGGTGCGCGCCACGCAGGCACCGATCTCGCGCCACAGGGCAATCAGGATCTGCGACGACAGGGTGAGCGTGCCCGGAAAACGCGCGTGCTCCGGGCTCAGGCCAACGGCCTGGGTGGGCAGCACCAGCACCGGCAGCGCGGCCGGCAACAGCGGCAGCGCGGCGCGCACGATGCCATCGACCAGCACCGTGTCCACGCCCGTGGGCAGGTGGGGGCCGTGTTGTTCGGTGGCGCCCAGCGGCAGAACGGCCACCACCTCACCCACGTCGGGCGCGGTGGCCAGGCGCGCGAAGTCGCGTGTGCCAAGTTCGGACCAGTAGCGTGAGGGCAGTTGCATGGTGAAAAACAAGAAGGCCGAAGCGCCACGCGCTCCGGCCTCCAGTGTATGCCCGCGCGCGGGGCTCAGCGCTCGCGCAAGGCCTCCTTGGCGCGGTTCAGCGGCTTGACCAGGTAGGACCACACCGTCTTGTTGCCGGTGTGGATGTCGGCGGTGGCCACCATGCCCGGCGCGATCGGAAAACGCCGGCCTTCGGCGTTCTTCAGAAAATCATGGGTGGTGCGCACGAACACGCGGTAGTAGAACTGGTCGCGCCGCACCTCGTCCTGGATGGTGTCGGGCGAGATGTTGACCACACGCCCCTCCAGCCCGCCGTAAATGGCGTAGTCGTAGGCCGAAACCTTGACCACCGCGCGTTGACCAGGGTAGATGAAGGCGACATCGCGCGGCGAGATGCGCGCCTCCACCAGCAGCTGGTCGTCCACAGGCACGATTTCCATCAGTTTGCCGTTGGGTGGAATCACACCGCCCACGGTGCTGACCTCGATGTTCTTGACGATGCCCTTGACCGGCGACAGCACCACCGTGCGGCTCAGCGCATCGGCCCGGCCCCGGGTCACGGACGACTGGGTTTCGATCTCCGCGTTGACCCGCGCCAGTTCCTCGCGCACCTTCACCAGGTGCTGGCTTTTGGTGTCGGCGATCTTGGTGCGCAGATCGCTCACCTGCCGGCGCAGGCGCAGCACTTCGACGTCGCTCGCGGCCCCTTGCGCCACCAGCGATTCGGTCAGCTTGAGCTCGCGCTCGATCAGGCCCAAGGTCTCTTGCATGCCCTGAACCGACTCGCGCAAGCTGCTCTGGCGCGACACGTACAAGGCGGTTTCGGCACGCACCAGGTCGGCATCGACCGCCACCGACTCGGGAAACACCAGGGCGCTGCCGCGGGCTTCGGCCTGCAGGCGCGCCGCCGAGGCCCGCGCCGCCTGCAGCCGGGCCGAACTTTCGCCCACCGTGCTTTCGATGCGGGTTTTGTCCAGCCGAGCCAGCACCTGGCCCACACGCACTTCGTCGCCTTCGCGCACCAGCAGCTCCGACAGGATGCCGCCTTCAAGCGACTGCACCACCTGCTCCTTGCTGGATGGCACGACCTTGCCGCCACCCACCGTCACCTCGTCCAGTCGGCCGAAGTAAGCCCAGGCGCCCAGCGCCAACATCATCAGCAGGGTCAGCCACACCACCACCGAGGTGCGCGGGAACACGCTCTCGCCGGGCGTGAGCATCCGCGCCAGCCGCTTGCGTCGCCCCTGGCTGGGCAGCGTCAATGTGGATTTCATTTGCCACCCCCTTCCTGCGCGGCGACAACGGCACCGATTTTGGCTACCACGGGTTTGGTTCGTTCCTTGCGAAGACCACCAGCCAATTGACCGCTGGCCACGCCCATGACGGGGGCAGCGGCTGCGGCCGCTGGCGCACGGGCGGGTTCGCTTTTCGCGGCCATCAGTTGCTCACGCGGGCCATCGGCCACCACCCGCCCACCTTCGAGCACGATGATGCGGTCCACCCATTGCAGCACCGCCGGCCGGTGGGTGGCCACCACCAAGGTGCGGTGGCGCAACCAGGGCGTGAGTTGCTGGATCAGTTGCCGCTCGGCGGCGTCGTCCAGCCAGGCCGTGGGCTCGTCCAGCAGCAGGACCTTGGGCTCGCGTATCAATGCACGCGCCAGCAGCAGGGTCTGGCGCTGCCCGCCCGACAGGCCTTTGCCGCCCTCCATGATGGGGTGATCCAGGCCGCGTTGCAGGCTTTGCACCAGCGCGCCAGCGCCGCTCAGGTGCAGCGCCCGGATCAGTTCGTCCTCGCTGGCATGGGGGAGGCCCAGGGTGATGTTTTCGCGCACCGTGCCAAAAAACAGGTTGGCGTTCTGGTTGAGCAAGCCCACATCGCGGCGCACATCGGAGGGATCGAGCAAGGTCAGCTTGAAACCGTCGAGCATCACATTCCCTTGCTGGGGCGTCTGCATGCCGGCCAGCAATTGCAACAAGGTGGACTTGCCCGCCCCGTTGCGCCCCAGGATCGCCACCTTCTCGCCCTGGCGAATGCGCAACTGCTCGATGTTGATGATCGGGGCCGGATCGTCCTTGTGGTAGCGGAACACCGCGCTGCCAATGGCGTAGTCGCCGTGCAGCACGGAGCGGCTGACCTGCTGGCTGCGCGGCGGCTGATCGACCGGGCGTTGCATCAGCGTGTCCAGCCCATTGAGCGCCACCTTGGCCTGTTGCCAGCGCGTCATGACCAGCGCCAACTGCGACAGCGGCGCGATCATGCGCGAGGACATGATGGAACAGGCGATCAGCACACCGGTCGTCAACTCGCCCGCGATCACCTGGTAGGCCCCCACCAGCACCACGCCGGCGTAGACCAGGGTCTGCACCTCCTGGGTCCAGCTGATCAACATCCCGGTGACAAAACGCTGGCGCATGCCGATCTGCGCCGACACATCGTTGGCGTGGTTCCACTGGCCCTGAAAACGCGGTTCGGCGCGCAGCAGCTTGATGTCGTCCAGCCCCTGGATGGCCTCCACCAGCATGGCGCTGCGCAAGGAGGTCTCGCGCATGCCTTCCTGCGCCAGGCGTGCCAGCGGCCGCTGCGCCAGCAGGCCCGGGATCACCAGCAGCGGGATGGCCGCCAGCGGCACCCACACCAGCGAACCGCCCATCCACCACATGACCAGGGCGAACAGCAGGAAAAACGGCATGTCCACCGCCGCCGTCACGGTGGTCGAGGTGATCAGCTCGCGCACCTGCTCCATCTCGCGGATCTGCGAAATGAAGCTGCCGGTGGACTGTGGCCGGGCATCGTTGCGCAAGCGCAGTGCGTGGCCGAACACACGGTCGGAAATGCGCAGGTCGGCGCGTTTGCCCAGGATGTCGGTGATGTGTGTGCGGGCCAGCCGCATCAGGAAGGCAAAGGTCAGCGCGATGGACAGGCCGCCGAACAGCACCCACAAGGTGTGTTCGGACTGCGCTGGAATGACCCGGTCATAGACCTGCATGCTGAACAACATGGAGCCCAAGGCCAGCACGTTGGCCACCAGCGAGGCCACCACCACGTCGATGTAGCGTGGCCAGTCGCGCAGCGCCATGCGCCAGAACCAGTTGGCCTGGTAGGGTTTGATGTAGTCGTCCACCCGCGCGTCGGCCACCGAGGCCAGCGGCTTGACGAACAGCACCCGTTTGATCCGCGGGACCAGCTCGTCGATGCTCAGCGTGGTGGCCAGGCCCTGGTCGCCACTGAGCCGCGCCGTGACCTGCCCGCCTTCACCCAAGCGCTCGATCACCGCCACCTGGCCCGCGCCCAGATCGGCCACCAGCGGCAGGCGCCAGGGGTCGAGCAGGTTGGGCTTGAAGCGGGCGAACGCCACGCTCAAGCCCAGCTGGCGGCCCATGTGGTCGACCAGGCTGTCGAGCGGCACGTCGTTGGCCAGCCACTCCATCTCCACCCGCACGCGCTCGGGCGAGCTCTCCACGCTGTAGTGCCGTGCCACCGCCAACAGGGCCTCCAGCCAGGCATTGGCCGGCTGGCCGTTGGCGGCGTCTGCGGCCGCGGTTTTGCGCTCGACCTCATCGCTGGTCTCGCGGGGGTCGGCCGCAACCGAAGCTTCTGTGCTCATGGCGACACCTCCAGCCCGTGAACGTTCGAGTGATCCAGGCCATAGACCGCGCGGGCCTGGCCACTGGCATCGATGAAATTGATCTGTGCGACCCAGGCGTCGTGCCGGTTCTGCACCACGTCAAACGCCGCCTGCGCGATTTCCTGCTCGGCATTGAGCAGGTCCAGCGCGCTGCGCGTGCCCAGCGACAGGTACTGCTCGCGGTAGAGCACGCGGGTGTCGGTGATGCTGCGCTGGCGAGCGCTCAGCGGCGCCTGCAGTTCGGTCAGCCCGTCGATCTGCTCCTTGAGGTGGGCCATGCGGTCCTGCACCTCGGTGCGCGCCACCTCCACACGGGCCTGAGCGGCCTGCACACCCAGCAACGCCGCTTCCTCCTGCGCCTGCAGCGCGCCGCCCTGGAACACGCCGCTGTTGAGCTTGAAGAAGACGCCGTGATCGGTGCTGCGCCCGTTGCTGGCGCCACTGCCCAGCCGGCTCAGCGAGGCCTCCAGCGACAGCGTGGGCAGGCGCGCCGCGCGGGTGCCCGCCAGGCGCGCCTCCAGCGCCTGGCGCTCGGCTTCGGCCACCAGCACCGACGGCCACAGCAGGCGCTCGGCCGGCACGTTCAGCGCCGCCTCCAGCCGCTCGGCCGGCATGGCCGCAGCGCGCGGCGGCACCTCGGCACCCAGCAGCGTTTTCAAGCGCGAGCGCCACTGGCGCGTCTGCGTCTGCAATTGCTGGGCATAGACCTGCGCCGCCTCCACCCGCGCCCGCGCCTGCACCGGGTCCACCCGGGTGCTGGCACCCAGGCGGGCCCGCAAATCGGTCACACGCGCCACATCGCGCAGGGCGGCCAGTTGTTCTTCGGCAATGGCGGCCAGGGCCTGGTAGCGGCTGAGTTCAACAAAGGCCAGCGCCGTCTGTGTGGCCACGGTGTCGATCTGGCGCAGCACCTCGGCCTGGGCGCGGCGCACGCCGGCCTCGGCCTCGCTCACCTGGCTGCCCACCTTGCCAAAGTCGTAGAGCATCTGGCTGGCCGCCAGCGTGAAGCTGGTGCCACGCGCCGTGGCCGACTGCCGGCCGGTGTTGACGCCGGCCGACAGCGCGGGCATGTAGCCGGCACGCATCTGCTCGACCACGCTGCCCTGCTGCCTGAGCTGGGCCACGGCCGCCGCCACCACGGGCTGCCAGCCCACGGCCGCCCGCACCGCCTGCAAAAGATCCAGCTCGCTGCCCGACAGCGCGGCCCTCGGGTTGCTCCGCGTATCGGCGCCGCTGGCAGCGCCCAGCGCACGCGCCACACCGGCCGCGCCCACCGGATCGGTGGCACGCAGCGTCGGGGGCTCGAGGAGCCCCATCACACTGTGGGCATTGTTCCAGGCGGGCACGGACTGCGCCGTGGCACCTGTGGCGACCGCCAACTGCGCGCACAGCAGCAGCGGCCGCAACCCCGCAAGGGGTTTGCATTGCTTCATTTTTTCTACTCCCTGCACGCCCTGTTGAGCGTTTTATTTTTGCCGCTGACGCCAGTGACTTCGAAACGGAAAACCGTTAAAACACTTTGCGTCGCGTTTTTACATTGTAGGGACACACCGGGCTGGCGCGCAAGCGAACTGCCCCAGGCAAGCCGCCCGTCCGGCCACAGGCATCAATCCGCCACAGGCCGCCCACTCTCTTTTTTCAGCATTTTAATCAACAACAAATGCCATATAAATTGTTTTAAAACTGTAAAAGTTTGACATTTATGCCAATTTGTCATTATTGATGACACATTTAATTGACATTTATCAAGACGGGCTTTTACACTGGGATCCCGCCCCGCCTTCCCCGCCTGCTCCCCAGCAGCCGCCTTTGTTTTGCCCATGACCCTGCCGTCGCCACCCGGCCGACACCGCTCCCCGTCTGCGACCGCACCGGACCGCCGCGCCTGCCTGCGGTGGCTGGGCGCGCTTGCACTGCCCACTGCCGGGCTGGGCGGCTGCGCGGCACCGCAGCCGCCGCTGCGGGTGGGCAGCATCGTGTTTCCCGGCTACGAGATGGTGTTTCTGGCACGCGATCTGGGCCTGCTGGACGAACAGCAGGTGCGCCTGATCGAGATGCCTTCGAACACCGACACCCTGCGCGCGCTGGCATCCGGGCAGCTCGAAGCGGCCCACCTGACGCTGGACGAGTGCATTTCCGCCCGTGCCGAGGGGCTGGACCTGCGGGTGCTCGCGGTGCTCGACATCTCGGCCGGGGCCGACGCGGTCTACAGCCGCCGGCCCATGACCCTGGCCCAGCTGGCCGGCAAACGCATCGCGGTGGAAGACAGTGCCGTGGGCGCCACCGTGCTGGGCGCGCTGCTCGAAGCCGCCCAGCTCCGCCCCGACCAGATCGTCAAGGTGCCCACCGTGCTGCCCAGCACCGGCCGGGACTTTGTCGGCGGGCGCGCCGACGTGGTCATCACCGCCGAGCCCTGGGCCTCACAAATCGAGGCGGCGGGCGGCCACCGCCTGTTCGACAGCAACCTCATGCCGGGGCGCATCGTCGACGTGATGGTGGCCCGCGCCCAGGCTGTGCGCGAACAGCCGGCCGCCCTGCGGCACCTGGTGCGGGCCCACTTCAGCGGCCTGGCCCACTGGCGCAGACAGCCCGCCGATGCCGCGCAGCGCCTGGCGCTCCGACTTGAACTTGCGCCGGAACAGGTGGCGGGCGCCTTCCGCGGCCTGGACCTGCCCGACCGCCAGGCCAACCTTGAACTGATGCGCGACGGCGGCCAGATCGATGCCACCGCGCGGCTGCTGCAGCGCGACATGTTGCGCCAGGGTCTGATGCGGCAGAGCCGTTCGCTCAGCGAGATCAGCGACACCGCCGCGCTGCAAGCCGCCGGGAGCGCGCCATGAACGCCCTGTTCTCGCTGCGCCTGTCGCTGCCCGCCAGCATGGCGGTGGTGCTGATCGCGCTGCTGGGGCTGTTCAACCTGGACGCCTACCGGACCGCCCACGACAACATGCTGCGCGTGGCGCGCGCCGACGCCTTGCGCCAGACCGAGGCGCTGGCGCGCCTGGCCCAGAGCGAACCCCACGGGCCGGGCACGCGCGCGGCCACCGAGGTGGCCATCGCGGCCACCGACCACCGCACCCGCGAGCTGGTGCTGATCGATCCCGCGGGCCGCATCGAGCTGGCCCACCGCCTGACCTGGAGTGGCAAGCTGGCCGCCGAGCTGATGCCCGACTTTTCAGCCGAGCGCTTCGCCCATGTGCAGCGCAGCAGCCTGCCGGACCTGCACTTCGACCCCGACAGCCGCCACCTCTCGGTGTTGCAGTCTCACCTCGATCCGGGCCGCGATGGCGGCCTGCGCAACCTCACGCGCGGCGCCGTGCTGCTGGTCTATGACCTGAGCTTTGACCACCGCCTGCTGCGCCACCAGGCACTGCAGCGCCTGGCACTGCAAAGCGCTGGCGTGCTGGTGTTGATGCTGCTGCTGGGCGCGGTGCTGCGCTGGCGCGTGACCCGGCCGCTGCAGCGGCTGGAGCAGGTCGCGCGCGAGCTGACCGGCGCGCACACCCCCGCGACGGTGCAGGAAGACGGCCCCAGCGAGGTGCGCGAGCTCGCGCGCAGCTTCAACAACATGACCCGCCGCATGCAGGCGGCCCAGACGGCGCTGGAGAACAGCCGCGCCCACCTGGCCAGCATCATCGACTCGGCCATGGACGCCATCATCACGGTCGATGGCGACCTGCGCATACGCGTCTTCAACCCCGCCGCCGCGCGCATGTTCGGCTGCGCTGAAAGCGAAGCCGTCGGCCAGCCACTGGACCGCTTCATTCCCGCCGGTTTCCGGGACTCGCACGGCGCGCACATGCGCCAGTTTGCCGAAAAGGGTGGCCAGCACCGCCGCATGATGCGCAACGCGGTGGTGCAGGCGCTGCGCCGCAACGGCGACGCGTTTCCGGCCGAGGTGTCCATCTCGCACGAAAACCACCACGGCGAACACCTCTACCTCGCCATCGTGCGCGATGTGACCGACCGGCAGCAAGCCGAAGCCGAAATCCAGGCCCTCAACGCCACGCTGGAAAGCCGGGTGGCGCAGCGCACCGCCGCCCTGGCTGAGGCCAACGCGCGCCTGCTGGAGCAGGAGATCGAACTGCGCGAGGCCAAGACGGCGGCCGAACAGAGCACGCGCCTGAAGTCGGACTTCCTGGCCAACATGAGCCACGAGATCCGCACGCCGCTGAACTCCGTCATCGGCCTGTCGCACCTGGCGCTCAAACACGCCACCGAGGCGCGCCAGCGCGACTACCTGGAGAAGATCGAACGCTCCGGGCAGCACCTGCTGGGCCTGATCAACGACATCCTGGATTTCTCCAAGATCGAAGCCAACAAGCTGCTGGTCGAGCAGGTGCCCTTCGATCTCAACCAGGTGCTCGACGGCTTTGCCCACCTGCTCACCGAACGCGCCAGCAGCAAGGGGCTGGAGCTGGTCTTCAACGTCGCGCGCGACGTGCCCGACCACCTCACGGGCGACCCCCTGCGCCTGAACCAGATGCTGATCAACTACGGCAACAACGCCGTGAAGTTCACCGACCGTGGCGAAATCGAACTGCGCGTGCGGCCGCTGGAGCAGGACGAGCACGGGGTGCTGCTGCGCTTCGAGGTGCGCGACACCGGCATCGGCATCGCGCCCGAACAGCGGGCCCACCTGTTCCAGAGTTTCCACCAGGCCGACAGCTCCACCAGCCGCAAATACGGCGGCACCGGCCTGGGCCTGGCCATCGTGCAGCGCCTGGCGCAGCTCATGGGCGGCGAGGTCGGCGTCAGCAGCGAACCGGGCCAGGGCTCGACCTTCTGGTTCAGCGCCCGCTTTGGCAAGCGCAGCACCGGCGTGTCGGGCGCGCTCACGCGGCCCCAGCTGGCCGGGCGCCGGGTGCTGGTGGTCGACGACAACCAGAGCGCCATCGAATCGCTGGAAGAACAGCTCGACGCCATGGCCTTTGCCCACCAGAGCTGCACCCACGGCGAGGCGGCCCTGGCGGCGGTGGCGCAGGCCGACGCAGACGGACGCGCTTTCGAAGTGGTGCTGATGGACTGGCAGATGCCGGGCATGGACGGCCTGGAACTGGCCCGTCGCCTGGGCGCGCTGCCGCTGCGCCAGCCGCCCCGGCTGGTGCTGGTGACCGCCTACGGCCGCGAAGACGTGATCGAGGAGGCGAACGCGCACGGCATCGCAGCGGTGCTGGCCAAACCGGTCAACCCCTCGTCCCTGCTCGACACCTTGCTCGGCGTGCTCAACAGCGACCCCGGCGCGCGCATGGCGGCTGCGCCCCCCCCGCCGCAGGACAGCGGGCTGGCGCGCCTGCGCGGCGCACGCGTGCTGCTGGTGGAGGACAACGAGATCAACCAGCAGGTGGCCAGCGAGTTGCTGCGCGACCACGGCCTGAGCGTGGAGATCGCCGGCAACGGCCAGGTGGCGCTGGACCGGCTGGCCGAACACCGCTACGACCTGGTGCTCATGGACATGCAGATGCCGGTGATGGACGGCCTGACGGCCACCCGCCGCATCCGCGAGCAGGCGCAGTGGGCCGAGCTGCCCATCGTTGCCATGACGGCCAACGCCATGGCCGAGGACCGGCAGCGCTGCCTGGATGCCGGCATGAACGATTTTGTGGCCAAGCCCATCGAGCCCGACCGCCTGCTCAAGGTGCTGCAGCACTGGTTGGCCAACCACGTGGCGCAGGGGCCGCTGCCGGCGCCGCGCCGCGCCGCCCCCGCCCCCTTGGACGCCGACGCCGCGCTGGCACAGCTGGCCCAGGTGCACGGGCTGGACGTGACGCAGGGCCTGCGCCGCAGCGGCGGCAAGGCCGGGCTTTACCTGTCGCTGCTGGCCCAGTTTGCGCGCAGCCATGTGCACTGCGCCGAACAGTTGCGCGAGCACCTGGAACAAGGCCAGACCGAGGCGGCCCGCCAGCTGGTGCATGCGCTCAAGGGCGTGGCCGGCAACCTGGGGGCCACCGGCGTGCAGGAGAGCGCCACCCGGCTGGACCAGGCCCTGCGCACCGACAACGGCAGCGACAACGGCAGTGCCATCGCCGCGCTGAGCGACACCCTGCAACACGATCTGGCCGCGCTGCTGGCAGGCCTGGCCCACCTGCCGGCCACCCCCACCGATGCCGCCGACGCCCTGGACCAGGCCGACGCCCGCGCCCTGCTGCTGCAGCTTGACGCCCAGCTCGACCAGGGCGACGCCGACGCGCTGCAAACCGTGGCCCGCCACACCACCACCCTGCGCGCCGCGCTGGGCGACCACTTCATGCCCTTCGAGCGCCACCTGCGCGGCTTCGCTTTTGACGAAGCCCTGGCGCTGCTGCGCCAACACACGGCCACCTCAACCTCCCACACCGCGCCATGAACAGCCCCCAAGCAACCATCCTGGTGGTGGACGACACACCCGAAAACCTCGAACTGATGTCGGGCCTGCTGAAAGACCAGTACCGCGTGCGCGTGGCCAACAACGGCGAACGCGCCCTCAAGCTGGCCGCCGCCCACCCGGCGCCCGACCTGGTGCTGCTGGACGTGATGATGCCCGGCATCGACGGCTACGAGGTCTGCCGCCGACTCAAGGCCGACCCGGCCACCGCCGGCACGCCGGTGATTTTCCTGACCGCCAAGGCCGAGATCGAGGACGAGCGCCAGGGCCTGGCCCTGGGCGCGGTGGACTACATCACCAAACCGATCAGCCCACCCATCGTGCTGGCGCGCATCAAGACCCACCTGGAACTCAAGGCGGCGGCCGACCTGCTGCGCAACCAGAACACGGTGCTCGAAGCCGAGGTGCAGCGGCGCACCCACATCATTTCGGCGATTCAGGACGTGACCGTGTTCGCCATGGCCTCGCTGGCCGAAACCCGCGACAACGAAACCGGCAACCACCTGCGCCGCACCCAGCACTATGTCAAGTGCCTGGCCCAGGCGCTGCAGCGCCACCCGCGTTTTGCCCAGGTGCTGACACACGAGAACATCGAGCTGCTGTTCAAGTCGGCGCCGCTGCACGACATCGGCAAGGTCGGCATCCCCGACCACATCCTGCTCAAGCCGGGCAAGCTCACGCCGGAAGAATTCGAGGTCATGAAGACCCACACGACGCTGGGCTTTGAAGCCCTGGTGCGGGCCGAAGAGGCGCTGGGCGAGCGGCTGGACTTTCTGGCCTTTGCCAAACAGATCGCGCTGTCGCACCAGGAGAAGTGGGACGGCAGCGGCTACCCGCACGGCCTGGCCGGCGACGACATCCCGGTGGCCGCACGCCTGATGGCGCTGGCTGACGTCTACGACGCGCTGATCAGCCAGCGTGTCTACAAGCCCCCGTTCGACCACCTGGAGGCGGTGCGCATCATCAGCAACGGGCGCGGCAGCCACTTCGACCCCGACATGGTGGACGCTTTTCTGCAGGTGAAGGACGATTTCCGCGCCATCGCCCAGCGCTACGAAGACACCGAGGACGAGGTCATGGCCAAAGGCTTGCCAGCGGCCTGATCGCCCAGGCGGCCGGCGCGGCGCGCCTGCGCCACCACGGCGTCGATCTGCGCACGCAGCCAGCGGTGGGCAGGGTCTTCGCTGTAGCGCTGGTGCCAGATCAAATACATGGGCATGGTGGGGCAGGCCAACGGCGGTTTGGCGTGGGCCAGGCCGGCCAGCGTGTGGCGCGCCAGCAGGCCCGGCGCCGTGGCCAGCAAGGGCGTGCCCTGTATGAACGCCGGCAGGGCGCTGAAGCCCGGCACCATCACCACAAAACGCCGCGATACGCCCTGGGCCGCCAGGTGCTGGTCGAGATCAAGGCTGCGCCGGGGCTCATAAACCACCGTGGCGTGGTCGGCCGCCAGGTAGTCGGCACGGTGGCTCGGCGCGGCGCGCACGTCGGGGTCGTAGAACACACGGTAGCGGTCTTCGAACAGGCGCTTTTGCACGATGT
>JAUYSB010000147.1 GCA_030696525.1 Hydrogenophaga sp. | reverse complement strand
GAGCGCTCGAGCACCACATTGCGGCCCTTGGGGCCCAGGGTCACTTTCACGGCGTTGGCCAGGATGTTCACACCCTCGACCATGCGGGCACGGGCTTCGCCGCCAAAAATCACGTCTTTTGCTGCCATTTGTCAGACTCCTAGATAGATAGAGATAGGTGGGGCGGGGAATTACTTCTCGACAACCGCGAACAGGTCGTCTTCCTTCATGACCAGCAGTTCGTCGCCATCGACCTTGACGGTCTGGCCGCTGTACTTGCCGAACAGGACGCGGTCGCCGACCTTGACGGACAGCGCCTTGGTTTCGCCCTTGTCGTTGGTTTTGCCCGGGCCGACGGCCAGCACTTCACCTTGATCAGGTTTTTCAGCGGCGTTGTCGGGGATCACGATGCCCGAAGCGGTCTTGGTTTCCTGTTCGAGACGCTTGACGATCACGCGATCGGCGAGAGGACGCAGTTTCATGGAATCTCCTGAATGTAAAAACAACGGGTAATAAAGCTGGAGTCCACATCAGAGCCGGTTTCGGACGCCGGAGCGCCGACCGCCGCCGGTGTGGATGGTGCGATGTTAGCACTCAAGTCCAACGAGTGCTGATTTTTGGGCGATGCCGTGTTTTTTCAAGAGTGGGCGCTCAAAATGGCAAAACTGTCAGAGGCGGCGGGGCTGGGTCGGGCGGGTTCGCCGGTCGTTGCACTCAAACAACATACCGGCCCCCAAAAGCCGGGAAAGTTTTGCGTCACCGTTCAGGTTCTGGTGCAATAAGGGCAACTTCCCAAAACGGAGGTTGGCTTGGGGCTGATGCCCACGGCCTCTTTTTTCAACCTTGGAGAATCTCTCAATGAAAAAGACTCTGATTGCTCTGGCTGCCGTGGCCGCCACCGGCGCCGCCTTCGCTCAGTCTTCCGTGACCCTGTACGGCGTGGCTGATGCATCCATCGCCAAGACCAACAAAGCCGGTCTGGGCTACGCCAACGACAAGCTGCAAGCTTCCGCCAACGGCCTCCTGAACAACGGCAACAGCCGTCTGGGCGTGCGCGGCGTTGAAGACCTGGGCGGCGGCCTGAAGGCTTCGTTCAACTTCGAACAGGGCATCAACATCGCCAACGGCGCTACCGATGCCAACACGTGGCAGCGCGCTGCCTTCGCAGCTCTGAGCGGTGGCTTCGGCGAAGTCTACGCCGGCCGTCGCCTGTCGCCCTCGTTCTACGGCATCGCTGCCTACGAACTGACTGGCACCGCCAACTACTCGGCTCTGGGCAACCAGTTCGGCTACGGTCAATCCGCCCGTAACAACGCCGCTGTTGGTTACACCACCCCCAACTTCGGTGGCCTGACCGCCAGCATCGCTACCGTTCTGGAAGGCAATGACGCCAACGGCAATGCCGCTGACGGCCTGCAGAGCAAGTACGACATGAACGTGATCTACAAGGGTGGCCCGATCTCCGCTGGCTTCTCCTACGCCAAGGTCAAGGGTCAAGAGAAGTTCTGGTCGTTGGGCGCTGCCTACAACCTGGGCGTGGCTACCGTTGCAGCCAGCTACAACGATCCCGCTGGCGCCAAGAAGGGCTTCACCATTGGTGCTTCCGCTCCCCTGGGTCCTGTCACTCTGACGTTCGACATCGCTCGCGTGACCGCTGGCGTGAAAGAAACCGACTACGTGTTGGAAGCCAAGTACGCCCTGTCCAAGCGCACCTTCACGTACGCTGTTCTGCTGCGTGACGGCCTGACCAAGACCAATGGCTTCGGCGTTGGCGTGCGTCACAACTTCTAATCCATCCGCTGGCTTAAGCCAGTGTGGATAAGAAACAAAGCCCGCTGTGGAAACACAGCGGGCTTTTGTTTTGAATGAACATGTCTCGTTGCCAACAAACCCAATCGCACTGGGGCCTGCAGTTGGTGTTGCTTTGCTCACACCGCCCATCGCCAAATCCCTACGGATGCTCGTTGGTGTGTCACTGACCAACCTTGGTAGTAAATCAGTACAGGTATCAAAATCGCCTGGAGCCACCGCTACTGCTTCATGACCCTCATGCAAGTCGAGGACTAGCGCGACGGGATGATGCTGTGCGAAAAAGGGCTGATCGAAAATTATGGGGAGTTGGAATAAAGTTGCTACCGTTTGATCAGTTGCATCACAACCTCACATAGAGGCCTGACTTATGCCACCTGCCTTGCCGTCTGCCGCCGTAAACAGCGGCACCGTTGCCCTGGTCAATCAGCTCGCCGCCTTGCAAGGTGATGCTGCTGTAGTGTCCCGGCTCATCTTCACCACCAACCTGTCGTTCTACAAGCTGTTGGCTGAGGTGTATCTGTGGTGGAGGGCGGCGAACGAAGACCCTGATTTTTTGCGCCAGCAGTACGCGAAGACCGGCAAGAAGTTCAAGAAAAAGGTCAAGTACGGGATCAATTTCGCGCCGCTGTTCTGGCTGGTTTGGGGCACAGAAAACGACTTGAACGACGACAAAGTTGGGCGATACAGCCGCGTGCTGAACCGACTGCATGAGGAATTCGAGACCGATCCCCAGTACGTCACCGAGCCAGTGCCAAAGCTCCAAAACTTTATCCACCAAAGCGGTGGCGTTGATGGTCTGGTCAATTACGGCGACGACGGTGACGATGAGGAGGACGAAGAAGAGGTCGAACCCCGTCCCGACATGACCGAAGAAATGCTGGCTACGCTGTACCAGCGGGCACGAGATTTTTACAACTCACAGCAGCCGGCAAACACATTGCCGATCACCGATACGGTCCCGGTGACGAGTGATGGCTTGGGGCTTGTGCTGGTAAGGCGTGTCGGCAAGCGTTACCAACTCGTCGGCGCAAGCCGTGACGAAGACATGGTCAAGCCGGTCGTCATGCAAACGTATCTGAATGACTTTACGGCCTTGAGTCCTTCAGTCAGACTCATCGTTGAGACGCTTTCCACGCAGTGCCTGCCAGCCCCTTTGCAGAAGTTCTATGCGAACCTGATTGACGATGCTGTCAAAGCCCCCGGCTCGTCTGGCTTGAAAGCCCGCAGGCGGTTGCTGTATCGCCATGAGAGTCGTGACTTTTTGCTGAGCCCAATCCGTGCGAGTAGTGGCGTAGTCACTGTGGCAAAGCCATCGACTGCCATTCTGGAGGGCGCTTCGCAAGACCTCTTTTTATCCAACGGTGCGCGGCATGCTTTTGAGAAGCGGTTGATCGCCGGGAGAGACTTCAACTTGTACGAGCCAAACGTGGTGGACACGATCCCTGTGTACCCGCGCGAAGACCTTGCGAGCCATGTCCTGCGGCTGCAAGACATCTTCGACCAGGGGCACTTTGTACATGTTGACTGGTGGCCTTTTTATGACCCCTCGCCAGCCCCGCTGACTCAACTGTGCGTCAAGGTGCTGCCCGCCAGTTTTGGGCAGTGGCAGGCGGCACTGGACACCGCTTTATTCCGTCGACTGTCGCTGGAGTTCACAGAGAAATGGATTGCGACCCACGGCACACATATCAAGCGTGACCACCAAAAGGTCTTCAAAGTTGAACTGACACGCACGCTGATGACGGTGCATTTCGTGTACCGCGAGGGGGTGTTCGATGGGAGCCTCGCTGTTGATCTGTCGGGCTACAGCGTGTCTGGGTCGAACACGGTTGTGCACGTGTTGTCGAAGGACTTTGCCATTGCGATGAAGGCTGTCGCCGACATCGGTCCTGGCGGGCAAGTGTTGGTCGCTGCTGACGCTGATTTGGTGGTGGTTGTTTACAAGACAGACGCAGCCGAGTACCGCATCCACATACCAACGTGTTCGGTTGATGGTGTGCGCAGTACGAAGTACCTCGACACCTACCAGTCTGCTGCTGTTGCTGACTCGTTCGAGGACTACAACGATCAAGCTGAAGGTGACTTTGATGCTGAGTAGCAAGCCCGAATGTGCGCTGATAAAAGACACCCATGCCGTCTACCTTCCGGCAGTCAACGACTCGTATGCAAACGACGTTCTGAAGGACATGACCGAGGGCCGTCCGTTTCCTGCGGGGCTCACGTTGCGTGACTTGATTTTTTGGGAGCCGAACGGGCTCTGGTACTACCCGTACCTGCTCCACAGCATTGGCCTTTACCCGATTGGTGTGCTCAAGACCAACGCGGTGCTCCAGCGAGACAGGGCGAACAACATACTGCTGATGGACAGCGGGGGCTTTCAGATCGGCAAAGGCACGATGAAGGGGCTCACTGAGTTAAAACCCCATGTAATGAAGGCCGACGACGCGGAGTATGCGTGGCGTCATGAGCCCAATGTCCGAAGCTGGATCGTAGGTAATCTCGACACCTATGCTGACTATGGCATGACCATCGACATGCCCTTGTGGGCCAAGTCGACGGATGGTCAAAGCTCACCGTTTCATAACTGCTCCACCCAGCAGTTGATCGACATGACCGTGGACAACCTGCGGTACATCGAGAACCGAAATCAGGGCCGCACCAAGTGGCTCAACGTCGTGCAAGGCGGGGACGATCCAGCGGACACAGTGCCATGGTGGGATGCTGTGAAGTGGTTTCGTCATGGGGGCTGGGCAATGGCTGGGAGCGCAGGGGCTAAAGGTGGCCTGCATGACATGCTCGCCATCATGTTGCGTATGCGGGATGAGGATGCGTTTGAGGTTGGGCAAGACTGGGTCCACGTGTTAGGTGTCTCAACGCCGAAGTGGGCCGTGCTGCTGACAGCGATTCAGAAGGCGCTCAGGGTGATCAATCCTGGACTACGCATCAGTTACGACAGCAGCAGTCCGTTCCAAACGGGCGGCAAATATGAAGACGTTTCCCTAAGCCCCGTGTATTCGTCAGCACTGTCCAGCTGGGGCATCGGTACAGTGCCTTGCCCTCAAGGCATTCCATACGCTGACACGACCAAGCCTCAGCCATTCCCCCATAACCAAAGCCCCCTTGGGCAGCAGCTCATGTTGCACCACCTGAACGTCAAGGCAGGCATATGGGACAACAGGTCGTTTGACTTCGTGAGCAACCTGCTGCTGGTCAATCACAACGTCTGGGTGTACTTGGACGCCTTCAAGCGGGCCAACGACTCGGTGGATGCGAGAGACGCGGCACAGGTGCCTGCCACCATCCTCCAGGGCGTTGACTTCATCGATGACGTGTTCAGGGACGTGAGCTGGGCGTCGGCACTCAAAAAGGAGCGGAAGCTGCTCGACGGTGTTGCCCCGAACGGCTACAGGTGACCGAGGCAGCTAACACGTAAATTCAGTGTTAAGCGGCGCATGGCCGGTAACATTGTCTCCCCAGTTTTGGGTAGGATGTACTGTCAA
The DNA here is from genome assembly GCA_030696525.1 of Hydrogenophaga sp. Lineage (GTDB taxonomy): Bacteria > Pseudomonadota > Gammaproteobacteria > Burkholderiales > Burkholderiaceae_C > Hydrogenophaga. The sequence goes on along the minus strand of JAUYSB010000147.1, from coordinate 7,522 downwards.
CGCACACTCTTGCGAAACGTTCAAACCGAAGGAGACTGAGCATGGCGACGAAAAATCGTGTCACAACCAAACCGCCGTCGGTAGCTGAGCAAGCTCGTGCTATCTACAACCGGCACGTGCAGATGGTTGAAGATGGTCGGCACGACAGCAGCATGAGTTTTCGGCAGGCAGTGTTGGAGGAATATCGGTCAACGTTCGACACATCGGAAGGGGCCCTTGCGAGCTACTATGCTTCCAGTAAGCGTGCCGCACAGGTTACGGTGAACGACCAGTTTGAGATTGAGCGTAAAGGCACACCACCGTCTCCCCCTGCGCAAAAATCGAAGACCTTGGCACCCAGTCCATCCAAGGTACTCAAGAAGGTGCCTGGCAACAACATTGAACTTACTTTGGTGCCAAAGCAGGGGCCGGGTACCACTGGTGCTGCACCAGTAAGCAAAGCACTTCCGACCAAGGTCGCCACACCGCCCAACTCCCGTGTGAGTACACCAGCAGCCAAGGTTGTCACGTCACCCAGTCCCAGTCTTAGCGCACCAGCAGCCAAACCTACGGCGAAGCAACGGGCAGAAAAGGTTCATGCTGATCTGATTGCACTTTGCAAAGAGGAAATTGCCGAGGCGTTTGGCACGTTGGAAGAACTACTCGACAACGTTGATCAGCTGGGCGACGCCAAAACACTGAAGACATTCACGAGGCAGGTGCGGTCGGCGTGCAAGAAAATCGAAAGCCAGATTGCGACGAAGGCCATACTCGACAAACAACAGGCCCAAAAAATTTTGCCGAGACTGTAGGCCGGCTGAATATGCCGGCCTCTCTGACGGGTGCTATATACACCAACTGTCTCGTGGTTAGGCCAGCTCAACCGCACGCCTTTTCATGTCGTCATTGACATCAATATAGACCTGGGTCGTGGCGATGCTGCGATGACCAGCCAGTGCAGCCAACACACGCACGCCGACACCTTTGCTGGCGAGGGTTGTGATGAACGTGCGGCGGCCACTGTGGCTGCTGGCACCATCTATGGCAGCCCGTTTATACATCCAGTAAAAATGCTGGCACAGGGTGTTGGCACTGAACCCTTGCTGCTTTTGGGTGCGGAACAGCGGCAGCTCGGGGGCTCGCTGTTTGACCGTCTTGATGTACGCGGTCAGCTCCTTGCGGAGCTTGTCGTTGATGAACACGGACCGAGCGTGGCCGTACTTCACCTGCTCTGGAGCGAGTAGCACTTCGGGTTTGACCACACCATCAGGACCAACCACATCGGCCCACTTGAGTGCTGCGACCTCGCTGATCCTAAGCCCTGCATAAAACGTGAGCAGCACCATCGCCCTGTTGCGGGCAGCGTGCCGGGTCAATGCACAGTAGTCCAGCACACGACGCAGCTCGCGGTCGGTCAGTGTTTTTGCTTGTGACATGCTTGCTCTCCTTGAACCAAAGAATTTCGTTCACGCAAGTGTGTGATCTTTGATTTGGGAGGACGACCGGTTTTTGCTGCTGTGGGCAAAGCGTTGCAGATCAACAACTTACCCCTCAAACCAAAGCTTTTGCATGTTCTCTTTGGTTTTTGACATGGGGGCGTCTACAAGCCTTTTTTTGACCGACCAGCTACCCGAGCCCCCGGCCCCGTCAAAAAACAGCGTGTGCGGGGCGTAAAACGTGTTGGGGCTTGCGGGCAAGTGTGGTCTGCTGTGTGTAGGTGGCCCACGGAGCCGCCCAAAATGAGTAACAAACCGACTATTAGCTATTAGTTGAATCGTTACTCTTTTTCGATACCCATACACCCCGATGACCAAGCATCAGCAGCCATGCTGCTGATGCAGGTGCGTGCACGACAAGTCGTTTTCGGCTGAACGCCTCGACTCCTTCTCTGCACGCGGATGGCTACGCCTGTTGTGTTTGAGTCTCTATTTGTTGCTTGCTCAACCCCAAACGACGAAGTCACCTGGCAGCAAGTGATGAGCCACGCAGTGCAACGAAGTGACTCAGTCACGCCGCTGCCTGCAGCACGCCGAAGGTGTGATGCCTTCATGCCTGCCATCACGCTTGAGCGTTGTGCCCACGTGCTGCACGAAAAGATTTCAAGTGACGCCCATTGCTGTTGGTCATCTGCCAAATGGGTTGCTTCATCAGGTCGTCAGTGGACATGTCGTTGAACTGCTCAAAGTTTCGCCTGATGTGACATGCCTTCTTGCGATCAGTGCCAGCGATTGGGGGCTGTTTCTGTGGGCGATCAGTACCGTCAATCAAACGCTCCTGAGCCCCCTTGAAGATGCCGGCCAAGAGGTAGGCAGCAAGGTCGGTTTCCATCACGTACACGTGGCACTCAGCACTGTTGTCCTGTCGCAATGCCCCACGCATGACCACCTGATGGGCCATCTCACCGACCAGTGCATAGCGAATTTCATCGGCCTCCATGCCCACCACGTCATGCAAGAACGTGCTGACCAAGTTACTGTAGTTGATGGCACTGAGAAACGCGATGTGCTGCTCGCTCCGGTACTCGTTCACGCCATGGCAGTTGTGGTCCACACGTTGCCAGCCTCGCTGGGTGTCGTGACAGTTGTTGTCTACGTACACAGGATTGGCACAGCGTTGGTCGATGTAGTCAATGACCGCTGCTCTGATGCTGCTGTCCTTGGCGTTGAAGGTCTTGCTGTTGTACCGCTGGCCGGCGTAGTGCACGGACAATGCCGGTGTGACATAGCGTTCAAACGCATGGGTGACATGGAAGCCAGTGCCAAACAGGTTTGACCAGATGTGGAACTGCCGCGTGGCTGTGAAGTTGGCACAGGCGATGTGCACGGCATCCGCACCGGCGTACACGTCAGGGCTGATCACGCGAAACAGCATGGAGTCTGCTTCAAGCCCTGGCCTGTTGGTGAAGATGCGTTGATGTGTGGCAAGCAGGTCGTCGATCATCTGCTTGTCGTCCAACATGTCGTCGGTCGCCATGAAGACCTGTGCACGGTCAGTGTCGATGAAGACCTCGTGCCAGCCGTCATGCTTGCTTGGTGTCACTCTGAACATATCCAGCCACGCCATGTGATTGGCCATACGCCAGTTGCAGGTGTAGTAGACCTCCAAGTGCTCGTCTTGGATCACGGTCCGGTGTTCACACAGTAGCTGTTTCGATGGACAGTCGAGGAAGGCTTTTTGCGTGATGACGATGACCCGGGTGTTGGCCTCGATGGCACGAAAAATCTGCTGCTGGACGTTCTTGGTGTTCTCGCTGTGTATGACAGTGCCGCATGTGCGGTACTCATCGGCCAGTGCCAGTGACGGCACGATGACCAGATAGCGGGTGTCGCTGTTGCGAGTGATGAGTTGTCGGTTGAAGGTGCTTTTTCCCCGGCCGCAGCCGGTCGCGTTGACGTTGATCATGGTTGTTCTCCCTGTAGTTGAGTTGTCCGCCATCCCCCGGCTGGCACAGCTTGTGTGCCTGGACACTCCTATTTATCAAGGTCGTGAAAAAGCCCGGTGCTTTTGTGGCACCGAGCTGATGGGGGGATAGCCCGACTACAGAGAAAACACGCCAGCGGCGTGCGTCGGTGGCGTGTAACTATTTACCTTCTGGGACAGTGGGGTGGGGGCTTTTGTGGGGGCTTTGCAGCCAGTCAGTCCACCCAAAATCCTGCATGTGATGTGGGCTGCTGGACAGCTTGCTTTCTTAAAGAAAGCCCCAGTGTCACGTACCCCCATATCTGCTGCAGAAGCGTTGATCGCTGCTTGCCAGCTACATGGGGTGCAGGGACTGGGGAAAAAAGCGTACAGGGCGTTTTATCCCCCGCCCAATGCGTTCAGTAGTCCTCGGGCAGCATCAGGCAGGTACTGCTGCGGTCGGCTTCGGTGATGACCCACACCTTGCTGTCACCCAGCTTGTAGCTGCTGAAAATGCGGTCGCCGTAGGCCAGTGCGTTCTCGTTGGCCTTGATGTCGTCTTGCTCCAAGTCACCCCAGTCGCCGCTGATGTGTCGGCCAAGCAATCGCAGCGGATTGACCTTGTGACGCTCGCAGTGTTCAAGTGCTGCGGGGGTGGCTACGACAGAGCCCAAATTGAAGAGTGCCATGGTGTGTTGTTGACTGTGGTTTCAGTCGAGCAACGTTACGAGGCAGCAACGGTTCACGCGACCTGAAACATGCTTCCCAAGAGCCCGTTGTGTGTGGGCTCCCACAGTTGCCGTGGGTCAAAGACGACAGGCAAATTTCGGTCGACCTCGACGTTGGTCAGGTAGCAAAGTGTGGTTTTCAACACAGGAGAACCAGACCATGACAGCACTGACCAAACTCAAGCTTGTAAACGCTCAAGCAGACCAGAAAACGCCGATCGCGATCCGTCGCAGCAAGCTGACTGGGAAGCTGGACCTTCAGATTGCACTGGCAAAAGCACAGACCGAAGGCGGCGTTTTTGCTGCTACTCGCAAGAAGACGATCAAGGACAGTGAAACAGGCCTGCGTAAGCACGTGGAAACGGCACTGACGGTGCGTCCTTGGTGGTGGACCAATCAGGCCGGGACTGTCGTTCTCGGTTTGCGTTACGGCTCCAAGCCGATTGAGATCGCCAAGGGCAAGAACGCCATCGAGGTGGGCAGCATCGACAACCTCGTTGACACGCTGTTGGCCGTGCGTGAGGCCATCATGACCGGCGAGCTTGATGCACAGATTGAAGCGGCCAGCGGCGCAGTCCGTGCTGGCTTCAAGAAGAAGTGAGGAACGGCTGTGAACACATACAAGGCAAGGGTCCGAGTTCACAGCCCATCTGGTGCCAGCAAGATGACGGTGTGGGCGCAAGTGGTGGCCAGTAACCCGATTCATGCCCGGCAACTGCTTGAGGCGCAGTACGGGCGTGGCAACGTGGTCGGGGTCGCGGTACTCGTGTAAGTCTTCTTTGTCTATGAACCAAGAGCTAACGCTAATAAATACACAGTCAACCAATGTGGGAGGGGGCTTGTATGAGACTGGAAGAGATCGACGGCAGTGACGCTGCCACAGAGCGTGTGAAAGCGTTGAAGGACGAGGCGAAACGGGCCAAGGACCGTGCCAAGCAAGTGACGGCCAAGGCTGACATGGCCGCCGCGTCTTTGTCGGCACAGAAGGCCAGCAAGCAAGCCACGATGGTGCGGCAGGCTTCCTCGGCGTCCATGCCCCGGTCGGTTGGATGACAGGGCTTATCACTTAAATTCAGTGATAGCGTCGAGAGAGCCAGGTGTGAACGAAAAGCCCCCGGCCAGTCCACAAAAACCGGATCAATTTGGTGGACGTGGTGTTGGGGTGGAGGCTTTGCCGCAGCACACCGCCCAACAGCCCCTCAAATCCAGAGCAGATGCTTTGATCCACCGCCAAACTGTCGGGGTTTGTTGATTCGGTTGTCCTTGTGTGTGTCTGATCATAAAGTTGCAGCTGTCACAAACACACGAAGGACATGGACATGACACTACTCAACACACTGAAGCTCACAGCTGCACGGAAAGTTCGTGCTGTTCCTGAAGTGGTGAAACGCCGAAACAAACTGCTGCAGAAGCTGGGTGAACAACGGGCGCTGGCTGAGGCACTGCTGCAGGGTCGTCACTACGCACCCAAACGCCTACGCAGCTACAAAGACGCAGACACTGGCAACCGTGTGCTCAAAGAAGTGCCCGTGCGTATCAAACCTTGGTTCTGGACGGGCGAGAAAGGCGAGATGCTGCTGGCAGTGCAGTACGGCAGCCGACAGATTGAACTGACAAAAGGTAAGTCGGCTGTTGAAGTGGGCAGCGAAAGCAACCTGCTCAACGTGTTGGACGTACTGTTGACTGCAGTGCAGAACGGGGAGCTGGATGCACAGATCGAAGCGGCCAGCACCAAACTGCGCGATGGCTTTAAGAAGTGATGTGCTGGTGTTCGGCTGCTGCGTGTTCAGGTGCTGCGTGGTCGGCGGCTGTGCAGCATCTGAATGTTCTGCTCGGCCGTGACGGTGCTGGCGTAGTGTTTGTTGATCACATCCACGCTGGTCCGTGCATTGCGTGCCAGTGTCAGAACATCAATACCAGAACCGTACAGCAGACGGAACGTAATGGCTGAATGGCGCAGGCTGTAGAAACTGCGCGGGCTGCCGTGTGCGCTCTGCTTCAGTCCAGTCTCGTTGAGTACCCAGTTGAACATCACGCTGAGCAGTGACAATGCATACTGTCGGTCCTTGTGCTGCGGCAGAAACAGGTAGTCGGTGGGTTTGGCCTGCCCGCTGTCTTTGCGCTGTTTGACCATCTGCTGGTAAATCCGAACAGCGGGCTGCAGCGTGACGATGGGAGCAGCATGGCGCTTCGTTTCTGGCAGCGTCAAACGCAGATACTGCGTTGTGCCTTGTTTGACCACTTCCACGTGTCTGTGCTGCAGTGTGCGTAAGTCGCTGGGTCGGATGAAGGCATTGACCATAAACCCGATGGCCCATGCAACGTCAGCTGGCATTCGTGTGTCCTGTTTGCGTAGCTTGTATTCTGTGCGCAGATAACTGGCAGCGTCTGGGTGTAGTTGCCCGATCAGTCTGCGGGCGCAGCGTTGAATCTGCCAGTACTCGGACGGTGTGAAGGAAGCGCGGGGTGCGTTGATCACTTTGATCTTGGGAAACTCGGGCACTGACTTGATGTGTCCTTGTTTGGCGGCCAGCGTCAGCACCTTGCGTACAGCAATTAGATACTGGCTGACGGTGGTGGTGGTGTAGCGCTGGCTGAGAAACTGTGCAAAGCTCAACAGGCTGTTGTAATCGACACTTTGAACGGTGACTTTGGCAAAGCGCGGAAGAACGTGGGCATCCAGTCTGTTGCGCAGGACCTGCAGACTGCCTCGTGTCAGTTCGCCTCTGTCCATTCTGGCCTGCTCGTTGGCAAACATTTGTGCAGCAGCTGTGCTGAACAGCATGGCAGGTTTGGTAGCAGTAGCTGCAGCTGATGCACCGACAGTTGCAGCAGCGTGGTGGATGGCGTGTGTGCTGTGGAACTGTGCGGATAGCAGTTCTTCGTAAAACTGGCGGGCTGCGGACTGTGCTGCGCGAAGTGATGTGGTCTTGGTGCTGCGTCTGTGCGTGTGACCAGCAATCCAGCAGCGCATCTGCCAGAACTTACTGGCTGCGATCTTGAACACGACGAGCTTCTGTGGATAGCCTGGAACAGGGGTGATGGTCTGCGGAATGGGAACGGTTCTGCTGCGTGTGATCACAGCGTCGTTCGCAGCACCTTCTGCGGTGTTGGCGAAAAGGTAGTACATGGGCACAGCGTAAGGTTGCACACCTTGCAGGACAACCGTGCTGCGCTGTGCTGCTGATTCGCTCTCCGCCTTTCTACGCCGTGATCTGCTCACTCTATTCCGTTCAAAACTTTGTGCTGATCAGCGCTGGTGTGCTGTGGCTTTGTTGTACGGTAGCTGGTGTGCAACTTAGAACGAAAAACACATGGTGGTTTGATGGTGCAGTGATGGTTCCTGCAACGAAAAACCATGTGAACGCACAGTTGCTGCTGCTCTGGCCGCCGTGGCCGCCACCGGCGCTGCCTTC
>JAUYSB010000019.1 GCA_030696525.1 Hydrogenophaga sp. | reverse complement strand
GGTGGTGCCGTTTGCGTACGTGCTGCTGCGCGATCCTGGTGCGTTCGCGGGGGTGGTGCACTACGGTGGCGAATCGGCGCGCGGCGGCAGCTTTCAGTTGCCCCTGTTTGGTGCGGCGCTCACCGTGGGCGTCGCCCTCATCACCCAGATGGGGGAGCAGGCCGACTACCTGCGCTTCATGCCCGCATCCACCCCCGCCACGCGCGGGCGCTGGTGGCTGGGCGTGCTGGTGGGCGGGCCGGGCTGGGTGGTGCTGGGCGTGCTCAAGATGCTCGGCGGTGCGCTGCTGGCCTGGCTGGCCATCTCCCACATGGTGCCGGTGGACCGGGCGGTGGACCCGAACCAGATGTACCTGGTGGCGTATGCATATGTGTTCCCGCAGTACGGCTGGGCGGTGGCGGCCACGGCGCTGTTTGTGGTGGTCTCGCAGATGAAGATCAACGTGACCAACGCCTACGCGGGGTCGCTGGCCTGGTCCAACTTTTTCTCGCGCCTCACGCACAGCCACCCGGGGCGGGTGGTGTGGGTGGTGTTCAACACCCTGATCGCCTTCATGCTGATGGAGATGAACGTGTTCCAGGCCCTGGGCGAGGTGCTGGGCCTGTACGCCAACATCGCCATCGCCTGGATCATGGCGGTGGTGGCCGACCTCGTCATCAACAAGCCACTGGGCCTGTCGCCCAAGGGCATCGAGTTCAAGCGTGCCCACCTCTACGACATCAATCCGGTGGGTGTGGGCGCCATGGCGCTGGCCTCCGCGTTGTCGGTGGCTGCGCACATGGGCGTGTTCGGTGATCTGGCGCAGGCGTTTTCGGCCAGCATCGCGATGGTGACGGCCTTTGTGGCGGCGCCCCTGATCGCCTGGGCGACGAAGGGGCGGTATTACATTGCGCGCACGGCTGAAGGCGTGGCCAAGACCCAGACCTGCGTCATCTGCGAGCGCGATTACGAAGGCCCCGACATGGCGCATTGCCCGGCCTACCAGGGCGCCATCTGTTCGCTGTGTTGCACGCTGGACGCGCGCTGTGGCGACCTTTGCAAACCGCAGGCCCGCCTGTCCTTCCAGTGGGGCGAGACGCTGCGCGCGCTGCTGCCGCGCAGCCTGTGGCCCTACCTCGATGCCGGCCTGTCGCACTACCTGTTGCTGATGGCGGTGGTGGCCCCCATCCTGGCGGCGGTGCTGGGTTTGATGTACCACCAGCAGGCGGCACCCGCGTTCATCAAGATTTACGCCACGCTGCTGCTGGTGTCGGCGCTGGTGGCCTGGTGGCTGGTGCTGGCCCACAAAAGCCGCGAGGTGGCGCAGGAAGAATCCAACCGCCAGACGCGGCTGCTGATGCAGGAGATCGAGTCGCACCGGCGCACCGACGAACAACTGCAGCAGGCCAAACGCGCGGCCGACCTGGCCAACCAGGCCAAGACGCGCTACATCAGCACCATCAGCCACGAGCTGCGCACGCCGCTCAACAGCATCCTGGGTTACGCGCAATTGCTGCAGGAAGACACCGGCCTGGCGCCGCACCGCGCCCAGGCCATCCAGGTGATCCACCGGGGCGGCGAACACCTGCTGTCGCTGATCGAGGGCACGCTGGACATCGCCCGCATCGAGTCGGGCAAGCTCACGCTGGACCTGCGCCCCATGCGCTTTCCGGCGGTGCTGGCCGAGGTGGCCGGGCTGTTTGAGCTGCAGGCGCAAGAGAAGGGCTTGCGCTTCCGTTTCGAGGCGCAGGGCAGCCTGCCGCTGGCGGTGCGCGCCGACGAAAAACGCGTGCGCCAGATCCTCATCAACCTGCTCGGCAACGCGGTCAAGTTCACCAGCCGCGGCGAGGTGGCGCTGCGCGTGCGTTTTGCCCGCGAGATGGCCCACATCGAGGTGATGGACACCGGCCCCGGCATGACCGCCGAGGACCTGCAACGGGTGTTCGAGCCTTTTGCACGCGGCAGCACCGCAGCCGGCAGCACGGCGGCCGGTGGTGCGCAGGGCTCGGGCCTGGGGCTGACGATTGCCAAGATGCTGACCGACCTCATGGGCGGCGAGATGAGCGCCCGCAGCGCGCCCGGTGAAGGCACGGTGTTCACCGTGCGGTTGTTCCTGCCCGAGCTGCAGGGCGCGGTGGCGCCGGCCGCTCTGGCCACGCCGCCCCGTTGTGGCTACGGCGGGCCGCGCCGCCGCGTGCTGGTGGTGGACAACGAAGAGGCCGACCGCGACCTCATCGCACGCTGGCTGTTGCCGCTGGGTTTTGAGGTGACGCTGGCCACCCATGGCGAAGACGCCTTGCGCGCGCTGGCCAACGGCCTGCGGCCCGACGCCGTGTGCATGGACCTGGCCATGCCCGGCATCGACGGCTGGGAAACGCTGCGCCGCATCCGCGCGCTCGCGCTGTTGCCCGAGCCCGCGCTGGCGGTGGTCTCGGCCAACGCCTTCGACAAGGGGCTGGACAACGACATCGGTCTGCCGCCGCGCGATTTCCTGGTCAAGCCGGTGCGGCGCGACGAGCTGCTCGACTGGCTGGGCCAGCGCCTGGGCCTGGTGTGGCAGGTGGATGCGCAGGCCGCGACTGCCACCGTGCCACAAGCGGCATCGGCCGCGCTGCCCACCGATGTCGAACTCGATGCCTTGCTGGCCGCCACCCGCCTGGGCTACTACAAAGGCATCGTGCGCCAGCTCGACGAGCTGCTGGTGCGCTGCCCCGACTGCGCCGCGTTTGCCCAGCGGGTGGGCGCGCTGGCGCGGGCCTTCCGATTCGAGGCCATCGAACAACTGATCGCGGAGCTGCGCCATGACACGCGATCCGCTTGACCGGGGTGCCGCCCACGCCGCCGAGGTGGTGCTGATCGTGGACGACGTGCCCGACAACGTGGCCCTGCTGCACGACGCGCTGGACGAGGCCGGCTACACCGTGCTGGTGGCGCTGGACGGCGAAAGCGCCCTGGCGCGCGCGGCCCAGGCCTTGCCCGACCTGGTGCTGCTCGATGCGTTGATGCCCGGCATCGACGGCTTCGAGGTCGCGCGCCGCCTCAAGGCCAACCCGGCCACCGCCGCCATCCCCATCATCTTCATGACCGGCCTGACCGAGACCGAGCACCTGGTGGCCGCGCTGGATGCGGGCGGCGCCGACTACGTGACAAAGCCCGTCAAGCCGCGCGAGGTGATGGCCCGCATGGGCGTGCACCTGCAAAGCGCCCGCCAGGCCAGGGCCGGCGCACGCGAGCGCCAGCAGGCCCGCAACGCGCTCGACGCGCTGGGCTACGCCGCCATCACCGTGCGCGCGTCCGACGGCCGGCTGATGTGGCAGACGCCGCTGGCGCGCGAGTGGCTGTTGCGCTACTGCGGCACCCAGTCGCCGCAGGCGCCGGGCGAGGTGGTGGTGTGGCTGCAACGCCAGTTGCCGCCCGACCCGCTGCGCGAACCGCCGCGCCTGAGCCTGGAAAGCGGGCCGCGCCGCCTGACCTTCCGGCTGCACCAGCAGGTGGATGACGGCGAATGGCTGATCGTGATGCAGGAAAGCTCCGACACCAGCGTCATCGAAGCCACCGCGCAGGCCTTCGGCCTGACGGCGCGCGAGGCCGAGGTCTTGTACTGGGTGGTCAAGGGCAAGATCAACCGCGACATCGGCGACATCCTGGGCGCCAGCCCGGCCACGGTGAAAAAACACCTGGAGCGTGTGTACGCCAAGCTCGGCGTGGAAACCCGCACCGCTGCCGCCGCCATGGCCATCAACCGCGTGCGCGGGCTCGGCCCCACGGGCTGAAGGCCGCCACCTGTGTCGTTCTGATGCAGGTGTGTCCGGGTGTCAACCCGACGGTCTGTAGGAAAAAGCCTGACACGATTTTCAGCGCAACACCGACTTCAGAACTGTGAATGCAAATTTACATTGTCACAACAGTTTGCATTTCCTTCACAAACGAAAAGGTGTTGCCATGAACGAGTCCCTGATCGGAAACGCTCCTTCGGCGCCAGTGCGTCCCGCGCCCATTTTGTCGCGCCAGAACCGCCTGGAGACACTCAACCGTCTGGCGCTGAAGGAAGAGCGGCTGCCGTTTTCCGTGCGCGTGGTGCGCGGCGAGGGCGACCTGCGCAAGGCGGTGGCCATACGCCACGCGGCCTATGCGCGCCACGTGCCCGATCTGGCCGAGCGCCTGCGCGAACCCGAGGACCTCGATCGCGAGGACGGTGTGGCCGTCTTGCTGGCCGAGTCGAAGCTCGACGGCACGCCGCTGGGTTCGGCCCGCATCCAGACCAACCGCTTTCGCGCGCTGAGCGTGGAGCAATCGGTGGCGTTGCCGGAACACATGGCCCACCTGGCGCTGGCCGAAGTCACGCGCCTGGGCATCGTGGGCGGCAGCATCGGCCGCCTGGTCAAGGTGGTGCTGATCAAGGCCGCCTTCCAGTACTGCGAACGCGAGGGCCTGGACTGGGCCATTGCCGCCGGCCGTGCGCCCATCGACAAACATTACGAACAGATGCTGTTCCAGGACCTGTACCCAGAGGTGGGTTTCCTGCCGCTCAAACACGCCGGCAACCTGCCGCACCGCGTGATGGCGTTCGAGATCGCCACCGGCCCGGCGCGCTGGTCGGCGGCCCAGCACCCACTGCTGGACTTTTTCTGCCACACCCGCCACCCCGACATCGACCTCGGCGCGCGCCGCCCGGCGGTGCAGCCCATCCAAGTCCGTCCCGATGAGCCGCAGGGGCCGGCCTGGGCCGACATGCTGGGCAACGTGGGGCGGCGACTGCGCGGGTTGAGCATGGCGGGTCAGCGCGCCGTGGCTTAACCTTTGTTTCACAAATCGCAGATTGCTCCTTGCACACGGTCAATTCCGCAGAAATCAGACAAGCAGACCCGCCAAATGGCGGGTTTTGCTTTGCGGTTTATGACAATCCTGTCAGCTGCGCGTATCCTGCCAGCTGACAAGGATGGGAACTTTTTCTCGGCAGGCGCTTGCCCACAAGGCCGTGGCTGCCGACCACCACAGAACACATGAGGACACAACGCAGCTGGATGCCCCCACGGTCTTGGGCAACGCCGTTTCAAGCCGCACTTGAAAAGCTGTTGCGTGCGCTGTCCATCTACGTCATCCCGCTGGTGATTGGCCTGGTCACGGTGTTGGCCATGGTGTTCTGGCACAGCCAGTACGAGGCCGACCGGCCCCAGACCTTGGGCATGCGGGTGCTGCCCGTCAGCGACGCGGGCCAGACCCCGGAGGCCGCAGCAGCGGCCTTGCGCAGCCAGCCCTTGGTCCAGTTCCACGACACGCGTCTGTCCGAGGCGCCGGTCTGGTTCCAGTTCGAGGTGCCGTCCGTCCTGGCGGCACCGTCAGCCATCGAATTTCCCTCGCGCCACGCGGTGTCTCTGGCCTGCTGGGACGCCACACGCTTGACGCCGCTGGGCAGCGCCAGCCGCGCCGAGGCCGCGGCCGTGGGTGTGCTCAGCCCCGTCAAGGCGGGCTTTGGCCTGCAGTCGGTGGCGGCCGGCGACAAGCTGCTGTGTTCGGGCAGCTTTGTGGGGCCGGCGCGACTGCAGGTGGCGCTCTGGCCAGCGGCCCAGCTCGATGCCACCGTGTTCGAATTCCACCGCAACATGGGCCTGCTCGAAGGCGGGCTGGTGGTGCTGGCGGTGTTCGTGCTCATGACGGCGCTGATCAACCGCCAGGGCATTTACGTGCTGTTCGCTGCCTGGCTGGTGGTCACCTTGCGGGTGGGGGCCATCTCGGCCGGTTGGGACGTGCAGTGGCTGGGGCGCACCGTGCCGGAACAGTGGCTCACGCCCAGCCGCGCGGTCACGCTGGCGGCCTACGCGTTTGTCACGCTCACGCTCTACAACAACCTGTTCCGCGACGACCTGGAGCGTTCGCGCTTTGGCCCCTGGTTGCGCCTGGCGCAGTGGCTCACGCTGCCGCTGCTGGTGGGCTCGGTCACGCTGCCATACCGCGTCTACCTGCCCATCACCTGGGTCTTCACCAGTGTGGGCCTGGTGCTGATGTGTGCCAGCCTGGTGCGCATCGTGTTCAAGACGCGCTCGCGTGTGGCCATGTGGTACGGCGCCTCGCTGGGCCTCACCTTCCTCTCCAGCCTGTCGGAAATTGTCGCGGCGGCCTACGGCATGAAAGCGCTGGTGGGCACGGTCAACCACGTCACGGCGGCCCTGTCGTCCAGCCTGCTGGCGGCCCTGGCCATTGCCGAGCAGATGCGCCAGGAGCACGAGCAGCGGCTGGCCGCGCAGGCGGAGCTGCAGCACACCTACGATGCCATGCCGCTGGCGCTGTTCACGCTGGACCCGCAAGGCCATTTTGTGGCCGCCAACCCGGCGTTGCGGCAACTGTTGGGGCCGGTGACTCTGGACGACGGCGATGCCCCGCCCAGCACCTGGCGCGAGATGTTCGGCGATGCCGCCTGGCTGCAGCTCTACAAGATGGTCAGCGCCGGGCGCGAGACCGAGGCCGAGTTCGGCACCTCGCTGCGCACCAGCGAAGGCGTGCGCCGCCTGCTGGTGAGGGCCACGCTGGCGCGCGAGCGCATCGAAGGTTCGCTGCAGGACGTGACCGAAAAGGCGCAGGCCAACGAACACCTGCAGTTCCTGGCGCACAACGACCCGCTGACCAAGGTGCTCAACCGCCGCGGCATCGAACTGGAACTCAACAAGGCCATGGCATCGCTGCAACAGGGCGAGCCCATGGCGGTGGCCTACCTCGACCTGGACCGTTTCAAACTGATCAACGACCTGTTCGGCCACAGCGCGGGCGACGAGGTGCTGCAGCAGGTTTGTGCCCGCGTCAGCAACGTGTTGTCGGGCGCCATGCGGGTGGGGCGTGTGGGCGGCGACGAGTTCGTGATCGTCTTCCCCAGCGTGCGCATCAGCCTGGCCACGCTGATCTGCCGCGGCATCATCGACGGCATTGGTGGGGCGGCCTACCACGTGGGTGAACGCGCCTTCCACGTGCGGGGCTCCATCGGCCTGATCGAGGTCATGCCGGGTTCCTCGGTCAAGGACGTGGTGTCAACCGCCGACCGCGCCTGCCGCGAGGCCAAGGGCGGGCACCACCAGGGGCTGGTGGTGTTCGAGAAGGACTCGCGCGGTTTCCGCGAGCACGAAACCGAACTCAAGCTGGTCGAGCGCCTGTCGTCCGATCAGCAGATCGAGGGCATGTACATCGAGATGCAGCCCATCATGTCGCTGAGCACGCCGATGGAGTCGCTCAACTTCGAGGTGCTGCTGCGCATGCGCGACCCCGACGGCGCCATGGTGCCGACCGACCGACTGATCACCGCCGGTGAAAACAGCGGCCGCATGGGCATGATCGATCGCTGGGTGCTCAACCAGGTGGTGCAGTGGCTGCAGCGCCACCGCGCGCAATTGCCGCGCACCCAGTTCGTTTGCCTCAACCTCAGCGGCGCCTCGCTCAACGACGAGAGCTTCATGGAGGACGTTTACCGCCTTCTGCAGAAGAACCTCGACATCGCCGGTTGGCTGTGCCTGGAGATCACCGAAAGCGTGGCCTTGCACGACCTGGAGAACACGCGGCGCTTCATCGACACCGTGCGCTCCTACGGTGCCAAGGTGGCGCTGGACGACTTCGGCGCCGGCTACACCTCCTTCTCCTACCTCAAGGACTTGCCGGCCGACCTGCTCAAGATCGACGGCAGCTTCATCGTCAACATGAACCGCCACCCGGCCAACGTGGCCATTGTCGAAGCGGTGGTCAACCTCGCGCGAAACCTCGGCATGAAAACCATTGCCGAATGGGCCGAAGACATGGAGACGGTGCAGACCCTGGTGGAGATCGGCGTCGATTACGTGCAGGGTTTTGCCATCTCGCGTTCGCAACCGGCCGAAGCTTTGTTGCAGGGCCTGTCATCGGCGGGCTTCATCCGCGACCCCGCATTGAGCAGCTACGTGCAAAACCTGCAACCCCACGTGTTTGAGGTCGGTGCGGCCGATCTGGGTGTGGCGCCCGCGATCGATCACTTGCACTGAACGGCTGACTTGGCGTTGACGGTTATGTGCCGGATCAACCTGGCCTGCTTGCTTTGAGCACGTGGTCCACCAGCCGCTCGCCCGCCGGCCCCAGCCCGTCGATGGGCCGCAGCAAACCCAACGGACTGAAAGGCATGTCCAGCGGCACCGCCAGCACCTTGAGCTGGCCGCGCTCCACCCAGGGCCGCACCACGCTGTAGGGCACCAGGGCCAGCAGGGGCTGGGTGTCGAGCAGGGTCCAGCTCAGGGCCGAGATGCGGGTCACGATCTGACACGTGCGCGGGGCCCAGCCCTGTTGCTGCAGCAGCTGCTCAAAGCGGTCGCGTGCGGCGCTGCCCATGGCGTTGGGCAGCCAGGTGGCGTGCTCCAGATCGGTCAGCGCCAGGCGCTTGCGGCGCGCCAGTGGGTGCTGCAGACCGCAGGCGATCACGAAGCGGTCGGCTCGGCAGGGCTCAAACCGCCAGCCCTGCGGCACCACCACCGGCTGGCGGCAGAACACCAGGTCGGCCGAGCCGGTGTCGATGGAAGCCGACACGGCCAGGATGTCCACCTCGGTCACCAGCACCTGCACCTGGGGGTGCGCCACCATGAAGCCCGGCAGCACCTGAGACAGCAGGCCATTGGCGCCGGCCGCGGTGGTGGCCACCCGCACCGTGCCCTGGCTGTGGTCGAGGCGGCTGGCCACCAGCTCGGCGCCTTCTTCGAGCCGGCCCAGCATCTGGCGCACCAGCGGCAGCAGTTCGCGCGCCAGCGGCGTGGGCGTGACGCCGCGCGCATGGCGCACGAACAGCGGTGCCTCGATCAGGCGCTCCAGGTCGGCCAGCAGCAGGGTCACGGCCGGTTGTGTCATGCCCATGGCCTGGGCCGCGCGGTTCACGTTGCCCAGCTCCGAGAGCCGGACCAGGGCCTGCAGGTGGCGCACCCGCACCTTGGCCAGCAGCCGGTTGAGCACCACCGAAGATCGCAAGCTCATGTGATTCGAATGGCTGATTGATGAGGCTCAAATTTTATTGGCTGCTTATGGCTTTGCCGCCTAGCATCCGCCTCGAACACACAACAACGGAGACAAGCACATGCCTTTCGACACCCACCGCCGCCAGGTCCTGCAATGGCTGGGCGCCACCGCCGCCGGCCTCGCGTTGCCCCTGCCCGCCGCGCTGGCGCAGGCCTTTCCCAACAAGCCGGTGCGGGTGCTGGTGGGGGCCGCCCCGGGCGGCCCGGCGGACTTTCTGGGCCGCACCTTCAGCGACGCGGCCTCGCCCGCGCTGGGCCAGCCCTTTGTGGTGGACAACAAGGCGGGTGCGAGCGGCACCATCGCCGCCGGCATGGCGGCCAAGGCCCCGGCCGATGGCCACACCCTGCTGATTGGCGCGCCCGGCGCGATCGTGGTGGCCCCGCACCTGTTTGCCAAACTCGATTACGACCCCGACAAGGACTTCACCCCGGTGGCCATGTTGGGGGCGGGCGCCTTCGTGCTGGCGGTCCACCCTTCGGTGCCGGCCAACAACCTGGCCGAGCTGGTGGCCCATGCCAAGGCCAAGCCGGGCGCGCTCAACTACGGCTCCGGCGGCAACGGTTCCTCGGGGCAGCTGTGCGCAGAATCCTTTGCCGCGCGCGCCGGCGCCGATCTGACCCACGTGCCCTACAAGGGCGACGGCCCGGCCGTCAACGACCTGCTGGCCGGGCAGATCCAGCTCATGTTCACCGCGCCCAATGTCGCCATGCCGCAGTCAAGGCCGGCAAGCTCAAGGCGCTGGCCGTCACCTCGCAGGAGCGCATGGGTGCGCTGCCCGAGGTGCCCGCCGTGCACGAGGTGTTGGCCGACTTCGAGTACCTCGGCTGGGTGCTGCTGTTCGCGCCCACCGCCACGCCGGCGCCGGTGACCGATGCACTGGCCGCGCTCTGGGCGCAGGCGCGCAACCAGCCCGCCATCAAGGGCAAGCTCGAAGGCCTGGGCATGTACCCGCCGACGCGCTATGCCAGTCGGGACTCGCTGGGCGCGCTGCTCAAGGCAGAAAAAGCACGCACCGCCCAGCTGGTCAAGAAGCTGGGCATCACACCGGTTTGAACACCCCACCCATGAACGATCTGGTTTCCCCCGATGCGCCCGCGACCCTGCGGGTGGCGCGCCTGCCCAGCGGTGTGACACTGGCGCAC
This sequence comes from Hydrogenophaga sp., assembly GCA_030696525.1. Taxonomy (GTDB): domain Bacteria; phylum Pseudomonadota; class Gammaproteobacteria; order Burkholderiales; family Burkholderiaceae_C; genus Hydrogenophaga. The sequence continues at coordinate 2,408 of JAUYSB010000019.1, read as the reverse complement.
GATGTGGCCGGCCAGGGCCCGCCGCTGGTGTTCATCCACGGCGTGATGGGTGACTGGCGCTCCTGGGACGCGCAGTGGCCGGCCTTCACCGCCCACCACCGCTGTCTGCGCTACAGCCGCCGCTACAACCACCCCAACCACAACACCATGCCGTCGCCCGACCACTCGGCCCTGCATGAAGCCCAGGACTTGCTGGGCCTGCTGGACCACCTGGGCTGGGAGCGTGCCATCCTGGTGGGCAGCTCCTATGGCTCCTTTGCCGCGCTGGCGCTGGCCGTGCAGCACCCCGAGCGCTGCGCGGCGCTGGCGCTGTCGGAGCCGCCGATGATGAAGTACGCCCAGCACAGCGCCGCCGGGCGCGAGGCCGAGGCGCGTTTCCGTGCCGACGTCATTGAACCCGCCAACGCCGCCTTTCGCCGGGGCGACGATGAAACGGCGGCGCGCATCATGACCGGCGGCATCAACGGCCAGGGCGTGGCCACGCTCACGCCCGAGGGCATGTCGCGGCGGCTGCAGAACATCGTCGCCATGAAGACGCTGGCGCTGTCCAGCGACGAGTTTCCCTGGCTGGCGCCCGCGTGGCTGGCCGCGCTGGCCATGCCCGTGCTGCTGCTGGCAGGCGAGCGCACACCGCCCATCCACGCCGAGATCTTCCGCAACGTCTGCGCTGCCATGCCGCAAGCCGAGCAGGTGATCGTGCCCGATGCCGGCCACGGCACCTCGCGCGACAACCCGGCCTTCTTCAACGCCACCGTGCTGGATTTTCTGGAGCGCCATGCCCCTGCCACCACCACCCACCCCTGAGGTGCGCTTCGCCTACGAGGCGCTGGTCGATATCGGCGAGCGCCAGAGCCTGGGGCACGGGCCGCTGGGCGAGCGCTTCATCGTGCGCATCCTGGGCGGCCACTTCGAGGGGCCGCGCCTGCGCGGCACGGTGCTGCCTGGCGGGGCCGACCGGCAACTGCTGCGCCCCGACGGCATCAAGCAACTCGACGCCCTGTACGAAATGCTGACCGACGACGGCGCGGTGATCACCGTGCGCAACCGCGTGCTCATCGACGAAGCCGACACGCCCGAGCGCTACGCCCGCAGCGTGCTGCAGCTCACCGCGCCTGCCGGCACGCACAACTGGCTCAACCGCCGCGTTTTCGTGGGCACGCTGCACAGCCTGCGCCCGGCGCGCGCGGCCGTGTGCATACGGGTGTACGAGCTGGTCTGAAGACTTGCGCCGCGTACGCCATGCGGCGTACATACGCCACCCAGGGTTCTCCCTAGCATCCCGTCATCCCCTCTGAAGCGCCCGGCTCGGGCTGCGGCAAGGGGACACAAGCCCACCTTTGTGTTGTCTGGAACATCTGGAGAAACGCCATGCTGCAACGTCAGAACTCTCGCCGTTTTACACTTAAAGCCCTGACGGTCGCCACCGCTCTGGGCGCCTTTGGCCTGTCGGCCCATGCACAAAGCACCATCAAGGTCGGCGTGCTGCATTCGCTCTCGGGCACCATGGCCATTTCGGAAACCGTGCTGAAAGACGTGGCCCTGATGGCCATTGACGAGATCAACGCCAAGGGCGGCGTGCTGGGCAAGAAGCTCGAACCCGTGGTGGTGGACCCGGCCTCCAACTGGCCGCTGTTTGCCGAAAAGGCCAAACAGCTGATCGACCAGGACAAGGTGGCTGCCGTGTTCGGCTGCTGGACCTCGGTCTCGCGCAAGTCGGTGCTGCCGGTGTTCGAGGAAAAGAATTCGCTGCTGTTCTACCCCGTGCAGTACGAGGGCGAAGAGCTGAGCAAGAACGTGTTCTACACCGGTGCCGCGCCCAACCAGCAGGCCATTCCCGCTGTGGAATACCTGATGAGCAAGGACGGCGGCTCGGCCAAGCGCTGGGTGCTGCTGGGCACCGACTACGTCTACCCCCGCACCACCAACAAGATCCTGCGCGCCTTCCTCAAGGCCAAGGGCGTGAAGGACGAGGACATCATGGAGGAGTACACCCCCTTCGGTCACTCCGACTACCAGACCATCATCGCCAACATCAAGAAGTTCGCGTCGGCCGGCAAGAAAACGGCCGTGGTCTCCACCATCAACGGCGACTCCAACGTGCCTTTCTACAAGGAACTGGGCAACGCCGGCCTGTCGGCCAAGGACGTGCCGGTGGTGGCCTTCTCGGTGGGTGAAGAAGAGCTGCGCGGTGTGGACACCAAGCCGCTGGTGGGCCACCTGGCCGCCTGGAACTACTTCATGTCCATCAAGAACCCGACCAACGCCGAGTTCATCAAGAAGTGGTCGGCCTATGCCAAGGCCAAGAACATCGCTGGCCACAAGGACAAGCCTCTGACCAACGACCCGATGGAAGCCACTTACATCGGCATCAACATGTGGGCCCAGGCCGTGACCAAGGCCAAGAGCAC
>JAUYSB010000259.1 GCA_030696525.1 Hydrogenophaga sp. | reverse complement strand
CATCTCCATGGCCTGTTTGGCGGGCATGTTGCGCACCAGCGGCACGCTGGGCGTGGCGCAAAACAGGCCCACATCGATGCCGTTGACGCCAAAGCTGGCACCCTCGGCCGCCACCGCCAAGTCACACTGCGCCACCAGCTGGCAACCGGCCGCCGTGGCCAGGCCCTGCACCCGGGCGATCACCGGCACCGCCAGCTTCTGGATGGACATCATCACCCGGCTGCACTGGGCAAACAGGCGCTGGTAGTAGGCCAGCTCGGGCCGGGCGCGCATTTCTTTCAGGTTGTGGCCGGCGCAGAAGGCCTTGCCGGCGGCCGCCAGCACCACCACGCGGGCACCCTCGTCGCGGGCCACGGCGTCCAGGGCCTGCTGCAAGGCGGCCAACATGGCCTCGCTGAGCACGTTGTAGGCCTGGGGCGTGTTGAGGGTCAGGGTGTGCACACCACGGTCGTCGCGGGTGTGCTGCAGCGGCAGGTCAGGGGCAGAAACGTCGGTCATGCCCGAATTGTGAACCAAGCCCCATGACCGGTCGGTGACTCAGACGTCGGCCAGCACCCGCACGTGGGCTTCAACGCTGCGCGCCAGCGCGCTGAGGTTGTAGCCGCCTTCGAGGCAGCTCACGATGCGCCCCTTGCCATGGCGGTCTGCCACCTGTTTGATGCGTTCGGTCATCCAGATGTAATCGTTCTCGACCAGGCCCATCTGCCCCATGTCGTCCTCGCGGTGGGCATCAAACCCGGCGCTGATGAAGACCATCTGCGGCCGGAAAGCCTCCAGCCGGGGCATCCACATCATGTCGATCAGCTCGCGCACGTCCATGCCGCGCGTGTAAGCCGGCACCGGCAGGTTGACCAGGTTGGCGGCGCTGGAATGTTCGCACTCGGGGTAGAACGGGTGCTGGTAGAAGCTGCACATGAGGATGCGGTCGTCGCCGGCCACGATGTCCTCGGTGCCGTTGCCGTGGTGCACATCGAAGTCGATGATGGCCACACGCTTGAGCCCATGCCGCGCGAGCGCGTACTTGGCGGCAATCGCCACGTTGTTGAAAAAGCAGAAGCCCATGGCCTTGTTGTGGCAGGCGTGGTGGCCGGGCGGGCGCACGGCGCAGAAGGCGTTTTCGAGCTCACCCGCGATCACCGCATCGGTCGCATCAATGGCGGCACCGGCAGCCATCAGCGCGGCTTCCCAGGTGTGGGCGTTGATGGACGTGTCGGGGTCGATGTTGGCGTGGGTGGGGCCGCCGGCCAACATGTCTTCGATCAGGCGGTCGCTCAGGCCACGCAAGGCGGCCACGTGCATGCGGTCGTGGGCCAGCTCAATGTCGGACAGGGCGGCCGGGGTCGGATCACGGCGCTCCAGCGCGGTGTCCAGCCCGGTGATCAGCAGCCGGTCCTCAATGGCGTCCAGGCGTTGTGGGCATTCGGGGTGGCCCTCGCCCATTTCATGGCGCCTGAACAGGGAGTGGGTGAAATAACCGGTCGGCTTCATGGCAACAAATTTCCGCTATGGTGCCGGCATGGACGACACACGCCGACAAATTCACGATCTTTTAAATCAGCTTAACACGGTCATCTTGGGCAAGCCTGACCAGGTGCACGACGGTGTGGCCTGCTTGCTGGCCGGCGGTCACCTGTTGATCGAGGACGTGCCCGGGGTGGGCAAAACCACGCTGGCGCACGCGCTGGCGCGCTGCTTCGGCCTGCAGTTTTCGCGCGTGCAGTTCACCGCCGACCTCATGCCCAGCGACCTCACCGGCGTCTCCATCTACGAGCGCGAAAAGCAGAGCTTCCTGTTCCACCCCGGCCCGGTGTTTGCGCAGGTCTTGCTGGCCGACGAAATCAACCGCGCCAGCCCCAAGACCCAAAGTGCCCTGCTCGAAGCCATGGAGGAAAAGCAGGTCACGGTCGAAGGCGAAACCCGGCCCCTGCCGGAGCCTTTTTTTGTCATCGCCACCCAGAACCCGCACGACCAGCTGGGCACCTACGCCCTGCCCGAGTCGCAGTTGGACCGCTTTCACATGCGGCTCTCGCTGGGTTATCCCGACCGCGCGGCCGAACGGGGCCTGCTGCTGGGCCAAGACCGGCGCGACATGCTGCTGTCGCTCAAGCCGGTGATGGACCTGGCCGGTCTGCGCGCGGCACAAAAGGCGGTGCTGATGGTGCACACCGCCGATGCGGTGATGGACTACCTGCAGGACCTGGTGGCCGCCACACGCTCGGGCCGCTGGTTCGTGCAAGGCCTGAGCCCGCGCGCGGCGCTGGCCGTGCTGAGGGCGGCCAAGGCCCAGGCCTGGCTGGACGACCGCGGCTACGTGGCCCCCGACGACATCACCGCCGTGTTGCCCCAGACCATTGCGCACCGCCTGGTGGTCACCGGCGACGCCGGGCGCGGCCCGCTGGACCAGGTCCGCGCCATGATCGACGCGGTGCCCCTGCCGTGAAACCTGCCCCTGGGGCACCGAGGCCCCCCGGCCGCATCACGCGCTGGTTCATCAACCGGCTGCCCCGCAGCGACCAGCTGCGGCTGACGCACCGCAACGTCTACATCCTGCCCACGCGCGCCGGCCTGATGCTGGGCCTGACCTTGCTGGTGCTGCTGGTGGGCAGCATCAATTACCAGCTCAACCTGGGCTACCTGCTGACCTTTTTGCTGCTGGGCTGCAGCGTGGTGGGCATGCACGTGTGCCACGGCAACCTGCGTGGCCTGCAGCTGCGGCTGGAGCCGCCCGAGCCCTGTTTCGCGCGGCAGACCGCGCTGCTGGACATCGCACTCGACAACCCCGGCCGCCACATGCGCCACGGCATTGCGGTGGGCGAGGCCGGCACCCAGCACTGGAGCTGGACCGACGTGCCGGCCCAGGGCAGCGCCCGCGTGCAGGTGGGCTGGTCGCCGCCCGGCCGGGGCCGCCATGAGCTGCCACAGCTGACGGCGCAGACCGGCTTTCCGCTGGGCACCTTCCGCGTCTGGACCTACTGGCGCCCTGCGGCCGAGTTGCTGGTTT
>JAUYSB010000038.1 GCA_030696525.1 Hydrogenophaga sp. | reverse complement strand
TTCCGCGACGCGCACGAAACCGTGGCCCACGCCGTCAAGGCCGCCACCAGCCACGCCTGCGACCTCTCGGAACTGCCGCTGACGGTGCTGCAGGGCTTCCACCCCAGCATCGAAAAAGACGTGTACGACTGCCTGAGCCTGCAGGGCTCGCTGCACGCGCGCAACACCCTGGGCGGCACCGCGCCGGCGCAGGTGCGCCAGCAGCTGACCCGCCACCGCGTCCGTCTGGCCTGATGCCATGAACCAGCCCCCCGCCGACGACAGCCGCAACCCCCTTGACGCCCACGTGGGCGCGGCCATGGCGCGTGCGTGGGGCGGCCTCTCGCCCATCTCGCTGACGCTGGCCTACACCGACTGGCTGCTGCACCTGCTGAGTTCGCCCGGCTCGCAGGCCCGGCTGGCGCAGCAGGCCTTGGCCCAAGCCGGCGAATGGATGAGCGACGCGGTGCACAGCGCGAGCGCACCGGGCGGCGCGAAAGACGCGACGCCACTGGGCCAGGCCGTGGCCACCGATGCCCGTTTTGCCGACCCCACCTGGCAACAGTGGCCCTGGCACGGGCTGGCCGCCGCCAGCAAGGCCTGGGAAGGCTGGTGGAACAGCGCCAGCCAGCTGCGCGGCATGCAAGACCACAGCCGCGAGCAGATGCGTTTTTACGGCCAGCAGATGCTGGACGCCGCCTCGCCCAGCAACTGGCTGGCCACCAACCCGCAGGCACTGCAGGCGGCCTGGCAGAGCGGCGGGCAGAGTTTGCTCAGAGGCATGGGCCACGCGGTGGACGAACTGCGCCTGCGCCATGGCCTGGAGCCGCTGCACAGCCGCGCCGCCGACCCATCGCCAGGCCACGGCCTGGCCATGACGCCGGGCCGCGTGGTGATGCGCAACGCGCTGATCGAACTCATCCAGTACCTGCCCACCACCGCGCGCGTGCAGCGCACGCCGCTGCTCATCGTGCCCTCGTGCATCATGAAGTTCCACATCCTGGACCTCACGCCCGAGACCTCCATGGTGCGTTGGCTGGTGGACCAAGGCCACACGGCTTACATCCTGTCGTGGCGCAACCCGGATGAAAGCGATGCGCTGCTGAGCATGGACGACTACGTGCGCGACGGCGTGCTGGCCGCGCTCGACCACGTGTGGACCGCAACGCAAGAGCCGGTGCATTTGTGCGGTTACTGCCTGGGTGGCACCTTCGCCGCCATCGCGGCCGCCGCACTGGGTGGTGGCCAACACAGCTGCCTGGCCAGCCTCACGCTGCTGGCGGCCGAAACCGACTTCACCGAGCCGGGCGAGATGGGCGTGCTGATCGACGAAGCCCAGGTGCGCCTGCTCGAAGACATGATGGCCGCGCAAGGCTTCCTCACCGGCCAGCAGATGGCGGGCTCCTTCCAGTTCCTGCACTCGCGCGAGCTGGTGTGGTCCAGCCGCACCAAACGCTGGCTGCTGGGCGAAGACGAGGTGGGCAACGAGCTGATGGTGTGGAACGCCGATGTCACCCGCCTGCCGGCCGTGATGCACAGCGAGTACCTGCGCCGCTGCTTCCTGAACAACGACCTGGCAGAAGGCCGTTTCCCCTTCGAGGGCGACCCCATCTCGCTGCGCGACATCCGGGTGCCGGTGTTCGGTGTCGGCACGGTGAAGGACCATGTGGCTCCCTGGCGCTCCTGCTACAAGATCCACCGCCTGGTGTCGGGCCCGGTCACGTTTGCGCTGACCAACGGCGGGCACAACGCCGGCATCGTGTCGGAACCCGGCCACAAGGGCCGCTACCACCACCTGCTGAGTTCCCCGCCTGAGCAGCCCTGGCGCACACCCGAGGAGTGGCAGGCCGCAGCGCCCCGTGTGGACGGCAGCTGGTGGCAAAGTTGGCACACCTGGCTGCTGGCACAGGGCGCGGGCCAGACCGTGCCCGCGCGCACCGTGCCCACCGACCCCGCCCTGGGCGACGCACCCGGCAGTTACGTGCTGGTGCGCTACGGCGATTGATGCGGCGGCGCTTGACCTGCGTCAACGCCGTGCCGACCGGCACACCTTAAGCTCCCCCGCCATGAACACCGCCACCGCACCCGCCCCCCTGGCCTGGACCACCGAACTGCACACCGGCGACGGCCGCATGGACGAAACCCATGCCGAATTCGTCGAGCAGCTCAACACGCTGCTGGCCACCCCGGCCGAGCAGCAGCTGCCGCTGTACCGCGCCTTCCTGGCCCACACACAAGACCACTTCGACCAGGAAGACCGCTGGATGGTGGCCACCGGCTTCACCGCCGACAACTGCCACGCCGGCCAGCACGCCAGCATCCTGGAGACCATGCGCGCGGTGGAAGACCACTACCTCAAGGGCGACCAGGCGATCATTTCACGCCTGGCCGAGGCCCTGGCCGAGTGGTTCCCTCAGCATGCCGCCAGCATGGACGCTGGCCTGGCCATGCACCTGCGCAACGTTCAGTTCGACAGCCGCACCGAAACCCTGGCCGACCCCAGCGCCGTCCGCCCCGCCACCATGAGCGGCTGTGGCAGCGTGAGCTGCAGCTGAAGCTGCACGTGCCCGCACCGGGCGAGGCCGCACAATTTTTTTCACGCCGCCGGCGCCGGGTTTCATCCCCGGCCTGCGGAGCGCTCCGCTACCATTCGCGCCACACCACATCAGAGGAGACCCGCGAATGACCGTGATCACCACCATAGAAGACCTGCGCGTGCTGGCCGAAAAGCGCGTGCCGCGCATGTTCTACGACTACGCCGATTCGGGCAGCTGGACCGAAGGCACCTACCGCGCAAACGAATCGGATTTCCAGGGCATCAAGCTGCGCCAGCGGGTGGCGGTGAACATGGAAAACCGCACGACGGCCACCACGATGGTGGGCGTGAACACCAAGATGCCGGTGTGTATTGCGCCGGTGGGCCTGACCGGCATGCAGCACGCCGATGGCGAGATCCACGCGGCATGCGCGGCCGAAAAGTTCGGCATCCCGTTCACTCTCTCGACCATGAGCATCTGCTCCATCGAGGACATCGCCGCCAGCACATCGGCGCCCTTCTGGTTCCAGCTCTACATGATGCGCGACCGCGATGCGATGGCGCGCATGATTGACCGCTGCAAGGCAGCCAAGTGCTCGGCCCTGGTGCTCACGCTCGATCTGCAGGTGATCGGCCAGCGCCACAAGGACTTGAAAAACGGCCTGACCGCCCCACCCCGCCCCACCCTTGGCAACATCATCAACCTGATGACCAAACCGCGCTGGTGCCTGGGGATGGCGGGCACACGCCGCCACACCTTCGGCAACCTGGTGGGCCATGTGAAGGGCGTGAGCGACATGAACTCGCTGGCCTCGTGGACCAACGAACAGTTCGACCCGCGCCTGAGCTGGGCCGATGTGGAATGGGTGAAAAAGCAGTGGGGCGGCAAGCTCATCCTCAAGGGCATCATGGAGGTGGAAGACGCGGTGCTGGCCGCGCAACACGGCGCCGATGCGATTGTGGTGAGCAACCACGGCGGGCGCCAGCTCGACGGCGCGCCCAGCAGCATCCACGCGCTGCCGGCCATCGTTGACGCAGTGGGAGACAAGCTGGAGGTGTGGATGGACGGCGGCATTCGCAGCGGCCAGGACGTGCTCAAGGCCTGGGCCCTGGGCGCGCGCGGCACCATGATTGGCCGCGCCATGGTCTATGGCCTGGGCGCCATGGGCGAAGCCGGTGTCACCAAGGCGCTGCAGATCATCCACAAAGAGCTGGACGTGACCATGGCCTTCTGCGGCCACACCAACATCCAGAACGTGAACCAGTCGATTCTGGTGCCCGGCACCTACCCGCAGCCGCGCTGAAACCCGACAAAAAAAACGCCCGCAGGTCGCTGGGACCTGCGGGCGTTTTGTTGGGTGCCCGAGAAGGATCAGGCCTTCATCGAAGCGAGCACAGCGTTGAAGGTGGCGCTGGGGCGCATCACGGTGTCGAGCTTGCTGAAGTCGGGCATGTAGTAGCCGCCAATGTCCACCGGCTTGCCCTGCACGGCTGCCAGCTCGGCGACGATGGTTTTTTCGTTCTCGGTCAGCCCCTTGGCCAGGGGCGCGAACTGGGCCGCCAGGGCGGCGTCCTCGGTCTGCTCGGCCAGGGCCTGGGCCCAGTACATGGCCAGGTAGAACTGGCTGCCACGGTTGTCGAGCTGACCGGTCTTGGGGCTGGGGTTCTTGTTGTTGTCCAGCAGCTTGCCGGTGGCGCTGTCCAGCGTCTTGGCCAGGATCTTGGCCTTGTTGTTGCCGGTTTTGAGGCCCAGGTCTTCCAGGCTCACGGCCAGGGCCAGGAACTCACCCAGCGAATCCCAGCGCAGGTGGTTTTCCTCCACCAGCTGCTGCACGTGTTTGGGGGCCGAGCCGCCGGCACCGGTTTCGTACATGCCGCCACCGGCCATCAGCGGCACGATGGACAACATCTTGGCCGAGGTGCCCAGGTCCATGATGGGGAACAGGTCGGTCAAGTAGTCGCGCAGGATGTTGCCGGTGGCGCTGATGGTGTCCAGGCCACGGACCACACGCTCCAGTGTGTAGCGCATGGCGCGCACCTGGCTCATGATCTGGATGTCCAGGCCGGCCGTGTTGTGCTCGTGCAGGTACATCTTGACCTTGGTGATCAGCTGCGCCTCGTGCGGGCGGTA
>JAUYSB010000278.1 GCA_030696525.1 Hydrogenophaga sp. | reverse complement strand
CGTGGTGACCGCCAAGGCCTTTGCGGCCGACGCGCCGGCCACCGTGAAGCGCGCCACCGAGGTGGCCGACGACGACCTGATCCTGGACATCGGGCCCGAGACCGCCGCCCTGCTGGCCGCGCAGCTCAAGGCCGCCGGCACCATCGTCTGGAACGGCCCGGTGGGGGTGTTTGAATTCGCCGCTTTCGAGAACGGCACCACAGTGCTGGCGCAGGCGATTGCCGAATCCAGCGCTTTCAGCATTGCCGGTGGTGGCGACACGCTGGCCGCGATTGCCAAGTACGGCATAGAGAAGCAGGTGGGTTACATCTCCACCGGTGGCGGGGCCTTTCTGGAGGTGCTGGAGGGCAAGACGCTGCCGGCGTTTGAAATCCTCGCGCGCAGAGCCGGCAACTGAATTTTCACAGGAGACTTTTCATGGCACTCATTTCCCTTCGCCAGTTGCTGGACCACGCTGCCGATCACAGCTACGGCGTCCCGGCTTTCAACATCAACAACCTGGAGCAGATCCTGTCCATCATGCAGGCGGCCGAGCAGTGCGACGCGCCGGTGATCCTGCAGGCCAGCGCGGGTGCCCGCAAATACGCGGGCGAGCCCTTTTTGCGCAAGATGGTGGAGGCGGCGGTGGAGATGTACCCACACATCCCCATCGTCATGCACCAGGACCACGGCGCCTCGCCTGCGGTCTGCCAGCAGTCCATACGCAGTGGCTTTTCCAGCGTGATGATGGACGGCTCGCTGCTCGAAGACGCCAAGACACCGGCGAGCTACGAGTACAACGTCGCGGTCACACGCGAGGTGGTGAAGTTCGCGCACGCGGTGGGCGTGTCGGTGGAAGGTGAGCTGGGCTGCCTGGGTTCGCTGGAAACCGGCGAGGCCGGTGAAGAAGACGGTGTGGGCGCCGAAGGCAAGCTGAGCCACGACCAGATGCTGACCGACCCCGAGCAGGCGCGCGACTTTGTGGCACAGACCGGCGTGGACGCGCTGGCCATTGCCATCGGCACCAGCCACGGCGCCTACAAGTTCACCCGCCCGCCCACCGGCGACATCCTGGCCATCGACCGCATCGCCGCCATCCACAAGGCCATTCCCAACACCCACCTGGTGATGCACGGTTCGAGCAGCGTGCCGCAGGAGTGGCTGGCCGTGATCCGCGAGTTCGGCGGCAACATCAAGGAGACCTACGGTGTGCCGGTTGAAGAAATCGTGCGCGGCATCCAGAACGGGGTGCGCAAGGTCAACATCGACACCGACATCCGCCTGGCCATGACCGGTGCCATGCGCCGCACCATGGCCAAGGCCCCCGGCGAATTTGACCCGCGCAAGTTCTTCAAGGACGCCACCGTGGCGGCGCGCGACATCTGTGTGGCGCGTTTCGAAGCCTTTGGCTGCGCCGGCCAGGCCAGCCGGATCCAGCCGGTGGCGATGGAAAAAATGGTGGCGACCTACGCCTGAAGCTTCAGCGGCGGGCGCGCCAGGCGCCCGCCAGCACGCCCAGGCACAGGGCCATGATCAGCATGAAATTGAGGAAGGACCAGTTGGCGATCGTCAGGCCCAGAAAGGTCCAGTCGATGGCGGAGCAGTCGCCACCGCCCTTGAAGATCATTGGGATCGCGCGCTTGAGCGGGAAGGTTTCGATCATCCCGTAGAAGTCGCGCCCGCAGGTGACGATCTCGGGCGGGTTCCACTGCAAAAAGCTCTGGCGCGCGGCCACAAAAGCACCAAACCCGGCGATGACCACCACCAGGCCGCTGGCGCCCAGGGCCACAGCCCGGCCGGGGAACATCGCCGCCAGGCCCGCCACCAAGGCCACCAGCACCAGTGCATAACGCTGCACGATGCACATGGGGCAGGGCTCCAGCCCCACCACGTGCTGCAGGTACAGGCCAAAGGCCAGCAGGGCGATGGCGCCCAGGGCAATGACGGCCAGCACCTTGCGGGGGTGTTGGCCCAGGCGTTCAAACAGACCGGGGTGGTAGGTGGGCAAAGCGGTGGCCAAAACTCGTTCCTCAGGACAAAACACACAATGACGGCAGACGCCCGGGCCCACATTGTCACGCAAGGGCGGCGGCGTCTGCCACGTCCGTCAGGCTGAGCCGCTGCGGTGCACAAAAGTTCCGCCGCCCTGGACGCGGACCGGCACGCGGACAGGGGCACACAAAGCTTGCTACAGTCTCGCCATCGGGGCCCATGGCCCCTCATCGTTTCAAGGATTGACCATGGCACGCACCGTCAACTGCATCAAGCTCGGCAAGGAAGCCGAAGGTCTCGACTTTCCGCCCTACCCCGGCGAGCTGGGCAAACGCATTTATGAAAGCGTGAGCAAGGAAGCCTGGGCCGCCTGGCTCAAGCACCAGACCATGCTGCTCAACGAAAACCGCCTGAACCTGGCCGACGCCCGCGCCCGCCAGTACCTGGCGCGCCAGATGGAAAAACACTTTTTCGGTGAAGGCGCCGACGCCGCCGCCGGCTACGTGCCGCCCAGCGCCTGAAGCCCACCACCGA
>JAUYSB010000267.1 GCA_030696525.1 Hydrogenophaga sp. | reverse complement strand
GGCTCACGCCCGATTCAGACGGCCACACCACCCTTGGCGACTGGGACATCAGCCGCGACGCGCCCTACTTCGGCATCGAAATCCCGGACGCACCGGGCAAGTATTTCTATGTGTGGCTGGACGCGCCGGTGGGCTACCTGGCTTCGCTGAAAAACCTCTTTGACAAAACCGGGCGCGATTTCGATGCCTTTGTGGCCGACCCGGCGGTGGAGCAGTTCCACTTCATCGGCAAGGACATCATCACCTTCCACACCCTGTTCTGGCCGGCCATGCTGCACTTCAGTGGCCGCAAGGTGCCCAATGCGATCCACGTGCACGGCTTTTTGACCGTGAACAACGGCGAGAAGATGAGCAAGAGCCGTGGCACCGGCCTGGACCCGCTCAAGTACCTGGGCCTGGGCATGAACCCCGAGTGGCTGCGCTACTACCTGGCGGCCAAACTCAACGGCCGCAACGAAGACATCGACTTCAACCCCGAGGACTTCATGGCCCGGGTCAACAGCGACCTGATCGGCAAGTTCGTCAACATCGCCTCGCGCGCCGCCGGCTTCCTGACCAAACGTTTCGGCGGCCAGCTCGGCGCCATCAGCGCCGACGGCCAGGCCCTGCTGGCGCGCCTGCAGGAACAGCGCCTGGACATCGGCGCCTTGTTTGAAGCCCGCGACACCGCCCGCGCCCTGCGCGAGGTGATGCTGCTGGCCGACCGGGTGAACGAATACGTGGACGCCAACAAGCCCTGGGAACTGGCCAAACAGGAAGGCGCATACGCCCGCCTGCAGGACGTGTGCAGCACCTGCATCGAAGCCTTCCGCCTGCTGTCCATCTACCTCAAGCCGGTGCTGCCGTCGCTGGCGGCCCAGGTCGAGGCCTTCCTGCAGGTGGCCCCGCTGGCCTTTGGCGACGCCGACCGCCTGCTGGGCAGCGGCCACGCCATCGGCGCCTACCAGCACCTGATGCAGCGGGTGGACGTGAAGCAGCTGGACGCGCTGTTCGAAGCCCCCGCCGCGCCTGAACCCGAAAAGGTCATCCCCGGCGGCGAAGCCCTGGCGCCGACGATTGCCATCGACGACTTCGCCAAGATCGACCTGCGGATTGCCCAGATCGTGAACTGCGAACCGGTCGAAGGCTCGACCAAGCTGTTGCGCCTGACGCTGGACGTGGGCGAAGGCAAGACGCGCAACGTGTTCAGCGGCATCGCCAGCGCCTACCAGCCGGCCGACCTGATCGGCAAACTCACCGTGATGGTGGCCAACCTGGCACCGCGCAAGATGAAGTTCGGCGTGAGCGAAGGCATGGTGCTGGCGGCCAGCCACGCCGATGAAAAAGCCCAGCCCGGCATCTACGTGCTGGAGCCCTTGCCAGGTGCCCAGCCCGGCATGCGGGTGCGCTGATCCGTTCAGCGCCCGCCGTTGGGGTCCAGCGCCGGGTCGCGGACCGACATCGTGGACAGCACGCGCAGGTCGCTGTCGAACACCACGGTGAAGACCTTGCGGTCGCTCTCGTTGGGGCCGTCGCGGTAACGCCAGTCGTGATGGGTTTCGCGCTTGAGCTCGTAGGGCGTGACCTTCATGGGTTTGCCCAGGCGGCGGCGCACGTCTTCCATCATCATCCCGGGCGTGATCTGGGCAAAGTTCTGGGCGTTGAGCACCTGTCGCAGCGCGGTCATCTTGCCGTCGGCGCCTATGGTGATCTGGTAGTTCACGTCGCCGGCCGGCTGGCGGTTGTATTCATACACCTGGCCGCCCTCGGGCGCGTCCCACACCGCTTCGGGCGGGCCAAAACGCTCGCGCACATCGGCTTCGGTGGACAGGCCTTCTTCCAGTTCGCTGATGCGCTGCGGGTCGCAGCCCGCCAGCAGCAGTGCGCCAGCGGCCAGGCCCAGCGCCGCCCAACGGTGTCGAATCGTCTTGTTCATGTCGTCCCTGTTTGCCCTCCACACGGGGCAAATCAGTGTAAACCCCTGCCGATTTCGCGTCGCCGTGTCAGTTCGATGAAATGCGAGCGGCTGTAACATCCGCCGATGTTTTTCAAAGGCCTGCCGCCCCTGGCCCCCTTCCGCCCCCGCCTGCTGGCCGACCTCAAAGGCTACAACGGCGAGCGCCTGGCCAAGGACGTGGGGGCCGGCGCCACGGTGGGCATCGTCGCCCTGCCCCTGGCCATGGCCTTTGCCATCGCCAGCGGCCTCAAACCCGAAGCCGGGCTGTGGACGGCCATCATCGCGGGCTTTTTGATCTCGGCGCTGGGCGGCTCCTCGGTGCAGATCGGCGGGCCGGCCGGCGCCTTCATCGTCATCGTCTACGGCATCGTCGAGCGCTACGGCGTGGCCAACCTGCTGATTTCCACCGCCAGCGCCGGCGTGCTGCTGTTTCTGCTCGGGTTCTTCAAGCTCGGCACGCTGGTGCGTTACGTGCCGGTGAGTGTGGTGATCGGTTTCACCAACGGCATCGCGGTGCTGATCGCCTTGTCGCAACTGCGCGACTGGCTGGGCCTGGACATCGCCAAGATGCCGGGCGACTTTTTCAGTCAGATCGCGGTGATCGCCCGCCACCTGCACAGCGTCAACGGCTACGCGGTGCTGCTGGGCGCCCTGTGTGTGGTGGGCCTGTTCATCTGGCCGCGCCTGTGGGCGGTCGATTCCAAATTCCGCCGCCAGCTCGATCAGATCGACACCGTGAGCGCCCTGCGCGCCACCTCGCGCCTGCCCGCGCCGGTGGTGGCCCTGGTCACGCTGTCGCTGCTGGCCTGGGCCTTGAGCCTGCCGGTGGAGACGATTGGCACCCGCTTTGGCGGCATACCGCAGGGGCTGCCGGCGTTTGAGCTGCCGGCGTTCTCGTGGGAGACGGTGCGCCTGCTGGTGACGCCGACGCTCACCATTGCGCTGCTGGGCGCCATCGAGTCGCTTCTGTGTGCGCGCGTGGCCGACCAGTTGGGCGACCGCCCCAAACACGACCCCAACCAGGAGCTGATGGCGCAGGGCATTGCCAACGCGGTGGTGCCATTTTTTGGCGGCATGCCGGCCACCGGCACCATCGCCCGCACCGTCACCAACATCCGCGCCGGCGCCACCTCGCCGGTGGCCGGCATCGTGCATGCCCTCACCCTGGCCGCCGTGGTGCTGATCGCCGCGCCGCTGGCCATGCACATCCCGCTGGCGGTGCTGGCCGGGGTGCTGCTGTTTGTGGCCTGGAACATGGGCGAGTGGCGCGAATTTGGCCGCCTGCGCCACTTCAGCAACCACTACCGGTTGATGATGTTGTCCACCTTCTTCGTCACCATCATCTTCGACCTCACGGTGGCGGTGGAACTGGGCCTGGTGCTGGCCTGTGTGCTGTTCGTGCGCCGGCAAAGCGCCATCTTCCGGGTGGAAGAGGTGGCGCGCACGCCGCAGCAGATCACCTTCAAGCTCTACGGCTCGCTGTTTTTTGGCGCCGTGGCCAAAGTGGACCCGCTGCTGGCCGCTGCCGAGGCCACCGAGCCTGGCCAGGCGTTGATGCTCGACGCCACCCACATGATCTCGCTCGACACCACCGGACTGGACGCGCTGGAGCAACTGCACAAGGCCCTGGCCAAGAAGGGCAACAAGCTGGGCATGGTGGGCGTGAACGAGCAACCGCGCTCGCTGATGGAGCGTTCGGGCTTTGCGCAGCACCTGCACACCTTTTTGTAAGCGGCGTTGGCCCGGTAAAATCACGGTTTTCGTCTGACCGAACGGTTCTGGCCATGTCCATCTTCGCCCGCCCCCACTACACCTCCGACGCCACCCAGTTCATCGACTCGCTCAAGGCCGCCAAGCCCGAGCTGGAAGCCGAGCAGCGCCAGGGCCGCGCCTTGCTGTGGGACAAACAGATCGACCGCGACCAGCAGGCCCAGGGCCAAGCGGCCAACGTGGCGCAAAAGCCCTACGTCTACCAAACCAACGCCGACCAGCGCTGAACACCATGAGCCAAGGTGGCGCGGACGCCGCGTCCCTGGACAGCCTGGCCCAGGCCCTGAGTGCGGCCACCGCCGCCGACATGCCGGAGGTGGTGGACCAGGTCGCGCTGGCGCGGCTGTACGGCGAGCCCCTGTTCAAGTTGCCGCAGGACCTCTACATTCCGCCCGACGCGCTGCAGGTTTTCCTCGAAGCCTTTGAGGGCCCGCTGGACCTGCTGCTCTACCTGATCCGCAAGCAGAACTTCAACATCCTCGACATCCCCATGGCGGCGCTGACGCGCCAGTACCTGGCCTATGTCGATGAAATCCGCGCCAGCAACCTGGAGCTGGCGGCCGAGTACCTGCTGATGGCGGCCATGCTGATCGAGATCAAATCGCGCATGCTGTTGCCGCCCAAAAAGACGGCCGAGGGCGAGGAAGCCGAAGACCCGCGCGCCGAGCTGGTGCGCCGCCTGCTGGAATACGAGCAGATGAAGCTGGCGGCCCAGGCCCTGGCCGAGGCGCCGCAGTACGGGCGCGACTTCCTGCGCGCCGAGGTCTATGTGGAGCAGTCGCTGGTGCCGCGTTTTCCCGACGTGAACGCGCACGAACTGCAGCAGGCCTGGCGCGACATCCTGCAGCGCGCCAAGCTGATCCAGCACCACAAGATCAGCCGCGAGGAGCTGTCGGTGCGCGAACACATGAGCCTGGTGCTGCGCCAGTTGCAAGGACGCAAGTTCGTCGAGTTCGGCGACCTGTTCGACCCCGACAAGGGCGCCCCGGTGATGGTGGTGACCTTCATCGCCATGCTGGAGCTGGCCAAGGAAACCCTGATCGAGCTGACCCAGGCCGAGGCCTTCGCGCCCATCTACGTGCGCCTGGCCTACACGCCCGCCTGAGGCCTGCTCAGGCCGCGCCGATGTGGGGCACCAGCGCGCCAGGGTGGTTGCCCGCTTTGAGCGCGGCGGTGAAGGCCAGCATGCGGTCGATGGGCAGGCGGGCGCGGGTGCCGATGGCGGGATCGACCTGGATTTCGTTCAGGCCCTTTTCGAGCACGTTGGCCACAGCTTCGAGGCTGTTCATCGCCATCCACGGGCAATGGGCGCAGCTTTTGCAGGTGGCGCTGTTGCCGGCGGTAGGCGCTTCAATAAAGGTCTTGCCGGGGTTGAGGGCGCGCAGCTTGTGCATCATGCCGTTGTCGGTGGCGACGATGAACTCGCGGGCGTCCATCTCCTTGGCCGCCTTGAGGATGGCGCTGGTCGAGCCCACGGCGTCGGCCAAGGCAATCACGTCGGCCGGGCTTTCGGGGTGGACCAGCACTTTCGCCCCCGGGTGTTCGGCCTTGAGCGCGGCCAGCTCGCCGGCCTTGAACTCGTCGTGCACGATGCACGAACCCTGCCACATCACCATGTCGGCGCCGGTCTGGCGCTGGATGTAGTCGCCCAGGTGTTTGTCGGGCGCCCACAGGATTTTGTGGCCCTTGGCGTGCAGGGCCGAGACGATGTCCAGCGCACAACTCGACGTCACCAGCCAGTCGGCGCGGGCCTTGACCGCCGCGCTGGTGTTGGCGTAGACCACCACCGTGCGGTCGGGGTGGGCATCGCAGAAGGCGCTGAATGCGTCGATGGGGCAGCCCAGATCCAGCGAGCAGTTGGCCTCCAGCTCGGGCATCAGGATGGTCTTGTCGGGACTCAGGATCTTGGCGGTCTCGCCCATGAAGCGCACACCCGACACCACCAGCGTGGTGGCCGCGTGGTCGCGGCCAAAACGCGCCATCTCCAGCGAATCGCTGACAAAACCACCGGTTTCTTCCGCCAAATCCTGCAGATCGGGGTGCACGTAATAGTGCGACACCATCACCGCGTTGCGCACTTTCAGCAGGCGGCGGATGGTGTCCTTGAGTTCGGAGCGGCGCTGCGGGCCGGGCTCCACGGGCACACGCACCCAGGCGTGTTGGGTCGGGCAGGCGGGCTGCTCGTAGTCCACTTCAAGCACGTCGTTCATCGGCACTTCGCTTTTTGGTCATTCAAACGCCCCCGGGCGCCTCGTTGTCAAGCGCTATTGTCGCCCAGTTGACTCGACCGCCCGTCCGCGCGACGCCCGAGCCACGGCCGAGTCCCCAGCCGCATCGACTAGACTGCCGTTTTTTCGCAGTGCAACAAGCCCAAAACATGAGCGAGACAAGCCCCCAGACGCCCTACGGAACCCTGCCGCCGGCATCGCCCCTGGCGCCGCGCAAACCGGTGAGCCTGCCGCGCCTGCACGAGATGCGCGAACGCGGCGAGAAGATCACAATGCTCACCGCCTACGATGCCACCTTCGCCGCCGTGGCCGATGCGGCCGGCGTGGACTGCCTGCTGGTGGGCGACTCGCTGGGCATGGTCTGCCAGGGCCTGGCCAGCACCGTGGGCGTGGCGCTGGACACCATGCGCTACCACACCGAGAGCGTGGTGCGTGGCCTGCAGCGGGTGCAGGGCACGGCCTGGGTGATCGCCGACCTGCCTTTTGGCAGCTACCACGAAAGCCGCGAGCAGGCGCTGCGCAGCGCCAGCGTGTTGATGCAGGCCGGCGCACACATGGTCAAGCTCGAGGGCGGCGGCTGGACCACCGACACCGTGCGCTTCCTGGTCGAACGCGGCATTCCCGTGTGCGCCCACCTGGGCCTGACACCCCAGACCGTTCACGCCCTGGGCGGCTACCGCGTGCAGGGCCGGGGCGCCGCCGCCGCTGAGCGCCTGCGCGCCGAAGCCCTGGCCTTGCAGGATGCGGGTGCTGCCATGCTGGTGCTGGAAATGGTGCCGGCGGCGCTGTCCGCCCAGCTCACCACCGAACTCACGCGCTGCGCCACCATCGGCATCGGCGCGGGCAAGGGCACGGCCGGCCAGGTGCTGGTGATGCACGACATGCTGGGCATCAACCTGGGCAAGAACCCGAAGTTCGTGCGCAACTTCATGACCGGTCAGGACAGCGTGCGCGCCGCCATGGCCGCCTATGTGGCCGCCGTCAAGGACGGCAGCTTCCCCGACGATTCGCTCCACGCCTGGTAAGGCGACGCCCCATGAAACTCGTTCACACCATTGCCGACCTGCGTTCCGCCCTGGCCGCCTTCGACGCCCCCGCCTTTGTGCCCACCATGGGCAACCTGCACGAGGGCCACATCGCGCTGGTCAAGCAGGCCAAGGGCCTGGGCGACGTGACCGTGGCCAGCATCTTCGTGAACCGGCTGCAGTTTGCCCCTCACGAGGATTTCGACACCTATCCACGCACTTTGGCGGCCGATGCCGACAAACTGGCGGCCGTTGGTTGCGACATCGTGTTTGCACCCTCGGAAAAAGACCTCTACCCCGAACCCCAGGGCTACAAGGTCCACCCCCCCGTCGAATTGGCCGACATCCTGGAAGGCCACTTCCGGCCGGGCTTTTTTGTCGGTGTGTGCACGGTGGTGATGAAGCTGTTCCAGTGCGCACTTGCCAACGGCAAAGGGCCGCGCACCGCGGTCTTCGGCAAAAAGGACTACCAGCAGCTGATGGTGATTCGCCGCATGGTGCAGCAGTTCGCGCTGCCCATCACCGTGGTGGGCGGCGACACCTGCCGTGCCGATGACGGCCTGGCGCTGAGCTCGCGCAACGGCTACCTGTCTGCCGCCGAGCGAGCGGAGGCGGTGCAACTCTCGCTGGCGCTCAAGGCCCTGGCACATGACGCGCTGTCCACCGGCACCGACCTGGGCCAGCTCGAAGCCCGGGCCCGCGAAACCCTGGACGCACGCGGCTGGGCCACGGATTACCTGACGGTGCGCCGCCGCAGCGATCTGCTGGCGCCCGCGCCCGACCTGCGCCATGCGGGCGAACTGGTGGTGCTGGGCGCGTCACGCCTGGGCAAAACCCGCCTGATCGACAACCTGGAATTCTGAATCCGGGCGGCGTCACGCCGCCGGCAGTTCGGCCGCCGGGTCGCGACCCATCAAGCGGCCCACGGCCTCGTCCGGCCGCAAGCTGCCGTCCAACAACGCCACCACCGCGTCGGCAATCGGCATGTCAACCCCGAGGTGGCGCGCGCGTTGCACCACGGTGCGCGCGCAGTACACGCCTTCGGCCACATGGCCCAGAGAATCCACCGCCTGTTGCAGCGTCTGCCCCTGCGCCAGCAGCAGGCCCACCTTGCGGTTGCGACTGAGGTCGCCGGTGGCGGTGAGCACCAGATCGCCCAGGCCCGACAAGCCCATGAAGCTGTCGGCCCGCGCGCCCAGCGCCAGGCCCAGGCGGGTGATCTCAGCCAGGCCGCGGGTGATGAGGGCCGCACGGGCGTTCAAGCCCAGTTGCAGGCCATCGCACAGGCCGGTGGCGATGGCGAGCACGTTCTTCACCGCGCCGCCCACTTCCACGCCCACCATGTCGTCGTTGGCGTACACCCGCAGACTGGGGCCGTGAAAGGCCAACACCATGGCATCGCGCACCTCGGCATGGGGCGAGGCCGCCACCAGCGCCGTGGGCTGGCCACGCGCCACTTCCTGCGCAAAACTCGGCCCGCTGAGCACGCCACAGTGCGCGGCAGGCAGGTGTTGTGGCGCCAGTTGGGCCCAGATCTCGTGCCCGAGCAGACCTTGCTCGCCCGGCTGGGCGGCCTCGAAGCCCTTGCACAACCACACCACCGGCACGCTCACGCCACCCAAGGCCAGCAAGCTGCTGCGCAGGCCGGCCATGGGCGTGCCCACCACCACCAGGTCTTGCGCCTGGGCCAACGCCGCGAGCGACACCTCGCCCGGGTGAAGGATGTGCAGGCTGTCAGGCAGGTCCATGCCCGGCAGGTAGCGCCGGTTCTGGCGCGTCGCTGCCATGTCGGCGGCCTGGGCGGCGTCACGCGACCACAGGCTCACCTGGCGGTGGCCGTCGCGTGCGGCGCTGATGGCCAGGGCCGTGCCCCAGGCGCCGGCACCGATGACCAACACGTGCATGGTGATCGCTTACTGCGCCAGACCTTGCTGCTGCTGCTGCTGTTGCTCGTACATGGCCTGGAAGTTGATCTCGGCCAGGTGCACCGGCGGAAAACCGGCGCGGTTGATCAGATCAGCCACGTTGGCACGCAGGTAGGGGTAGACGATCTGCGGGCAGGCGATGCCCAGGATGCCGCCCATCTGCTCTTCGGGGATGTTGCGGGCCTCGAAGATGCCGGCCTGCTTGACCTCGACCAGGAACACGGTCTTGTCACCGATCTTGGTCTGCACGGTGGCGGTCACGGCCACTTCATACACGCCGTCGGCCACCGGCTCGGCGGCCACGCCCAGCTGGATGTCCACATTGGGCTGCTCCTGCTCGAGCAGGATCGCGGGCGAGTTCGGTTGCTCCAGCGAGGCTTCCTTCAGGTAGACGCGTTGGATCTGAAAAACGGGGTTCTGCTCGTCGGCCATGGGGTTCTTTCGAAAATGCGGAATGTCGGTTGAAGAAGGTCGGCTTGAAACGTAAAGAAGCCCGTTGCGGAGATGGTGCTGCGGCAACGGGCCCTCAAGCCAAGATTATCTCAGTTGGCCAACAGGGGTTTGAGGCCACCGCTGGCGTCCAGCGCCATCAGGTCGTCGCAGCCGCCCACATGGGTGTCGCCAATGAAAATCTGCGGCACGGTGCGCCGGCCGGTGATTTCCATCATGTGGGCACGGGCAACGGGGTCCATGTCGATGCGGATTTCCTCGATCTGCTCGACGCCGCGCTGCTTGAGCAGGCTTTTGGCGCGCACGCAGTAGGGGCAGACGGCGGTGGTGTACATCTTGACGGCGGGCATGCAGGTGTCCTCGAAAACTTCAATAGCTTGGATTTTCAGGCTTTCTCGACCGGCAGGCTGGCGGCGCGCCAGGCAGCCGTACCACCCGTCAGGGAATGGGCGTTCTCGAAACCCAGCTTCTTGGCCACCGCCACCGCGCGCTTGGAGCGCATGCCGCTGGCGCAGACCAGGATCAAGGGGTTGGTCTTGTTCTTGACCACACCGGCCAGCTTGTTTTCCAGCTCGCCCAGGGGCACGTTCTTGGCCCCGGCCACGTGGCCGGCGGCAAACTCTTCGGCACTGCACACATCGATGACCACCGCTTTTTCGCGGTTCATCAACATCACCGCGTCGGTCGGGTTGACGCCGCTGGCGCCGCCGCCCCCGCTGAGCGCGGGCCACATCAGCAGACCGCCCGAGGCCAGCGCCACCGAAATCAGCATCCAGTTGTCGATCAGAAACTTCACGTCAAAACCTTTCTAGAGAAGCCAGGATTTTAGAATGCCGGGTTGTGCCGCTGCGGCGACACCCTTTTTTTCTCCCACCGAACCCAAGCCGCCCCCATGTACAAGCTCGTCCTGATCCGCCACGGCGAATCCACCTGGAACCTCGAAAACCGCTTCACCGGCTGGACCGATGTGGACCTGACACCCACCGGCGTGTCGCAGGCCATGTCGGCCGGCAAACTGCTCAAGGCCGAAGGCTGGGACTTCGACATCGCCTTCACCAGCGTGCTCAAGCGCGCCATCCACACCCTGTGGTACACGCTGGACGAAATGGACCGCACCTGGCTGCCGGTGGTCAAGGACTGGCGCCTGAACGAGCGCCACTACGGCGGCCTGCAAGGCCTGAACAAGGCCGACATGGCCAAGCAGTACGGCGACGAACAGGTGCTGGTCTGGCGCCGCAGCTACGACACGCCGCCGCCGGCCCTGGAAGCGAACGACCCGCGCAGCGAGCGCGGCGACCGCCGCTACGCCGCCCTGGCGCCCGAGCAGATTCCGCTGACCGAGTGCCTCAAGGACACCGTGGCCCGCGTGATGCCCTTCTGGAACGAGGTGCTGGCGCCCACCATCCAGAGTGGACAGCGGGTGGTGATCGCCGCTCACGGCAACAGCATCCGCGCGCTGGTGAAGTACCTGGACAACATTGGCGACAACGACATCGTGGGCGTCAACATCCCCAACGGCATCCCGCTGGTCTACGAGCTGGACGCCGACCTCAAACCCATCAAGAGCTACTACCTGGGCGACGCCGAGGCGGCCGCGAAAGCTGCTGCCGCTGTCGCGAACCAAGGCAAAGCCTGATCCAACGGTCTTTGCGGAACCGAAACCTCGGAATTCCCTCTGAGGTGTATATTGCCTTGACCATTTTTGAAGGTATTGGGACATGGGCCAGAAACTGAAGATCGCCGGCTGGATTGCGCTGGGCGCGATGGCGGGCGCACTGACCACGGTGCAGCTGCAGGCGGTGGCGCGCGGCACGCTGGCGCCGCTGCCGCTTGAAGAGCTGCAGCAGCTCGCGGCGGTGTTCGGCATGGTCAAGACCGACTATGTGGAGCCGGTGGACGAGAAGAAGTTGATCTCGGACGCCATCTCGGGCATGGTCGCCAGCCTGGACCCGCACTCGCAGTACTTCGACAAGAAG
>JAUYSB010000253.1 GCA_030696525.1 Hydrogenophaga sp. | reverse complement strand
CAGGCTTCCCTTTTTTGTCAAAGCCGTCGTCCATGGTGATGACGGCGATGACAACACCGCACACGGCGCGATAGCAAAGCGGTTATGCCCCGGATTGCAAATCCGGTTAGTCCGGTTCGACTCCGGATCGCGCCTCCAGTCCACTGCTCAACAAAGCCGATCCTTGATCGGCTTTGTTGTTTGTGGCCTCAGCGCTTGGTGCAGGTGAACGGCGTGCCGTTGCCGGTGATGCCGCTGGCCATGTTGCCCTGCGGGTTGAGTTTGACCACGTAGTTGCCCCCCTGTTTGTCGCCAACCAGCTGGATGTAGGCGTCATCTCCGCCACCGTAGCGCCCCATCACCATCCCACGTGCGCTGCAACCCCAGCCGCTGGTGTCAATGCCGCCGCCGCCTTTTTGGGTCAGTGGCTGTGTGACGCAGGCGCTGCTGGCCAGGGCGGCGGCAAGCAGTGCGAAGGTGGTGATGGGCTTCATGAGAGACTCCTCCGTGTGGTGATGTCCGCATACTACAAGAGCCCCGATGACCGAGCCAGCTTCCTCTTCAACGCCTGAGCATGTGGCCGCCGTGCTGCTGGCCGCCGGCGCGGCCACGCGCATGGGCCGGCGGCCCAAGTGCCTGCTGGAACTGGGAGGCCAAGCGCTGATCCGACGCCAGGTGTTGGCGTTGGCGCAGGCGGGTGTGGCGCCCGTGCTGGTGGTGCTGGGGCACCACGCTGAACGCATCGCGCGGGTGCTTGAGGACCTTCCGGTGTGCCTAGTCCATCACCCCGCGCCCGACCGGGGGCAGACGTCGTCACTGCATCTGGGCTTGCAGGCTTTGCCAGACGGCGCCCAGGCCGTGCTGGTGGCCCTGGCCGACCAGCCTTTGCTCACCGCGCAGGACATCCGTGACCTGCTCGACGCGTTTGTTGCGCGGCCAGCGGGCACGCAGCTGTTGCGGCCGGTGGTGGACGGTTTGCCGGGCAACCCGGTGGTATTCACCCGCGCGGTGGCGCGCGCCATGGTGGCCGGTGGGCCCGACATGGGCGGCCAGCAGTGGCAGGCCGCGC
Organism: Hydrogenophaga sp.; assembly: GCA_030696525.1. Classification (GTDB taxonomy): domain Bacteria; phylum Pseudomonadota; class Gammaproteobacteria; order Burkholderiales; family Burkholderiaceae_C; genus Hydrogenophaga. The sequence goes on along the minus strand of JAUYSB010000253.1, from coordinate 18,390 downwards.
ATCCGGCACAGGTGTTGCGCTGGGCCACGCCCAACAGCCACTACCGCGTCGATGTGGACAGCATGGACGACGTGGCGGCGTTGGCGGCGCAAACGGGTGTGTTTTTGCGGTGGCCGGGCGACCTGGATGAGGCATGAGATGTTGACCTACCTGATTTTTGACGCCCACGAATCCACCGAGGGTGTGAGTACGTTTGAGGCCATGGCCTCGGTCAACGAGGCGCGCTGGCCCGCGCTGCAGGCCGAGCTGGTGCAGGTGCTGGCCTGGTGCCATGCCTGGGGCCGGGCGCACGGTGCGCCGGCACCCATGGCCTTGGACGATGGCGGCGAATGGGACCACGAACTGTCGGTCTTGCGCGAGCAGTCCGAAGCCATGGACGTGGTTTTTGAACCGCGCCGCTCGACGTTGGTGCTGGCACCGGGCGCTGGGCCACTCACGCGTTTCAACGCCACCCTGGTGCTCAGCGGGCGCGAGGCCTTCGCGGCCGAGTTCACGGCGCAGTTTCTCGGCGCTTGATGCAGGCGTTCAGCCCAGCAGGCGGGGCCCCAGCTGCTCGATCAGCTCCCGCATGGCCTGCTGTGTCAGGGTGGTGGGCCGCTGTGCGCTGATGGCCACGCTCAGCCGAGTGCGCAGCCGGGGTGAGTGCACCCGGCTCAGCACCAGCATGTCGGCGTGGGCAGAGGTGCGCGCCGCGTTGCGTGACAGCACCGCGTTGCCGGCGCCATCGGCCACCAGGTCGAGGATGGCCGACACGCCGTCGATTTCGAGCGCGATGTGTGGCCGGCAGCCGATGTTGGCCAGCTCGGTTTCCACCAGCATGCGGATGGCGTTGGGCCGGCTCGGGATCACCAGCGGCAGGGCCGAGAGCTCGCGCAGCGTCACGCCATCGGTCGGTGCCGGCGTGCCGGGCGGCTGCATCAGGTAGAGGTCCTCTTCCACCAGGGGTGTGAGTTCGATGTCGGGTGAGGGCGTGGCGTTGTAGAGCACCGCCAGGTCCAGGCGGCCGGTCAGCAGACCTTCGAGCATGCTGGCCGACAGGCCTTCGCTGATGGACAAGGAGGCGTCGGGCAGGCGCTGGCGAAACTCGCGCGTGAGCGGCACCGTCATCACCTTGGCCACGCTGGTGGGCAGGCCGATGGCGACGCGCCCGGCCAGTGCGCCGCGCACCCGGCCCAGCTCTTCCCGTGCGCGCTCCACCTGGTGCAGGATGCCGCGCCCATGCGCCAGCAGCAGCTTGCCGGCGTCGGTGGGTGTGGCGCCGCGCCCGTTGCGCACCAGCAGGTTTTGCCGCAATTCCACCTCCAGCAGGCGCACCTGGCGGCTCAGCGCAGGCTGGGCGATGCTCAGCGCGGTGGCGGCACGGGTGAAGCTGCCCAGCTCGGCCACCCGCACAAAATACTCCAGTTGTTTGAGGTCCATGCTTTAGTCGATATAGCTTTTGGCAAATTATGCCGAAATGCGATAGCAGCTAGCGCGGTGCCGGGCTTGGAAAGTGCGACGTGCGTCCCGACAATGGTGCTCCTACCGAGACTTCAGCCCACACACGCCATGAACCAGCCCCTGTCCGGCATTTCCTCCATGGCCACCCGCCAGGTGCTGGCCGAGCTCGCCGACGCCTACCGCCAACACACGGGCCAACAGGTGGTGTTCGAGTCGGTGGGCGGCGTGGACGCGGCCAAACGCGTGGCCGCAGGCGAGGCTTTTGACGTGGTGGTGCTGGCGTCGGACGCCATCGCCAAGCTGACCGCCAGTGGCCACATCGCCGCCAGCACCCAGGTGGACCTGGTGCACTCCGGCGTGTCGGTGGCGGTGCGCGCCGGTGCCCCGCTGCCCGACCTGTCCAGCGAAGCCGCCGTGCGTGCCGCCGTGCTCGCCGCCCCGCGCATCAGCTATTCCACCGGGCCCAGCGGCGTGGCCCTGGCCCAATTGTTTGAACGCTGGGGCATTGCCGATGACATCAAAGCCCGCATCGTGACGCCGCCGCCCGGTGTGCCGGTGGGCTCGCTGGTGGCCAAGGGCGAGGTCGATCTGGGTTTTCAGCAGCTCAGCGAACTGATCCACCTGGAAGGCATCACCGTGGTCGGCCCGCTGCCGCCCGCCATACAGATCACCACCACCTTTTCGGCCGGCGTGTGCGCGGCATCGGCGCGGCCCGACGCCGTGCGCGCGTTGCTGGCCTACATGGCCTCGCCCGAGGCGGAAGCGGCCAAGCGCCGCCAGGGCATGGACCCCGCCTGAGTTCAACAAAAACACTTCACCGACGACCACACCAGGAGCCGCCCCATGATCATCGATTGCCACGGCCACTACACCACGGCGCCCAAGGCGCTGGAGAACTGGCGCAACGCCCAGATCGCGAACCTCAAGAACCCCGAGCTGGGCCCCAAGGTGGCCGATCTGCAGATCAGCGACGACGAGTTGCGCGAGTCCATCGAGACCAACCAGCTGCGCCTGATGAAGGAGCGCGGCTCCGACCTCACCATCTTCAGCCCGCGCGCCAGCTTCATGGCCCACCACATCGGCGACTTCAACACCTCGTCCACCTGGGCCGCCATCTGCAACGAGTTGTGCTACCGCGTGGCGCAGCTGTTCCCCGACCATTTCATTCCGGCCGCCATGCTGCCGCAAAGCCCTGGCGTGGACCCGCGCACCTGCATCCCCGAGCTGGAGAAGTGTGTCAAGGAATATGGCAACGTCGGCATCAACCTCAACCCCGATCCCAGCGGCGGCCACTGGACCAGCCCGCCCCTGGGCGACAAGTCCTGGTACCCCATCTACGAGAAGATGGTCGAGCACGACATCCCGGCCATGGTCCACGTCAGCACCTCGTGCAACGCGTGTTTCCACACCACCGGCGCCCACTACCTGAACGCCGACACCACGGCTTTCATGCAGTGCCTGACCAGCGATCTGTTCAGCGACTTTCCGACGCTGAAGTTCAACATCCCCCACGGCGGTGGCGCCGTGCCCTACCACTGGGGCCGTTTCCGTGGCCTGGCGCAAGAGCTGAAAAAACCGCTGCTCAAGGACCACCTGCTGAACAACATCTTCTTCGACACCTGCGTCTACCACCAGCCGGGCATCGACCTGCTGACCAAGGTGATCCCGGTGGACAACATCCTGTTTGCCAGCGAGATGATCGGCGCCGTGCGCGGCATCGACCCCGAGACCGGTCACTACTACGACGACACCAAGCGCTACATCGAGGCGTCCACCATCGTCGTCGGCGACGACCGCCACAAGATCTACGAAGGCAATGCCCGGCGCGTGTTCCCGCGGCTGGATGCCGCTCTCAAACTGAAGGGGAAATGACCATGTACGAACTCGGCGTTGTCTACCGCAACATCACCCGTGCCGACCGCACTGCCGCCGATGGCCTGGCCGCTTTGGGCTCGGCCACGGTGCACGAGGCCATGGGCCGCGTGGGCCTGCTCAAGCCCTACATGCGCCCCATCCAGACCGGCGTGTTGGTCTCTGGCACGGCCGTCACCGTGCTGCTGCAGCCCGGCGACAACTGGATGCTGCACGTCGCGGCCGAGCAGATACAGCCCGGTGACATCGTGATCGCCACCGTCACCGCCGACTGCACCGACGGCTACTTCGGCGACCTGCTGGCCACCTCTTACCAGGCCCGCGGCGCCCGTGCGCTCATCATCGAAGCCGGTGTGCGCGATGTGAAGACGCTGAAGGAAATGAATTTCCCGGTCTGGTCCAAGGCCATTTCGTCCAAGGGTTGCATCAAGGCCACGCTGGGCTCGGTCAACATCCCCATCGTCTGCGCGGGGGCCTTGGTCACGCCGGGCGACGTGATCGTGGCCGACGACGATGGCGTGGTCTGCGTGCCCAAGGCACTGGCCGCCAAGACCCTGGAAGCCGCCATCAAACGCGAGAGCTTTGAAGGCGAAAAACGCGACAAGCTGGCCAGCGGCGTGCTGGGACTGGACATGTACAAGATGCGCGAACCGCTGGCGGCTGCGGGCCTGAAATACATCGATTGAGACTGACCATGAACCCACCCATCGACAAACCCACCACCGGCGATTTCAGCAAGACATCCGGTTGGCTGGACTGGTACACAGGCCCGGCCGAGCCTCGCTTCGAGCTGCCCGCTGGTGCGGTGGACGCGCATTGCCACGTGTTCGGTCCGGGCGCCGAATTTCCCTATGCGCCCGAGCGCAAATACACCCCCTGCGACGCCAGCAAGGCAGAGCTGTTTGCGCTGCGTGACCACCTGGGTTTTGCACGCAACGTCATCGTGCAGGCCACCTGCCATGGTGCCGACAACCGCGCCATGGTCGATGCCTGCCTGTCCAGCGGTGGCAAGGCGCGTGGTGTGGCCACGGTCAAACGCTCGGTGAGCGACGCCGAACTGCAAGCCCTGCACGCCGCCGGTGTGCGCGGGGTGCGCTTCAACTTCGTCAAGCGCTTGGTGGACTTCACGCCCAAGGACGAGCTGATGGAGATCGCTGGCCGCATTGCCAAGCTGGGCTGGCATGTGGTCATCTACTTCGAGGCGGTGGACCTGCCTGAGTTGTGGGACTTTTTCACCGCGTTGCCCACCACCGTGGTGGTGGACCACATGGGCAGGCCCGATGTGTCGCTGCCGGTGGACGGCCCGCAGTTCGCGCTGTTCGAGAAGTTCATGCGCGAGCACCCCAATGTGTGGAGCAAGGTGAGCTGCCCCGAGCGCCTGTCGGTCACCGGCCCCAAGGCGCTGAACGGTGAGCAGAATGCCTACACCGACGTGATCCCGTTCGCCAAGCGCATCGTCGAGCAGTTCCCCGACCGCGTGTTGTGGGGCACCGACTGGCCGCACCCCAACCTCAAGGACCACATGCCCGACGACGGCCTGCTGGTGGATTTCATCCCGCACATCGCGCCCACGGCCGCGCTGCAGAAGAAGCTGCTGGTGGACAATCCCATGCGTTTGTACTGGCCCGAGGAGGTCTGACCATGTCGCTTGAAAAACCTTACCTCGACGTGCCCGGCACGACCATCTTCGACGCCGAACAAAGCCGCAAAGGCTACTGGCTCAACCAGTTCTGCATGAGCCTGATGAAGCCCGAGAACCGGGCCCGTTTCAAGGCCGACGAACGTGCCTACCTCGACGAATGGGCGATGAGCGAAGAGCAGAAGCAGGCCGTGCTCGCGCGCGACCTCAACTGGTGCATACGCTTGGGCGGCAACATCTATTTCCTGGCCAAGATCGGTTCCACCGATGGCAAGAGCTTCCAGCAGATGGCAGGCTCCATGACCGGCATGACCGAAGAAGAGTACCGCGACATGATGATCAAGGGCGGCCGGTCTGCCGAGGGCAACCGCGTCGTCGGTGAAGACGGCGACGCCCAGGCGCACCGCCAGCCGCAAGGCTCCGCAGGCAAAAAGGCACACTGACATGGCACGCATCACCGCATCCGTCTACACCTCGCACGTGCCCGCCATTGGCGCCGCACTCGATCTGGGCAAAACCCATGAACCGTATTGGCAGCAGGTGTTTGCCGGCTACGACTACGGCAAACAGTGGGTCAAGGACAACCCGCCCGACGTGATCTTTCTGGTCTACAACGACCACGCCACCGCCTTCAGCCTGGACCTCATTCCCACTTTCGCCATCGGCACCGCCGCTGAATACGAGGTGGCCGACGAGGGCTTCGGCCCGCGCCCGGTGCCCAAGGTGATGGGCCACCCCGAGCTGGCTTCGCACATCGCGCAGTCGGTCATCCAGCAGGACTTCGACCTCACCATCGTCAACAAGATGCCGGTGGACCATGGGCTGACGGTTCCGCTGTCGCTGATGTTCGGTCAGAAGGACCCGGTGAAAGACGCCTGGCCCTGCCCGGTGATCCCGTTTGCCGTCAACGTGGTGCAGTACCCGGTGCCCAGCGGCCGCCGTTGTTACGAACTGGGCAAGGCCATCCGCCGCGCGGTGGAGAGCTTTGATGGCGACCTCAAGGTCCACATCTGGGGCACAGGTGGCATGAGCCACCAGCTGCAGGGCCCACGCGCCGGCCTCATCAACCGCGACTGGGACAACGCCTGGCTGGACAAGCTGATCAACGACCCCGAGGCCTGCGCTTCCGTTCCCCACATCGACTACGTGCGCGAAGCCGGCAGCGAGGGCATTGAGCTCGTGATGTGGCTGATCGCGCGTGGCGCCATGGCCGATGCGGTCGGTGGCCCCCAGCCGTTGCTCAAGCACCGCTTCTACCATGTGCCCGCCAGCAACACCGCTGTGGGCCACGCCATTCTCGAAACCGTCTGAGGACCTTTCCATGACCATCAAAGTAGCCCTGGCCGGCGCCGGTGCCTTCGGCATCAAGCACCTGGACGGCATCAAGAACATCCCCGACGTCGAAGTGATCTCGCTGATCAGCCGCGACCTGGACAAGACCCGTGAAGTGGCCGACAAGTACGGCATCCAACACGTGACCACCGAGCTGGCCGACAGCCTGGCCATCCAGGAGCTGGACGCCGTCATCCTGTGCACGCCCACACAAATGCACGCCTCACAGACCCTGGCCTGCCTGGAAGCCGGCAAACACGTGCAGGTCGAAATCCCGCTGTGTGATGTGTACAAGGAAGGCCAGGCCGTGTTGGCCCTGCAACAGCAGACCGGCCTGGTGGCCATGTGTGGCCACACCCGCCGCTTCAACCCCAGCCACCAGCACGTCCACCAGCAGATCAAGGCGGGCGCCTTCAACATCCAGCAGATGGATGTGCAGACCTACTTCTTCCGCCGCACCAACATGAACGCGCTGGGCCAGGCGCGCAGCTGGACCGACCACCTGCTGTGGCACCACGCCGCCCACACGGTGGACCTGTTTGCCTACCAGTGTGGCAGCACCATCATCAAAGCCAATGCGGTTCAAGGCCCCATCCACCCCACGCTGGGCCTCGCCATGGACATGAGCATCCAGCTCAAGGCCGCCAATGGCGCCATCTGCACGCTGAGCCTGTCCTTCAACAACGACGGTCCGCTGGGCACCTTTTTCCGCTACATCGGCGACAGCGCGACCTACATCGCACGTTACGACGACCTGTTCACCGGCAAGGAAGAGAAGATCGATGTGTCGCAAGTGGCGGTGTCCATGAACGGCATCGAGCTGCAGGACCGCGAATTTTTCGCCGCCATCCGCGAAGGTCGCGAGCCCAATGCCAGCATTGCCCAGGTGCTGCCGTGTTACCAGGTGCTGCACGATCTGGAGCAGCAACTGGCCTGATTGTGGTCCCTGCCAAGCGTCCCGGCCAAGCCGGGTCATGCCCACCCCGCCGATAGAATGAGTTGGCCCACGGGGTGGGCTATTTTTTTGCATCCGACGATGCGGGCGGCAATCTCAATGAATAGCGACGAACAACAGTTTCTGAATGACCTCGATGCACGTTTGTGGAACGCCGCCGACCGCTTGCGTTCCAACGTCAACCCCAGCGACTACATGCACGTGGTGCTGGGCTTGGTTTTCCTCAAGTACATCTCTGACGCGTTCAAGGAACGCCGTGCCGAGCTGTTGATTGCGTTCAAAGACCCGGCGAACGACTACTACTTGGGCGACGACGCGGGCGATCTGATCGAACAGGAACTCGAAGCCCGCGACTACTACACCGAGAAAAACGTCTTTTGGGTGCCCGCCATTGCCCGCTGGGACTTCATCAAGGACAACGCCAAGGTCGCGGTGGACTCGATGCTGTTGGTCAAAAATGGCAACGCTGACGAATACAAGTTCAAAGGCATTGGCCGCCTGCTGGACGATGCGCTCGAAGCCGTCGAGAAAGAAAACCCCAAGCTCAAAAACGTGCTCGATAAGAGCTACGCCCGCTGGCGCGTGGACGAAGCCCTGCCGGGCCTGATCGACGAGTTCTCCAAGATCCCGTTCAACCACGCCTCGCTCAAGGCCAAGGACATCCTGGGCCATGTGTACGAGTACTTCCTGGGCGAGTTCTCCATCGCCGCAGGCAAGCGCGGTGGCGAGTTCTACACGCCCAAAAGCATCGTCAGCCTCATTGTCAACATGCTGGAGCCCTTCGAGGGCCGGGTCTACGACCCCTGCTGCGGCTCAGGCGGCTTCTTCGTGCAGAGCGAGCGCTTTGTACTGGAACACGGCGGCAAGATCGGCCAGATCAGCATCTACGGCCAAGAAGCCAACCCCACCACCTGGCGCCTGGCCTCCATGAACATGGCCATTCGCGGACTCGACTTCGACTTTGGCAAAGAGCCCGCCAGCACCTACAGCCGCCCGCAGCACCCCGACTTGCGCGCCAACTTCATCATGGCCAACCCGCCCTTCAACATGAAGGCGTGGAAAGAAGGCGTGAAAGACGACGACCCGCGCTGGAACTACGGCGTGCCGCCCGATGGCAATGCCAACTTCGCGTGGATGCAGCACATGATCCACCACCTGGGGGCCAACGGCAGCATGGCGCTGCTGCTCGCCAACGGCTCCATGAGCAGCAACACCAACACCGAGGGCGACATCCGTCAGGCCTTCATCGAAGGCAACGGCCCCAACGCCCCGGGTGATCTGGTGGAGTGCATGGTCGCGTTGCCCGGGCAGCTGTTCACCAACACGCAGATCCCCGCCTGCATCTGGTTCCTCACACACAGCAAGGCCGCGTACAAGGGCAAACGCAGTCGCCACGGTGAAGTGCTGTTCATCGACGCGCGCCAGCTTGGCTACATGAAAGACCGCGTGCTGCGCGATTTCAAGCCCGAAGACATCGCCCACGTGGCCAACACCTTCCACGCCTGGCAGCGCGGGGAGGGTTACGAAGACGTGGCGGGTTTCTGCAAATCCGCCACGCTGGAAGACATCCGCAAGGCCGACCACGTGCTCACACCCGGCCGTTACGTGGGCGCCGCCGCACAGCAAGACGACGGCGAGCCCTTTGAAGACAAGATGGCCCGCCTCACCGCCGCGCTCGGCGGCCAGTTCAAAGAGAGCGCCCGGCTGGAAACCGCCATTCGCCAGAACCTGGCGGGGCTGGGTTATGAAGTCTGAGATCGCGCCTGCCATCGACTTTGCCGCCCTGGTGGCGGCCTTCCGTCACACCGACGCGGCCCTCGCCGAGCAAGCGGCCAAGGCCGTCAACATCAGCCTCACGCTGCGCAACTGGTGCTTTGGCTGCTACTTGGCCGAATTCGAGCAGAACGGCGCCGACCGTGCCCAGTACGGCGCCCGCCTGGTGGACGAAGTCTCGGCCCGGCTGAGCCAGGCCGGGGTGGCGGGTGTGGCGCCCCGCAGCCTGCGGCAGTGCCGCCAGTTCTACCAAACCTACCCCGGCATTTGGCAGACAGCGTCTGCCAAATTGCTGCACACCCTGTTGCCCGATCCGATTCGGCAGACGCTGTCTGCCAGATCGCCCGGCCTGCCGATTCGGGAAACACCGCCGCCCGAATCCACTTTGCCGACTGTGCCGGCCCAGCTGCTGCTGGAGCGCCTGTCGTTTTCGCACTTTGCCGAGTTGCTGCAACTGGACGACCCGCAACAGCGCGCTTTCTACGAAGCCGAAACCCTGCGTGGCCACTGGTCGGTGCGCGAACTCAAACGCCAGATCGCCACCCAGTATTACCAGCGCTGCGGCCTGTCCACCGACCCGGCCGCCTTGTCGGCCCAAGCTCACGCCAAGGCCGATGTGGCCACGCCGCAGCAAGTCATCCGCGACCCCTACGTGTTCGAGTTCCTGGGCCTCAAAGCCCAGGAGGTGGTGACCGAGGGCCAGCTCGAAGACGCCTTGCTCGACAAGCTGCAAGCCTTTCTGCTGGAGCTGGGCCACGGCTTCTGCTTCGAGGCGCGACAGAAACGACTGCTGATCGGCGGCGAGCACTTCTTTGTGGACCTGGTCTTCTACCACCGCGTGCTCAAGTGCCATGTGCTCATCGAGCTGAAGAACGACGCCTTCCAGCACGAACACCTGGGCCAGCTCAACGCCTACGTCAGCTACTACAAACAACACCAGAGGACCGAGGGCGATCATCCGCCGCACCATGCCGCGATTTGCGGCAGACCACTTTGCCGCCAACCAGCGCCTGCTGCCGCCCTACCTGGCCATCGCGCAAGAGGTGGGCTGTTCGCCCGCGCAGTTGGCGATCGCCTGGCTGCTGCACAAGGCGCCCCACATCCTGCCGATTCCGGGCACCTCCCGGGTGGACCATCTGCTGGACGACCTCGGTGCCGACGCGGTGCGCCTGTCGCCCGAGGTGATGGCGCGGCTGGAGGCGCTGATCAACCAGCACACCGTGGCGGGCAACCGCTACAACGACCAGGCCAACCGCGAGGTGGACACCGAGGTGTTTGTATAAGACGCTGAGCGGCAGCGCTGATACAAACCGAAAAAAACCGAAACCGCCGCGAGACGACGGCGGGCCACCCAGCCGGCACCATCGGTTTCATGTTCAACCCCGGTCGGAAAGGACCTCGACATGAAACCCTGGCTCAAAAAATCCCTCATCGCCGTGTTCGGCGCATCCATCGTGCTGGGCGGCTTGTCGGCCTGCGGCTCGCGTGGCGACCATGCCCGTGGCTGGAGCGACGAGCGCGTGACTGAGATGCGCGGCAAGGCCATCGAGCGCATCAGCGACAAGCTCGAACTCAACGACGCGCAGAAACAGAAGCTGGGTGTGCTGGCCGACGAACTCATCGCGCAGCGCAAGGCCTGGCGCGCCCAGGGCGGCGAGCCGCGTGCCGAGATCAAAGCCTTGATCGCGGGCGACAAGTTTGACCGCGCCAACGCACAAGGCCTGTTCGAGCGCAAGACCCAGCTGGTGCAGGGCGCCGGCCCCAAGGTGATTGCCGCCTTCGGCGACTTCTACGACAGCCTGAACCCGCAACAGCAACAACAGGTGCGCGAGCGCCTGGACCAACGCGGCCACGGCGGCTGGGGCCGGGGCTGAGCATGGCGCACGCCTGGTTGCCGGTGCGGCACCTGACCCAGGGCGTGCGCGCTTGCGGCGCCACCTTGCTGGCCGATGCCGACGACCCCCACGCCGAGCTGCTGACCCTGGTGTGGGGGCCGCGATTTGACCGCGAACACGCGCTGGGCCTGTGGGCCAGGCTGTCGCAACGCCAGCCACAGGCCGCGCTGCCGGTGTTGCCGCAGTTGCTGAAGGCGGCCGACCGTTTCGATGCGATGGACGCGCCTGTGCAGCAGCGCCTGCGCCGCCTCATCCTGCGCCATCGGCAGGCCGTGCTGATGTGAGAATGGCGCATGCCACGCATCCTGCTCATCGACGACGACGACCAGCTGGGCCCGCCGCTGGCCGCCTACTTCCAGCGCTTTGAACTGGCGCTGACCCAGGCCCTGCGCCCCAGCGACGGCCTGGCGCTGCTGCAGGCGGGCGGTTTCGACGCCGCCATCCTGGACGTGATGTTGCCCGAGATGGATGGCTTCGAACTGTGCCGAGCCATCCGCAAGGGCATGGGCAAAAACGGCGACATCCCCATCGTCATGCTGACCGCACGCGGCGACGTGATGGACCGCGTGGTGGGCCTGGAGCTGGGCGCCGACGACTACCTGCCCAAACCGTTTGAGCCACGCGAGCTGGTGGCCCGTGTGCAGACCGTGCTGCGGCGGCGCCGCGCACCGGCAGACAGTGGCAGCGCCTTGGCGTTCGAGGGCCTGAGCATCGATGTGAGCCGGCGCGCCGTGCAACGCGAGGGCGCGCCGCTGGAACTGACCGCCACCGAGTTCGATCTGCTGCACCTGCTGGCACGCGAGCCTGGCCGTGTGTTCAGCCGCGACGACATCCTCAACCAGTTGCGCGGCCACGAGGCCGAGCTCTACACCCGCGCGGTGGACATCGTGATCAGCCGCTTGCGCAAAAAGCTGGAGCCGCTGGACGCCATCAAGACCGTGCGCAACGCCGGCTACACGCTGGCCTTGCCGCGCACACACGCATGAAACAAGCACCCTGGCACCGCCGCGCTCGCCTGGCGCTGTCACGCTCGTTGCGCGTGCGCCTGGTGCTGATGTTCCTGCTGTTCGCCCTGGCCCTGGCCGGCATTTTCATCGGGGGTGTGCAGAAGGCGCTCTCGGTGGGCTGGCGCGACGCCGCCCGCCCGCTGCTGATGGACTACGTGGACCGGCTCGCCGCCGAGATCACGGCCGACACAGGCAGCCCGCCCGCCGTGGCGCGGGCCCAGGCCATCACCGAGCGCCTGCCGATCACGGTGCGCATCAGCGGGCCGCAGGTGGTGTGGGCATCGCATCCCGATCAGCCCCGCCCCGACTGGATGGCCGACCGCGAGTGGGCCGCCAACGGTTCGGGTGAGGGTGAAGGCCGCCGGCTCCTGCAGCGCAGCACCGCCGACGGCCACCAGATCGAGTTTGGCCTGAGCGCCCGCGCCTGGGAGCGCCGCCCGCGTTTTGCCTGGTTCACGCTCGGCGCCTTGCTGCTGCTCACCGGCCTGGCCTATGGGTATGTGCGGCGCCAGCTGCGCCCACTCGACGCCATACGCGACGGTGCCCTGCGCCTGGGCGCGGGCGACTTCGCCCAACCCATCCCCGTGCGCCACGCCCACCGCCCGGACGAGCTGGGCCAGCTCGCCACCACCATCAACACCATGGGCCGTGACATCGAGCAGATGCTGGACGCCAAACGCGCGCTGCTGCTGGCCATCAGCCACGAGCTGCGCAGCCCGCTCACGCGGGCGCGCCTGCACACCGAACTGCTGCCAGAAGATGGTGACGTTCGGCCCCAGCGCGAAGCCCTGCTGCGCGACCTGGGCGAGATGTCGCGCCTGATTGCCGACCTGCTGGAAAGCGAACGCCTGAGCGGGCGGCATGCGGCGGTGCAACGCGAGCCCACCGACCTGGTGGCCCTTGCCCGCGAGGTGATCACCGAGCTGGCGCCGCGCCACGTCAACGCTGCGGCCGTGCGCATCGAAGCCGCGCATGACTTGCCGGTGCTGGCACTCGACGCCACACGCATGCGCCTGCTGCTGCGCAACCTGCTGGACAACGCCTGCCGCCACAGCCTTGACGCCGCGCAGCCGCCCGAACTGCATGTTCGCCGCGTGGCCGACGGCGTGGTGCTGGAAGTGCGCGACTTCGGTCCCGGCGTGAGCGAAGCGCAACTCGGCCAGTTGGCCCAGCCCTTCTACCGCCCCGACAGCGCCCGCACCCGCAGCGCCGGCGGTGTGGGCCTGGGGCTGTACCTGTGCAAGCTGGTGGCGCAGGCGCACGGCGGGCGCTTCGAGGTGCACAACGCCGCACCGGGGCTGCGCGTCACGGTCACGCTGCCCGGCGGCTGACAGCGCTGTGGCTTGACGCGCATCAGCAACGCCCGCGCCGGCTTGTGCGATGCTGATGCCATGAACTACGCCACGCTGCCCGGCTTCGCCACCGACCCCACCCGCTTCCTGTTCTTCACCGGCAAGGGCGGTGTCGGCAAAACGTCTTTGTCCACCGCCACCGCCATCGCGCTGGCCGATGCCGGCCGGCGCGTGTTGCTGGTCAGCACCGACGCCGCCTCCAACCTCGACGAGATGCTGGACGTGCCGCTGTCCAACCAGCCGGTGCCCGTGCCCGGCGTGCCGCGTCTGGAGGTGCTCAACATCGACCCCGACGTGGCGGCCGAGGCCTACCGCCAGCGCGTGCTGGCGCAGCTGGAGGCGAGCGCCACCGAGCAGGAGCGCGCCACCGTGCGCGAGCAGCTCTCGGGTGCCTGCACCACCGAAATCGCGGCCTTTGACGAGTTTGCCGCGCTGCTGGCCGGCGAGGGCAGCGACGTCCCACACGACCATGTGGTGTTCGACACCGCGCCCACCGGCCACACCCTGCGCCTGCTGAGCCTGCCCAAGGCCTGGACCGGATTTCTGGCGGGCAACGACCGCGGCGCCTCGTGCCTGGGGCCGCACTCGGGCCTGAAGATGCAGGAAGCGCGCTTCAACGCCGCGCTTCGCGCACTGAGCGACCCGGCGTTGACCACGGTGGTGCTGGTCACGCGGCCCGATCCGCGCCCCATGTGGGAGGCCGCACGCACGGCCGACGAGCTGCGGGTGTTGGGCCTGGGCCACCAACGCCTGGCCATCAACGGCGTGTTCCATGCCAGCGACGCGCATGACCCCATTGCCCACGCCATCGAGGACTTGGGGCGCGAGGCGGTGCTGCACCTGCCCGCCGCGCTGGCCGCCCTGCCACGCGATGAGGTGCCGCTGCGGCCTTTTGACACCGTGGGCGTGCCGGCGCTGCGGGCGCTGTTGGGCGGCGGCGTCGGGCCGGCCACGCCTGCCACAGCGTCTCAAACCGTGTTGCCTGCCGAGCCCCTGGCGCAGTTGGTGGACGAACTCGCGGCCCACGGCCACGGCCTGGTCATGGTGATGGGCAAGGGGGGTGTGGGCAAAACCACCATCGCCGCCGCGCTGGCGGTGGGCCTGGTGCAACGCGGGCACGCCGTGCACCTGACCACCACCGACCCAGCGGCCCACGTGGCCGACACCCTGGGCGGCGCGCTGCCCGGTTTGAAGCTTGGCCGCATCGACCCCAAGGCCGAAACCGAGGCCTACATCGCCAAGATGATGGCCACACGCGGCCAGGCGCTGGACGCCGCCGGCCGCGCCCTGCTGCTCGAAGACCTGCAATCGCCCTGCACCGAAGAGGTGGCGGTGTTCCACGCGTTCAGCCGCGTGGTCAACGAGGCGCGCACCGCCTTTGTGGTGCTGGACACCGCCCCCACCGGCCACAGCCTGCTGCTGATGGACGCCACCGGCGCCTACCACCGGCAGATGCTGCACCAGTACGAAGGCAAAGGCGGCACGGCCCACCTCATCACGCCGCTGATGCGCCTGCAGGATGCCGACATGACACGGGTGCTCATCGTCACCCTGCCCGAGGTCACGCCGGTGAGCCAGGCCGCCGCCCTGCAAGACGACCTGCGTCGCGCCCACATCGAGCCCTGGGCCTGGGTCATCAACAAAAGCCTGGCGGCCACCGGCACGCTCGACCCACTGCTGCAGGCGCGCCTGGTGGGCGAACACAAGCAGGCGCAGCGCATAGCCAGTGGCCTGGCGCAGCGCACCTTTGTGTTGCCGTGGTTGCCGCAGGCGCCGGTGGGCGTGGCCGCGCTGGGCGAACTCGTCAGCCCAGCCAGCGCAGCAACTGCGCCGTGACGGCCGGGCTGCTCAGCAGCCCCAGGTGGCCGGTGCGGTAGAGCACACACTGGTGCTCAGGCGCAAAGGCCAATTGGTGGGCCGGGTCGTCGTGTTGGCCCAACGCACTGCGCAGCGGCACCAGGCCATCGCCCAGCAGGCGTTCGGCCACGCGGCTGCGTTGGCCGGCCAGGGTGGCGGCCACGGCAAAACAGGCCACGCCCTTGGGCAGTGGCAGGGGCAGACGGCGGTCGTCCGGGTGGTCGAAGCGGTTGGCCTGTGTGGCCTCGTCGCTGCGCACCTGGCCGTGGCGCAGGTCGGTGATGCCGGCGCTGCGCAAGCGCGCCAGCGTGGCCAGCGGCGCCGTGTGGGGCAGGGCGCCCAGCACGGTGTGCACCCATTGCCCGGCACGTTCCAGCGGCGCGCCATGGTGGGGCGTGCCCAGCGTCACCAGATGGCGCAGGTGCGTGGGCCAGCTCATCCCATCGGTTTGTGCCACCCACACCGCGCTGCGCGCCACCAGCCCGCCCATGCTGTGGCCCAGCAGGCTGATTTGCGTCACGGGCACGGGCCAGTGCCGCACCAGCGCTTCCAGTTGTTGTGCGAGTTCGCGGCCGTTGTCGGCGATGTGGCGGCCGGTGTTGTAGCGCAGAAACAGGGGTGTGGCGCCCAGCACTTGTGCCAGGGTCTCGCCCTGATTGACTGTTTGGCCTTGTTCCGTGGTGGTCCATTGCTGGTCGTTCATGCACAGGCCGTGCAAGACGATCAGCAGCCGGGGCTGAGGCTGGCTCGGCGGCTTGGCGAGGTCCAGCGGCTCACCCGCAAACACCAGGTTCATGGGCAGGGCCAGCGGGTTGCCCTGTTCGGCCAGGCGGTCGCCCATCACGCCGTTGAGGGCGGCACGCAGCGCCAGGCGTTGCGGTGAGTCGGGGCCGTCTGGTGCCGGTGGCAGCCAGCGTTCGGTCTGGGCCAAGGCGCTGTCAGCCCCCTGACCCACCAGCGCGGCCACGCCATCGATGCTGCGGTAGACCAGGCCGGTGATACCGCGGGTGCGCCCGGGTGTGGCACCGCCAGGCAGGCCGATGCGGTCGAGCACCGAACGGTGCATGCCTTCGACGACCTGTGCCACCTGGCGGGTGGCCTGGGTCAGCAGCTGGGCCGTGGCGCGCAGGTCGGAACGGCGCAGGTGCTTTGGAGGCTGTGGTGTGGTCATGGGCCATTGTGCGGCCCCATGGTCTCGTTGGTTGTAGGAGCTGCCTCTACTTCAGGCGCCGCCACGGAACAGCGAAAAGCCCCAGGGCGTGAACTTGAGGGGCAGGTGGTAATGCTGGGCCACGTCCTTGATGTGGAAGTGGTAGGGCACGCGCTCCAGGAAGCCGGGCCCCAACGCCTCGCCGCCGCTGGCGCGGTAGAAGTCGCCCACGTCAAACACCACCTCGTAGCCGCCGGCGGTGATGGCCTCGCCCATCAGCGCCGGGTGTTGGAGCAGGCCGTTGTCGCCAACGACGCCCTCGCACAGCAGGGCCCCCCGCGCCGCGCCATCCCCTTCCAGGCGGCGCAGGGCCACACGCAGACCCACGGCCACACGGCCCCGGGCCACGTCCACACAATGGATAGAAATGCCGCCGCTCATGGGCTCAGTTCAGTTTGGCGCCCGAGGCCTTGACCGCCGGGGCCCAGTCGCCCACCTGTTTGGTCACGAACTCGCTGAAGGCGGCCTGGCTCATTTTTTCGGGTGTCACGCCCATGTCGTCGAGGCGCTTGAGCACATCCGGCCGCGTCAGCACCTCACTCACCGCCTGGTGCACCTTGTCCACCACCTCGCGTGGCACACCGGCCGGTGCCGAGATGCCGAGGAAATTTTCTGCCACCAGCTTGGGAAAGCCGGCTTCACCGACCGTTGGCACGCTGGGGGCCATCTGGGCGCGGCCGCGTGACGTGACGGCGATGCCGACCAGCTTGTTGTCCTTCATGAAAGGCACGTTCTGGGTCAGTGTGTCCACCGCAAACTGCAGCGTGCCACCCAGCAGGTCGGTGTGCATGGGCCCCGACCCTTTGTAGGGCACGTGTTCCATCTTCAGGCCGTGTTGCGCCTTGAACATCTCGCCCACGATGTGGCCGATGGAGCCCACACCACCCGAGCCGTAGTTGACCGGCGTTTTCTGCGCCTTGATCCAGGCCACCAGTTCGGTCATGGTCTTGGCCGGCACCGAGGGGTGGACCACAAAGACGTTGGGCACCGAACCGATGTAGGCGATGTGGGTGAAGCCCTTGACCGGGTCGTAGGGCGCCTTGTCCAGCATGAAGGGCGAGATGCTGATGGGCGCGGTGTTGGACAGCAGCAGGGTGTAACCGTCGGCCGGCGCACGTGCCACCTCGGCCGCGCCAATGGTGCTGCCGGCGCCGGGTTTGTTGTCCACGATGACGGGCTGGCCGAGCTTCTCCTGCAAGCCAGGCTGCAGCAGGCGCGCCACGATGTCGGACGAGCCGCCGGGAGCGAAGGTGACGATGACCTTGACCGGTTTGCTCGGCCAGGCCTGGGCCCAGGCGGGTGTGGTGAGCAGGGGGCTGGCCAGCAGGGCGGCGGCAAGCCAGAGGCGGCGGGTGGTGGTCATGGGCAGAACTCCTGGGTGGTGTGGATGGGGGCGAAAATCAGGTGGACAGGGCGCGTTGCAGGCGGCCGCGCATCACTTCGCAGACCTGGTCCAGCGCAGCGGCCCACTCCTGTTCGGGCGTGCTGGCCAGGCGGGTGGCGGCGCTGTCGAGCACCGAGTCCAGCGAGCGGTGCAGGCGCAAGGCCACGATCAGCGGGATGCCGAAGCGCTCGCGGTAGCGCCCGTTGATGTCTTGCAGGTGCGAGCATTGCGCGGGCGAGAGCGACAGCAGGCCCAGCCGACCCTGTTCGCTGGTGGAGTCGTCGGTCATCTGCCCGGCCACGGCTTCGCGCCCAGCCAGTTCGGGGTGGCCACACAGCAGGGTGTGCTGCGCGGTGCGGTCGGCCGCCAGTATGGCGTCGCGCATGGCTACGAACACCGCGTCGGCGTCGGCAAAGGGGCGCCGCTGCCAAG
The DNA here is from genome assembly GCA_030696525.1 of Hydrogenophaga sp. Classification (GTDB taxonomy): domain Bacteria; phylum Pseudomonadota; class Gammaproteobacteria; order Burkholderiales; family Burkholderiaceae_C; genus Hydrogenophaga. Next base: position 242 of record JAUYSB010000253.1, on the reverse strand, counting down.
CGGCCTGGGCCACCCAGGGGGCGTGTTCCACCGTGCTGCCCAGGCGGGCAACAAATGCGGATTCGTTCAGCAAATGGAGGTGTTGCGCGGCGGTGGTGGCATCCATGGCGTGCAGTGTGGGCGCCGCTTGCATTGCTGTCCATCGCATAATTTGTGATGTTGCGTTCTGATTTTTAGGGACTTGATCCGATGTTGCACCTGCTCAGCCCCAAGGCCTTGCGTTATGTGACGGCGGTGGCCGC
>JAUYSB010000232.1 GCA_030696525.1 Hydrogenophaga sp. | reverse complement strand
TTTTCCTCGATGGTGAGTTGGGCAAAACAGTGCCGGCCTTCCATCACCTGCACCACCCCGCGGTTGACCAGATCGGCGGGCGTGAGGTTTTCGATGCGGTCGCCGCGCAGCTCGATGCTGCCCTTGGTGACTTCGCCACGCTCGCCCTTGAGCAGGTTGGAGATGGCGCGCAGCGTGGTCGTCTTGCCGGCGCCGTTGCCGCCCAGGATGGCCGCGATCTTGCCTTCGGGCACGTTGAGCGACACGCCCTTGAGCACCAGGATGACGTGGTTGTAGATGACCTCGATGCCGTTGACGTTGAGAACGATGTTGGGTGTGCTCATGACAAATGACCTTTCACAAAGCTGTGCGCCGCACGCGGCACACAGCTTTGTGGACAGACGACACCCGCTGGCGCAGGCATGACGGTTTGATGCGTCATGCCGCGCGCAGCGCGTGTCATGCTGTCATCAGCTCTGGCAATCGGCGCCGCTGCGGCGCGTCAGCTTCTTCTCGGCGGCGTATTTGTCGGCAGCGGCCTTGACCATGGGCTTGATGATCTGGTCATCGGCCTGCAGCCAGTCGCTGGAGAACTCCCACTTGCTGCCGTTCCAGGTGTGGATGCGGGCCCAGTTGGCGCCCACGTGGTCCTGGCAGCTGGTGGACACCGGGCGCAGCACGCCCTTGAAGCCCAGCGCGTCGAGCTTGGCCTGGGTCAGGTTCAGGTTCTCGTAGCCCCAACGTGCCTGCTCGCCGGTCATGATCTTGCCCTTGCCGTAGCGCTCCTGCGCGGCACGCACGCCTTCGATGGCGAACATGGCGCTGATCAGGCCGCGCATGTACAGCACCTCGCCCACTTCTTCCTTGGGGCCGGTGCCCTGGCCTTTGTCGTGCAGCTTGGCGATGACTTCCTTGGCGATGTCCGAGCCCTTCTCGGTGCCGTGCTGCATGGTGATGGCGTTGTAGCCCTTGGCGCCTGCGCCCACGTCTTTCACGTCGGGTTCTGCACCGGCCCACCACACGCCGTAGATCTTCTCGCGCGGGTAGCCGGTGGCCTGTGCTTCCTTCACCAGGGTGGAGTTCATCACGCCCCAGCCCCAGTTGACCACGTAGTCCGGGCGGTCGCGGCGGATCTGCAGCCACGTGGCTTTTTGCTCCACGCCGGGGTGGGCCACGGGCAGCAGGCTGAGCTGGAAGCCATGCATGGCGGCGCGCTCCTGCAGCGGCGGGATGGCTTCCTTGCCGAACGGGCTGTCGTGGTACACCAAGGCGATCTTCTTGCCCTTGAGCTTGTCCAGGCCGCCTTCTTTTTTGCCGATGTGCTGGATGATGACGTCGGCCGCCTGCCAGTAGGTGCCGGCAATCGGGAAGTTCCACTTGAACACGCCGCCATCGGCCGATTCGCTGCGGCCGTAGCCGGCGGTGATCAGCGGGATCTTGTCGATCGGGGCTTTTTCGGTCAGCGCGAAGGTGATGCCGGTGGACAGCGGCTGGAACACCGTGGCGCCGCCGTTCTTGCCTTTCAGGCGCTCATAGCATTCCACGCCGCGGTCGGTGGCGTAGCCGGTTTCGCATTCTTCGTACGACACCTTCACGCCGTTGATGCCACCGCGCGCGTTGGTCAGCTTGAGGTAGTCGGCGTAGCCGTTGGCAAAGGGCACGCCGTTGGGGGCGTAGGCGCCGGTGCGGTACACCAGCGAGGGGAAGAACTGTTCCTTGGCCTGTGCGAACGCGCTGGGCGCGACCAGGGCGCTGGACAGCGTGGCGGTGGTGATGGCGGCAGCCAGGGCGAGTTGACGTAGCTTCATGGAATGTCTCCTATAGTGGTTGAAGCAGGCGGGGGGGAAATCAGTGCGGGATCAGTGAGGCGTCAGTGAGGGAAGGGCCAGAGGCGGAGCTTCTGTTTCGCAATGCTCCACAGCTTGGCCAGGCCGTGGGGTTCGACGATCAGAAACCACACGATCAGTGCGCCAAAGACCATGAACTCGGTGTGCGACACGGTGGCGGTGGACACCTCGATGCCCACCAGGCTGCCGGCAAAAGGCAGGAACTGGTTCAGGAAGATGGGCAGCACCACGATGAAGGCGGCACCGAAGAAGCTGCCCATGATGGAGCCCATGCCGCCGATGATGACCATGAACAGCAGCTGGAACGAGCGGTCCACCGAGAAGGCCGCCGGCTCCCACGAGCTCAGGTGCACAAAGCCCCACAGGCCACCGGCCACACCGATGATGAATGAGCTGACCGCGAACGCGCTGAGCTTGGCGTACATGGGGCGGATGCCGATGACGGCGGCGGCCACGTCCATGTCGCGAAGGGCCATCCACTCGCGGCCGATGGCCGAGCGCACCAGGTTTTTGGCCAGCAGCGCAAACACCACCAGAAAGCCCAGGCAGAACAGGTACTTTTCCACCGGCGTGTTGATGACCCAGCCCATCACCTGCAGGTTGGACACAGAGACCGAACCGGAGGCGTTGTTGTTGGTGAACCAGCCGATGCGCAGGAACATCCAGTCGCAGAAGAACTGCGCCGCCAGCGTGGCCACCGCCAGGTACAGGCCCTTGACGCGCAGGCTGGGGATGCCGAAGAACATGCCCACCAGCGTGGCAAAGAAGCCGCCCGAGAGCAGGGCCAGGATCAGCGGCATGCCTTCGATGCGGATGAAGGTGTTGTAGGCCATGTAGGCGCCCACCGCCATGAAGGCGCCCGAGCCCAGCGAGATCTGGCCGCAGAAGCCCACCAGGATGTTCACCCCCACGGCGGCCAGCGCCAGGATCAGGAAGGGAATGAAGATGGCGCGGAACAGGTACTCATCGGCCAGCAGCGGCACGCCGATGGCGGCGAAGGCGATGAGCGCCAGGATGGCCCAGCGGTCCTGCGCGATCGGGAAGATCTGCTGGTCGGCCGAGTAGGAGGTCTTGAACTGACCGTTTTCTCTGTAGAACATGTCTCAATTCCTCAAACGCGGTCGATGATTTTTTCGCCGAACAAACCCTGGGGCCGGAACAGCAGGAAGACCAGGGCCAGCACATAGGCAAACCAGATCTCGATGCCGCCGCCCACCATGGGGCCGATGTAGACCTCGGAGAGTTTTTCGCCCACACCGATGATCAGGCCGCCGATGATGGCGCCGGGCACCGAGGTGAGGCCGCCCAGGATGATCACGGGCAGGGCGCGCAAGGCCACCGTGGTGAGCGAGAACTGCACGCCCAGCTTGGAGCCCCAGATCATCCCGGCCACCAGGGCCACCACGCCAGCCACACACCACACGATCACCCAGATGCGGTTGAGCGGGATGCCGATGGACTGGGCCGCCTGGTGGTCGTCGGCCACCGCGCGCAGGGCGCGGCCGGTGCTGGTCTTCTGGAAGAACAGCGACAGCAGGATCACCAGCGCGGCCGCGATGGCGGCGGCATACAGGTCTTCCTTGTTGATCAGGATGCCGCCTTCGAACATGCCGTCGAGGATGAAGATCGGGTCCTTGGGCATGCCGATGTCGATGCGGTAGATGTCGCTGCCGAAGAGGGTCTGACCGGCACCGTCGAGGAAGTAGGTGATGCCCAGCGTGGCCATCAGCAGCGTGGCCGCTTCCTGGTTGACCAGGTGGCGCAGCACCAGCCGTTCGATCAGCCAGGCCACCACAAACATGCAGGCGCCGGCCACGATGAAGGCCAGCACGTTGGCCAGCAGCTGGCTCTCGAAGCCAAACCACTGCGGCAGCCATTCGGCAAACCGCGCCATGGCCAGCGCCGCAAACAGCACCATCGCGCCTTGCGCGAAGTTGAACACGCCGGAGGCCTTGAAGATGAGCACGAAGCCCAGCGCCACCAGCGAATACAGCATGCCGGCCATCAGGCCGCCAAAGAGGGTTTCAAGAAAAAATGCCATGGCCGTCTTTCAGTGTGAAGTGCCGAGGTAGGCGCTGATCACGTCCTCGTTGTTGCGCACCTCGTCGGGGGTGCCGTCGCCGATCTTCTTGCCGTAGTCCAGCACCACCACGCGGTCGCTGATGTCCATCACCACGCCCATGTCGTGTTCGATCAGCACGACGGTGGTGCCGAACTCGTCGTTGACGTCGAGCACGAAGCGGCTCATGTCCTGCTTCTCCTCCACGTTCATGCCGGCCATGGGTTCGTCGAGCAGCAGCACCTGCGGCTCCATGGCCAGGGCGCGCCCCAGGTCCACCCGCTTT
>JAUYSB010000217.1 GCA_030696525.1 Hydrogenophaga sp. | reverse complement strand
AACAAGCCGGGCGTGACCGCCCTGCGCGAGATTGCCGATGGCAAGATCGGTCTGGAAATGCTGAAAAAAGTGCCGATCTGATCCCGATCGCACATCAGAAAGAGCACCTTGAGGGTGCTTTTTTTGTTTCTGCAGGCGGTCAAACCCCGCCTTCCAGGCGTGCGCCACGCTCAACGGCTAAAGTACGGGCATGAGTTCCACCGCCGCCACCGCGTTTCCGCCCGAGAGCGCCAGCTCCACGCCCGCCCAGAGCGCGGCCGCGGCCAGCTTTGCCGGGCTGGTGGACAAGATGGACTACCTCAGCGCCGCCGAGGTCGAGATGGTGCGCCAGGCCTACCGTTTTGCAGATGCCGCCCACCTGGGCCAGATGCGCAAGAACGGCGACCCCTACATCACCCACCCGATTGCGGTGGCGGCCATGTGCACCGAGTGGAAGCTCGACGCGCAGGCGCTGATGGCCGCGCTGATGCACGACGTGCTGGAAGACTGCGGCATCACCAAGCAGGAACTGGTGGAGCGCTTTGGCGCGCCGGTGGCCGAGCTGGTGGACGGCCTGACCAAGCTGGACAAGCTCGAGTTCGACACCCGGGAGCAGAACCAGGCCGAGTCCTTCCGCAAGATGCTGCTGGCGATGGCGCGCGACGTGCGCGTGATCCTGATTAAACTGGCCGACCGCACCCACAACATGCGCACCATGGGCGACATGCCCAAGGCCAAGTGGGGCCGCATCTCCAGCGAAACACTCGAAATCTACGCCCCGATAGCCCACCGCCTGGGTCTGAACCACACCTACCGCGAACTGCAGGACCTGGCCTTCCGGTTTCTGCACCCCTGGCGCTACGAGGTGCTGGGCAAGGCGCTGAACAAGGCGCGCGGCCGCCGCAAGGACCTGATCTCGCGCGTGCGCCATGAAGTGGAAGTCGCGTTCGAGAAACACGGCCTGCAGGTGCGCATCATGGGGCGCGAAAAGACGCTGTATTCGGTCTATCACAAGATGGATCTCAAGCACCTGTCCTTCTCGCAGGTGACCGACATCTACGGCTTTCGCATCGTGCTGCCCGAGCTGACCGATTGCTACACCGCCTTGGGGCTGCTGCACCAGCTCTACAAGCCGCTGCCGGGCAAGTTCCGCGACTACATCGCCATCCCCAAAGTCAACGGCTACCAGTCGCTGCACACCACACTGATCGGGCCCTTCGGCACCAACATCGAATTCCAGATGCGCACCCACCCGATGGATGTGGTGGCCGAGTCCGGCGTGGCCGCGCACTGGCTCTACAAGGCCAGCGAGCCGGGCAGCGACACCAGCCAGCGCCTGGGCACGCAGTGGCTGCAGTCGCTGCTGGACATACAACAGGAAACGCACGACGCCGCCGAGTTCTGGGACCACGTCAAGATCGACCTCTTCCCCGACGCGGTGTACGTGTTCACGCCCAAGAGCAAGATCATGGCCATGCCGCGCGGCGCCACCGTGATGGACTTTGCCTACGCCATCCACAGCGATGTGGGCCACCGCGCGATTGCCGCCAAGATCAATGGCGAGCAGATGCCGCTGCGCAGCGAGCTCAACAACGGCGACGTGGTGGAGGTGGTGACCTCGCCGCACGCGCAACCCAACCCGGCCTGGCTGGGTTTCGTCAAGACCGGCCGCGCGCGCAGCAAGATACGCCACTACCTCAAGACGGTCGCGCACGACGAATCGCGCGCACTGGGTCTGCGCATGCTGACCCAGTCGCTGCGCGCCGAAGGCATTGCCGAACTGCCCGACGAAAACGGCGAGCACAAAGCCATCTGGGACAAGCTGCTGCGCTTCACCGGCAACCGCAACAGCGACGAGTTGCTGGCCGACATCGGCATGGGAAGGCGCATTGCCAACATGGTGGGCAAGAAGATGGCGGTGCTGCTGACCGAGACCGGCGTCAAAGCCGACCTGCTGCTGATCAGCACCGAACGCTACGCCAGTGGCCACGAAAACGAGGCACAAGGCGTGGTCACGCTCGATGGAAGCGAAGGCCTGTCGGTGCAGTACGCGAGCTGCTGCCACCCGATACCGGGCGACCGCATCACCGGCTACCTGGGCCGCGGCGAAGGCCTGGTGGTTCACACCGACGACTGCCCCGTGGGCCGGCGCCTGCTGGACCGTGACCGCGAGCGTTTTCTGGAAGTGGAATGGGCCGACGAGCCGGTGCGCCCCTTCGAGTCGGCCGTGGTGGTCACCGTCACCAACGGCAAGGGCGTGCTGGCCCGCGTGGCGGCAGCACTGGCCGCGGCCGAAGCCGACATCACCCACGTGGACATGGGCATGGAGCCGGCGCAAACCGCCACCGACCTCAAGTTTTCGATTGCGGTGCGCGACCGTGTGCACCTGGCCGATGTGCTGCGCAGCCTCAAGCGCACGCCATCGGTCGTCAAAGCGCAGCGCCTGCGCCCGCGCGGCGCGTGAGCGCGCGTCAGGCTGGTGCCGGGTAGCTGACCGCCAGCACCTCGATCTGGCGCCAGCCGGTCGGCGTCATCAAACGCACCTCATCACCCTCGCGCGCCTTGATCAGCGCCTGCGCCACGGGCGAGACCCAGCTCACCTGGCCCTGGCTGTTGTCGGTTTCGTCGATGCCGCGGATGGTGACCGTCGTCTCGGCGCCGGTTTCGTCACAGTAGGTGACGGTGGCGCCAAAGAACACCTGGTCTTTGCCGTGGTGCACGCTGGGGTCCACCACCTCGGCGATTTCGAGGCGTTTGGTGAGAAAACGGATGCGCCGGTCGATCTCGCGCAAGCGTTTTTTGCCGTAGAGGTAGTCGCCGTTTTCCGATCGGTCGCCGTTGCTGGCCGCCCAGTGCACCACCTCGACGATGCGCGGCCGCTCTTCGTCGATCAGCGCAAACAGCTCGGCACGCAGGTGCTCGTAGCCGGCCCGCGTGATGTAGTTCTTGCCCCCGGCCGGCAGCGCAGGCAAGGCGCCCTCTTCGTCGCCATCGTCAGGGCTGTCGTTTTCGCGTGTGAAGGCCTTGCTCATGATCCGTTATGGTCTGTGCATTTTGCGGTGCGACCAAGAAAAAAGGCCTGCAACTTGCGTTGCAGACCTTTTCCTTTTTGGTGCGGCTGGCAGGAATCGAACCCACGACCCCTTGGTTCGTAGCCAAGTACTCTATCCAGCTGAGCTACAGCCGCTAAGCTTCGTATTCTAGCACCGTTTTTTGGGTTTTGACCAGCCCCCTCACATTTCGTGAAAAAAGTACAGGCTGGTACATTGCCCGACATGCCTGCCCCCGCACCCACCCTCTGTTCACGCCTGCGATGGTTGCCATTGTGTTTGCTGGCGAGCCTGGCCCTGCAAGGCTGCGCCGTCGTGGCGGTGGCCGACGCCGCCATCACCGTGGTGGCCACCGGCGTCAAGGTCACAGCCAAGGCGGTGGGCGCTGTGGCCGATGCGGTCATCCCTGACGGCGACGACAAGCCCAAGGACTGACCGCGTCTCAGCAGTCGATCTGGGCCGGTGCCAAAAAGGCCTGGGCGTAGCGGCGGTACACCTGATGGCCCACGAACACATCGAACAGATCCGGGTCGATGTGGCCACCCTCCTTGAAGTTGCGCATGATGGCCAGCGCCTGCGACAGGGGCATGGCCTTTTTGTAGGGCCGGTCGGCCGCCGTGAGCGCCTCGAAGATGTCGGCAATGCCCATCATGCGCGCCTGCCAGCTCATCTCCTCGCGCTTGAGCCCCTTGGGGTAGCCCTTGCCATCCATGCGCTCGTGGTGGCCGCCGGCGTACTCGGGCACCTTGACCAGGTGCTTGGGCCAAGGCAGTTGCTCCAGCATGCGTATGGTGGTGCTGATGTGCTGGTTGATGACCTCGCGCTCGGCGGCGTTGAGCGTGCCCGCGCGCACGCACAGGTTCTCCAGCTCGTCGGCAGCCAACAAGGGGCGTGACGTGCCATCGGGCCCTTGCCAGGAATAGGCCGCCGCGATGTGCCGCACCCGCGCCTCATCTTCGTCGCCCATGCGCTCGCCACCGATGTTGGCGCGCCGCAGAAAGTCGCGATCGGCATCCACCTGCTCCAGAAAATTTGCCAGGTCGGCGTCGCCGCCGGCCGCCGACCGGCTGGCGGCCACGGCCTGCCAGTGTTTCAGTTCGGCCTCGCGTTTGACCAGTTCAAAGCGCACGTCGATCTCGTGGATGCGGTCGTGGATGGTCTGCAGCTTGGTGGCCTTGTCCACCACATGCACCGGGGTGGTGACCTTGCCGCAGTCGTGCAGCAGCGCTGCAATGCGCAGCTCGTGGAAATCCTTCTCCGTCATCTGCACGTCGCCCAGCGGGCCGGTGTCGGTCTGGTTCACCGCTTCGGCCAACATCATGGTGAGTTCGGGCACGCGCTGGCAATGGCCACCGGTGTAGGGCGATTTTTCGTCGATGGCAGCGTTGATCAGACCGATGAAGGACTCGAACAGCGCCTCCAGTTGCGCCAGCAACTGCTGGTTGGTCAGCGCCACCGCCGCCTGCGACGCCAGCGATTCGGCCAGGCGCTGGTCGGCCGGGGTGAAGGCCAGCACCTCGCCCGACGTCGGGTCGAGCGCGTTGAGCAGTTGAAGCACGCCGATCAGGTCGCCCTCGTGGTTTTTCATCGGCACGGTCAGGAAGGACCGCGACCGGTAACCGGTGCTTTCGTCAAAACGGCGCGTGCCCGAGAAATCGAAACCCTCGGCCTCATAGGCATCGGGCACGTTGACCGTGCGCCCGGTGTTGGCGGCGTACGCGGCCACCAGGTGGTGGTTGGGCGCGCCGTCGGGCAGGTGCAGCGGCAGGTCGTGGAACTTGCCCGAGATGGGCTGGCCACTGGCGCCACCCAGCGCGATGCCCAGCCGGTCGTTGTGCACGATCTCAAAGCGCAGGCCCTGTTCGTCCGGCGTGAGCCGGTACAGGGTGCCGCCTTCGGCGCGGGTGATGGTCTTGGCCGCCAGCAGGATGCGTTCGAGCAGGCGGTCGATGCGCCGCTCCTGCGACAGCGCCGTGCCCACGTCGTTGAGCTGCTCGAAGCGCCGCAGCAAGGTGTCTGTGGTCTCCATCTCGAAGCACCCATCCTTAAAACATCGGGCTTTAACAATACTTCAAATCCCGCGAAACGCCTGACCGTCGCATTAACATTGCGTCACTGTTTGCGGGAGCCCCCATGCCCAAATCCCTTCGGCCGCACCGTCTGGCCCTGGCCGCATCCTTGTGCCTGCAGGTGCTGGCGGCACACGCACAGGACGCCGAAATCCTCCACCTGCAAGGCCCGGGCGACCGCCGGGCCACCGAGTCGCGCGACTGGGAGGCTGCACAAGCCCGCCAGCAGGTGGCCCCCGGCGGTTTTGTGCGCACCCGTGCTTCGGCCCGCATGGCGCTGTTGCTGGCGGACCAGACCCAGATCCGCCTGAACCAGAACACCGTGCTGCAGGTGAAAGCGGTGGCCAGCGCGGGCGCCGCCACCCGCCTGTCGCTCGGCCAGGGCCGGGCCTGGGCGCAGACCCGCAACGTGGGCGCGGGCGGCCCGCTGACGGTGGAAACGCCGGCCGCCACCGCCGCCATACGCGGCACCGACTGGGAACTCGACGTCGGCCCCGATGGCCGCACCCAGCTCACCGTGTTGTCGGGCACCGTCACGCTGTCCAACGCCCAGGGTTCGCTGGACGTGGGCCGCAACGAGGCCGCCATCGCCGAGGTGGGCAAGGCCCCGGTGCGGCTGCAGCTGAGCAACCCGCGCGAGCGCGTGCAGTGGGTACAGGCGCTCACGGCGCAGCCGCTGCGCCACCTCGACCCCAGCGCCATCCCGGCCAGCCAACAAGGCGCCTGGCAGGCCCTGCAGCGCGGCGACAGCGCCGCCGTGCAAGCGTCGCTGGGCAATGCCACCGAAGCCTGGGCCGAGGTCCTGCGCGCGGCCGACCACAGCCAGGCCGGGCGCACCGCCGAGGCCACCACCGCCTTGCGCCGCGCCCTGAGCGATGCGCAGGCGCCGGCGGCCGCCCACCTGCTGCTGGCCGACCTGCAACTGGTGAGCGGTGAAGCCGATGGCGCCGCGGCCACGCTGGAAGCTGGCTTGCGCAAGGACCCCAACCACCCCGACCTGCTGGCCATGCTCGCACGCACCCAGTTGCTGGCCGATCAGCTCGACCAGGCCCAGGCCACGCTGCAACGCCCACGCCGCAGCGACAGCACCAGCCACTGGCTGGCCCAGGGCGACCTGGCGCGCCGCCAAGGTGCGGTGGCCGGCACCTTGGGCGCCTTCGAGCGCGCCAGCCAGACAGCGCCCGCCGACCCGCGCGGCTGGCAAGCGCTGGGCAGCGCACAGGGCGAACGCGAAGCCCTGGCGCAGGCGCGGGAAGCCCTGTCCAAGGCGTTGGCGCTGGACCGCCAAAGCCCCGGCGCTCTGGGCGAACTGGCCACGGTGGAGGCGCAGGCCAACCGGCTCACACAAGCCGATCAGCTCTTCCAAGAGGCCCTGCAGGCCAACCCAGGCGACTACGTGGCGCAAACCGGCCTGGGCCTCTTGCGGCTCAAGCAGGGGCGCCCGGCGGAAGCACTGGACGCCCTGCTGCGCGCCGGCGTGATGGAGCCGCGTTACAGCCGCGCCGCCAGCTACACGGCGGTCGCCTATCACCAGCTGGGCCGACACGGCGACGCCCGCGCCGCGCTGCAGCGCGCCATCGAACTCGACGACAAGGACCCGGTGCCCCACCTGCTGCTGGCGCAAATCCACACCGACCTGTTCGAGGCCGATGCGGCGGTGCAGGCCGCGCGCGCCGCCGTGGCGCGCCTGCCCTACCTCAAGTCGCTCAACCAGGTGGCCAACAACCAGCAGGGCAGCGCCAACTTCGGCGCCTCGCTGGCCTTTTTCGGGCTCGAAGACTGGGCGCTGGAACTGGCCCACCAGAGCGACTACCCCTACTGGGGCGGCAGCCACCTGTTCCTGGCCGACCGTTACGCGGGCGAGTTCAACAAGAACTCGCGGCTGTTCCAGGGCTTTCTGACCGACCCGCTGGCCTTTGGCGCCAGCCCCGGTTTCTCCAGCCTGCTGCAGCGCGCGGGCACCTACGGCAGCGTCGGTGTGAACATCGACCACGAATTCGCGCGCCTGCAATCGCCTTACGCCGCCGTCAACGGCCTGTTCAACGAGCGCTTTCCCATCGCCCTGTTCGGCAAGCTGCAGACGGTGGACGGCGACCGCTATCCCATCGACGTCGGCGTGTCCAACATCCCCGCCTTTTTCGACCCCACAGGCTCCGCCGACCTGCGCGCCAAGGTCGGCACCCTGGGCCTGGGCCTGCAACCCACGGAGCAGCTCAACCTCTTCGTTTATGGCAACCGCTTTGACGTGGCGCTGCGCGGCCACAACCAGGTGCTGGACTTCGAGGGCAACGGCAGCGGATCGAACTTTGACCACCGCTTTGGCCAGGGGGTGCTGGGCGCCTCATGGAAGTGGTCGCCCACAGCGCAGAGCTGGCTCAAGCTGGGTCGCAGCAGCGAGCGCACCGACCTCAGCAACTACCCCGTGGCGTTTTCCGAGCAGGACTTTCTGGGCGTGCTGGGCTTTTTTGCCAACCCGACCAAACGCCTGAGTGACGTGCAGTTGCGCCACACCCTGGAATGGAACGAACACAGCCGCGTGACCCTGGGCCTGGAAACGGGCCGCGAATCACAACGCAGCGAGGCCTTTGCGCTGGGGCCGGTGTACGCCATCCGCGACAGCCAGAGCGCAAGCGACGTGCTGGCCTTCGGCGGCACCAACCACATCGAACGCCGCCTGCAGGTGCTGCACGCCGGCTGGCAGCACCAGCTCGACAGTGCCTGGCGGATAGACGCCGCGCTGGCACACAACCGCCTGCGCGAACGCATACAAGGCCAGAACAGCGTCTTCCTGTTGAACAACGAGGTGGGCGGCACGGACGAAGTGAATGTGAACCAGACCCGGCGCACCTGGACGCCCCGGCTGGGTGCCGCCTGGGTGCCCTCGCCCGGCATGAGCTTGCGTGTGGCCTACCAGGACTGGCAGCGCCCCATCAGCGTCAACACGCTGGCGCCGGTGGAAACGGCTGGCATTGCGGTGGACGACCGCCTGGTGCAGGCCGGTGGCCGCAGCCGCAGCACCACCGTGCAGTGGGGCTACAGCCCCGACGAACGCAGCTTCGTGCTGCTGCGCGCCGACACCCAGCGTGTGCGCAACCCCGGCACCCTGGGCGTGGACCTGCGGACACCCAGCCTGCCCTTCCTGGACGAACTGCGCAACCAGCAGCTCGACAACCTCTCGGCCAACGACATCCTCGAAGACGACCCCGATTTCGAGCAAGGCCGCCTGCACCGCCTCTCCCTGGGCGCCAGCCGCATGCTGGGTCGGCAATGGTCGGCCTACGCGCGCTGGGTGCACGCGCTGGGCCGCAGCAGCCTGGAAGACGGCGAACAAACGCTCACCGGCCTGCGCATCCCCTACGTGCCACGCGACACCCTGGTGCTGGGCGCCACCTGGAGCGGCGGCCAGCGCATGTACCTCAGCGGCCGCCTGGTCTGGCGCGGCAAACGGTTTGAAGACGACCGCAACCTCACCGCCCTGCCCTCGGGCTGGGGCATGGACCTGATGGGCCTGTGGGAGTCGCCAGACAAACGCTGGCTGGTGGGTGTGGCGGCGCTGAACCTGCTGGCGCCCAAATCGGCCCGCACAACCCAACGCTTCGTGGTGGATGCGCGGCTTCGCTTCTGAGCTGTCGCGCCGCGCGCACGACCTGGGCCACGCCGCGCTGGTGATGCTGGCGGCGGTGCTGGCCGCGCTGTGGTGGTGGAGCCCGCTGGGCGAGGCCGCCGACCACCCTTTTTTCGACGCCTTCACGGTGCTGAGTGCGCCGCACCGCACCGACCTGCCCATCGTGGTGCTGGCCATCGACGAGCCCAGCTTTCAGGAGCTGCAGCAGCCCTGGCCGTTTCCGCGCCAATGGCATGCACAACTGATCGACCGCCTGCGCGAAGACGGTGCCCGGGCCGTGGCATTTGACGTGGTGTTTGCCGAACCCGGCAACGAGGCCAGCGATCGCGCGCTGGCCGAGGCGGTGGCGCGCTGGCGTCGCCCCGATGGCACACCCACGGTGGTGCTGGCCGCCACACGGGAAAGGCTGGACACCGCCCAAACCACCTTGTGGACCGAGGTGACGCCGCTGCAGCGCCTGCTCGATGCGGGCGCGGTGGCGGGCCAGGCGGGCGTGTCACCCGACACCGACTTTGTGGTGCGTCGCGCGCCCACCGCGCCCGACAGCCTGTCGGCCCAACTGGCCGCAGCCCAGGGCACACCGGCCGCCACCGCCGACTGGGTGCGCTACAACGGCCCGCGCGGCAGCGTGGACACGCGCTCCTACTACCAGGCGGTCACGCCCGGCCTGTTGCCGCCCGGCTTCTTCACGAACAAGCTGGTGCTGGTGGGCCGCTCGCTGCGCACCGCCACCGAGCTGGGCAACAGCCAGGCCGACATGTTCAACTCGCCCTTTGCCTGGCTGGACGGCAGCGACCGCCTGCTGCCCGGCGTGGAGCTGCACGCCCACCTCGTGGCCAACCGCCTGCTGGGCAACAGTCTGCGCTCGGCATCGCCCTGGTGGGCGCTGGGCGCGGGCGGGCTGTTGAGCCTGCTGCTGGCCACACTGGCGCCGCGTGTGCACCCAGGGCTGGTGGCGGCCAGCACCGGCGCGGCGGCCATCGCCGCCGTGGGCCTGTCGTATGCCTCGTTCTCGCACGGCGGGTTGTGGTGGTCACCCACCCCCTTGTTGGCCATGCTGCTTGCTGCCTATGGGGTGAGCGCGGTGTGGGGTTTTGTGGCCGCGCGCCAGCGTGCCCGCCACATCCGCCAGATGTTTGCGCAGTACGTGCCGCCCGACGTGGTGGGCCAGCTGGTGGCCCACCCCGAGCTGATGCGCCTGGGTGGCGAGACCCGCGAACTCACGGTGATGTTCACCGATCTGGCCAACTTCACCGGCATGTCCGAACGGCTGGACCCACAACACACCGTGGCCGTGCTCACCGAGTACTTCAACACCATGACCGCCATCGTGCACCGCCACCACGGCACGGTGGACAAGTTCATTGGCGACGCGGTGATGGCCTTCTGGGGTGCGCCCCTGCCCGTGCCCGACCACGCCCACCACGCGGTGGCCGCTGCCATCGAAATGCAGGCAGCGATGGCCGCCCTGGTGACGCGCCTGCAAGCCCAGGGCCTGCCGCAGATCGGCATGCGCATCGGCATCCACAGCGGCCCGGCCGTGGTGGGCAACATCGGCTCCGAGACGCGCTTCTCTTACACCGCCATCGGCGACACGGTCAACCTCGCTGCCCGCCTGGAGGGCGCCAACAAGGCCTTTGGCACGGGCATCCTGCTGTCGGCCAGCACAGCCGCCTTGCTGGGCGAAGGCGCCCCGCTGCTCAGGCCGCTGGCCGACGTGGTGGTCAAGGGCAAGACAGAAGCGGTGCGCGTCTACACCCCCTGCGACGATGCCGAGCTGGTGGCATCCAGCACACGGCAACTGGACGGCGCGGGCCAGCCAGCGCGGGCCCTGGACAAGCTGTAAGCAGCCAGCCTTCAGCGTTTGTTGAAGGTCGCCGTCACCGCCCGCGCGTCGGTCATGGCCACGGTGCAGCTGTTGCCACTGAGGGTGCAAGGCCCGCTCCAACCGCTGAACCTGGAACCGCCCGCCGCCTTGGCGCTGAGCGTGACCAGGGCGCCGGTGGGATAGCTCTCGGTGCAGTCGTTACCGCAGCTGATGCCCGCCGGGGAAGAAGTCACCGTGCCAACGCCGGTGCCGCTCTTGGTGACCATCAGCGGCTTGAGGGTCTGCAGCTCGAAACTGGCGCTCACGGCCTTGGCTTCCGACACCAGCACCGTGCAGGTGGGCGCGCTGCCGCTGCAAGCCCCGCCCCAGCCCACGAACGCCGACCCGGCGTTGGCCGTGGCGCTGAGCGTGACGCTGGTGTTGGCATCAAATGATGCCGAACACACCGCGCCACAACTGATGCCAACGGGTGAGGACGCCACCTGACCCGAGCCGGTACCACTGCGGGCCACCGACAACACATTGGTGGAGACAGGCGTGGGCAAAGTGGCCAGGTCGATGCGCCGCAAGCCGCTGACGCTGCCACCGCTGCGTGTGTCGCTCACCAGCAAGCCCGTGCTGCGCAGGTAGTTGAGGGCCGACGACACGCTCAGGCTGGGCTGCGCGCTTTTCAGCACCGCCCAGGCACCCGCCACGTGCGGCGTGGCCATGGAGGTGCCGCTCCAGTTGGCGTAGCCGCCGCCCGGCACCGACGAGTTGATGTAACTGCCCGGCGCCAACAGCGACATGAAGCCAGCGATGTTGGAATAGCCCGCCACACCATTGAGGCCGGTGGCGCAGTAACCGGTGTCGGCCGTGTCGCAGGTGGCGCCCACGCTGATGGCGCTGGACACACAGGCTGGCGCGCTGATGGCGTTGAGGTAGCCGTTGTTGCCCGAGGCGATCACGGTGGCGATGCCCACCGAACGCAGGTTGTCGATGGCCGCCTTGATGGCGGTGTTGCTGCTGTCGCAGGTGCTGCTGTACTGCCCGCCGCCCAGGCTCATGTTGACCGCCGCGATGGCGTGATCGCCGCGCAGCGCATACACCCGCTCCAGCCCCTTGATCTGGTCGGAGGTGTAGGACAACACGTCCTGGTAACTGGGAAAATAGCTGAACACCTGCACCGCGATCACCCCGGCGCCCTTGGCCACGCCGGCCGCACCGCCAGGGCCGTTTGCGCCGGCCACAATACCGGCCACGTGGGTGCCGTGCTGGCAGCCGTCGCCATACTGGCTCACCGCGCAGTTGACACCCGAGCCGGCAGCCGTGCTCGACGAAACGCCTCCAGGGCACAACGAGTAGGCAGTGCGGCGGTTGTTGGTGGAATAGCAGGCCTCGGCCACCACCTTGCCCGCCAGGAAGGCGTGGGTCTTGTCCACGCCGGTGTCCAGCACCGCCACGGCCCAGCCGGCGCCGGTGGCCGCCTGGGCCCAAGCATCGTCGGCACTCACCAGCGGCGCACTTTCCTGCAGGTTGCGCCGCGCCAGCCGGTCTTCTTCAATCACGCGCACCAGGCCAGAGGCCCGCAACCGCGCCATGCCGTTGGCATCGGTGCTCAGACCCACGAACGGGATGTTCTCGAATCGGGCAAACACCTCGGTCTGGGTGCCGGCCAGCAAGCGATCAATCGCCGCCTGCGCTGCCTGGGTATTGGCCCGTTGGGCCAGCACTTCGCGTGCGTGCAACAAGCCCTCGGGCACAGCGTCCACATTGAGCCCCACCAGCACCCGCACCTGGCCAGTCAGGGCCGCCTGCTCAGAGAGGCGATCCAGATCGACAGAAGGCAGGGGTTGCGCCCGGGCTGCCCACATGAACAACGAGGCCAGCAGCAACAAGGCCCAGCCGAACCAACGCCTGACAAGCCTCAGATCCAGGTGCGACGACATGATGACCTCCAGGGCGTGTTGTGAACACCTCGCCGACACCAGCAGATCGGCCAAGATGGTTCAAACATTTTCACACTTTGTGTGTCGCCCGTACATGGGCCTTGGAGAGCGCCGCGCAGCCCCCAGAAACAACAAAGCCCAGCGCGAAAGGCTGGGCCAGGCATGTGATGAAATTGGTAGGTCGTGTAGGACTTGAACCACCACCCAAAGGATGACAGTACCTGTTGAGTAGTTGGTCGGGTCAGCGCTTGCCCAGCAAGGGAAAACGCCCAATTTTGGTGGATTTGGTTTTCTGTTTCGGCGGTGGCGAAAAGTCTTCAAACGATGGTGGTGGCGCCCAGCCACCCAGCGCGTACACGCGCTGATCGCGCAGGCCCTGCACGCCTTCGGCCCAAGTCATGAGCATGCGTTTGCCGATGTCGTCAAAGCCGGGGTTTTGCGCCATCGCCTGGCGCACCAGCGAACCAACGTCTGCCACCGCGTCGCTGATGGCTTGCACCATGTGCTGCTGCTCCTTGGGCTGGATGCCGAAGGTGGCGGCAATGAACTTCTGCAGGTTCTTGCCGGGCGCCCATGTCTTCTTGCCCATGAATTCGATGCCCGGCGGGTTGTGCTGAAAACCCGCGTACACGCTGGTGGTCAGCATGTCGTAGGTGGGTGACAGGTGCACGTCGGCCCGGCTGGTGTAGAGCAAGGCCAGGTTCTTGGCGTGGCAGTCGGCGTTGCGCAGCGCGTAGGTCAGCAGCAAGGTGGTGGCGAGCTGACGATAGGTATCCAGCCGCTGCGAGCCAGGCACGTGGTCGCGCACGGCTTTGGCGATGCGCTCCCAGGTGGTGTCGTACTTGGCGGCGGGGCGCAGCCCCAGCAGGCTGCAAAAGTCTTCCATGCCCCAATGGGGTTGGCCGTGTTCGTCCACGTCGAAGCGGTGCACCACCAGCGCCTGGCCGTCGTCTGACACCTCGGTTTGGGCGGTGGGCATCACGCGGCTTGCGACCTGCATGCACAGGTGCTCGTTCAAGGCCACGAAGGGCAGTTGGGCACTGGAGCCTTTGATGATGTGGCGGCGGGTCACGAGGCTGGCCTTTTGGTGCAACGCCAAGGGTGCGCCGTCTTCGGCCTGTGCATCCAAAAACTTGGGCACCACGCCCGATACGCCGCTGGTGGCGTGCTCGCGCACCAAGGACGCAAAGGCGGCTTCGGAGTTGTCACCCTTCAACAGCGCGGCCACTTCAACCGCCTTGGGCGGCACGCTGAGTTCGGCGCCGGGCGCGGCCACCTGCAGGCGGCCCACCATGTTGCGCCCGATGACGGACAAGAGTGCGATGGGGCTGGCGCCGATGTGCGGGCCGAACTGCTCTTGTAGCACCTGGAGCAAATAGCCCTCGGGCAGGTTCATTTGTAGCACCGGGGGGAGCTGGTCGTCCCACACGTAGCTTTCGGTGCGCACGGGCATGGTGAGCGACACAAAGTCGTCAGCCGCCACCTGGGGGTGGTAGGTGAGCACGCTCTTGAAGTCGCCAGACTGTTCCAGCGTG
The DNA here is from genome assembly GCA_030696525.1 of Hydrogenophaga sp. Lineage (GTDB taxonomy): Bacteria > Pseudomonadota > Gammaproteobacteria > Burkholderiales > Burkholderiaceae_C > Hydrogenophaga. Next base: position 4,133 of record JAUYSB010000217.1, on the reverse strand, counting down.
GCCACCTCGCGGCCCAGCACGTACACAGACAACTGCATCACCGGGGGCCCTCAGTGGCTGCGCCGATTTCGCCACGGCCTGCGGCGGGCTGCGCCCGCTCGCGACGCAGTTCGTCCAGGTTACCAGCCTGGCCCGGGGCCACAATGTCCAGCTCGGCACCCAGCACCGCCAGCACCGCCAGCAACTTGCGCGAGCCGAATTCGGCCGCCCGGCCCCGCTCAAAGCGCGAAAGAGATTCGGGCGTGACGCCCGCCTGGGCCGCCACATCGCCCTGCTTCAGGCCCAGCAGCTTGCGGCGCGCAGCGACGGCCTCACCGAGTTCTTGGAGGGTTTGCATTTGATATTTACGTCAAATTTTCGCAAAGGCGATCTATTTTTGACTTAAAAATCAAAATTCGCAAGCAAATTGAGATGCACGTGCCAACAAGAAAACCAAAACAAAAAGGCCAGCAATTGATGCTGGCCCACGTGTTTGATCGGGTTGGTAGGCCGTGTAGGACTTGAACCTACGACCAAAGGATTATGAGTCCTCTGCTCTAACCAACTGAGCTAACGGCCCGCCAAGCGCGGGATTGTAAGCGCAGCCACAAGGGCTTCACTTGTTGTGACTCAGCGCGTTGCTGACCAGTTTGGCGGTGATGTCCACGATCTGGATCATGCGGTCGTAGGCCATGCGCTGCGGGCCGATCACGCCCAGCGTGCCCACCACCTGGCCGTCCACTTCGTAGGGCGCGGTCACCACCGACAAATCCTGGTAAGGCACGACCTGGCTTTCGCCACCGATGAAGATGCGCACCCCTTCGGCCTGGGTGGACACATCGAGCAGACGCATGAGCTGGGCCTTTTGTTCGAACAGGTCGAACATGCGGCGCAGGTTGCCCATGTCGCTGGAGAACTCGGTGACCGACAACAGGTTGCGCTCGCCCGCCACCACCACCTCATCGGCGGCCTGGTCGCCGCTGGGGTCGTCTTCCACCGCCGTCACCATCAGTTGCGCGATTTCGGTGCGCAACGCGTCCACCTCGTGGCGCAGGCGCTCGCGCACCGCCTCCATGGTCAGGCCGGCGTAGTGGGCGTTGAGGAAGTTGGCGGCCTCCTGCAGTTGCGACTGGGTGTACACCGTCTGGGTGTGGATGACGCGGTTCTGCACCTCGCCGTCGGGCGAGACGATGATGACCAGCACCCGGTGCTCGGACAGGCTCAGAAACTCGATGTGGCGGAACACCGAGCTGCGCCGGGGCGACATGACCACCCCCACAAACTGCGACATGTTGGACAGCAGTTGCGCCGCGTGGTTGAACACCTTGTGCCGCTGGTCGGCCTGCAGGCTGGCGGTGGCCATGCCGTCCTGCGGGGCCAGCTGATCGCGGTTGACGGTGAGCATGGTGTCCACAAACAGCCGGTAGCCGCGTGCCGTGGGAATGCGCCCGGCCGAGGTGTGGGGGCTGGCGATCAGACCCAGCTCCTCCAGATCGCTCATCACATTGCGTATGGTGGCCGGCGACAAATCCAGCCCGGTGGCCTTGGCCAGCGTGCGCGAACCCACCGGTTGCCCATCGGCGATGTAGCGCTCAACCAGCGCCTTGAGCAACAACTTGGAGCGGTCATCTAGCATGCAAACATTCTAAGAGCCTGTGTTGTAATTTGCGCATGATCCCGCACCAGTCGCCACACCCCGTGCCCAGCGCCACCGCCGCCCCGCTGCGCTTCCGGCACGTGGCCATCGTGGGCAAGTACCAGGCCCTGGGATCGCGCGATGCGCTCGATGGCATCGCCCACTTCCTGCACGACGAGGGCTGCGATGTGGCGATGGAGCGCGACACCGCGCACAACACCGGTCTGACGCAATACGGCGCGCTGAGCGTCGAAGAAATCGGCGCGCGGTGCGACCTGGCGCTGGTGGTGGGTGGTGACGGCACCATGCTGGGCATCGCGCGCCAACTGGCCCGTTTTGGCACGCCGCTGGTGGGCATCAACCAGGGCAGGCTGGGCTTCATCACCGACGTGCCCTATGGCGACTACCGCGCCAAGCTGCGCCCCATGCTGCGCGGCACCTTCGACGAAGACCGGCGCGCGCTGATCGAGGCCAGCGTGCTGCGCGACGACCGCTGCGTCTTCCAGGCCACGGCGCTCAACGACGTGGTGGTCAACCGCGGCCCCGCCGCCAGCATGATCGAGCTGCGCGTGGCGGTGGACGGACGCTTTGTGGCCAACCAGCGCGCCGACGGCCTGATCATCGCCTCGCCCACCGGCTCCACCGCCTACGCGCTGTCGGCCGGCGGCCCCATGCTGCACCCGGCCATTGCCGGCTGGGTGATGGCACCGATCGCGCCGCACACCTTGTCCAACCGGCCCATCGTGCTGCCGTCCGACGGTGAAATCAGCGTCGAGCTGGTGGCCGGCAAGGACGCCAGCGCCAACTTCGACATGCAGACCTTCACCGAACTCATGCACGGCGACCGCATCATCGTCAAACGATCCCCTCACCAGCTTCGGCTGCTGCACCCCACCGGCTGGAGCTATTTCGACACCCTGCGCAAAAAGCTGCACTGGAACGAGGGAGTCGCCTGAACATGGCCCCCACGCTGGCCACTTCGTGTACTGCGCTGCCCCCCGAGGGGGCTGGCCCGGCTTGGGGCGGCCCGGCGCCGGTCCCATCCAGACTTCGTTGATTTCACCATGGCCCTGCAACGCATCGTCCTGTCCGACTTCGTCATCGTCCAGCGCCTGGAGCTGGACCTGCGCAGCGGCTTCAACGTGCTGACCGGCGAAACCGGCGCCGGCAAATCCATCCTCATCGACGCCCTGCAACTGGTGCTGGGCACGCGCGCCGACAGCGGCGTGGTGCGCGAAGGCGCGGCGCGCTGCGAGGTGTCGGCCGAGTTCGACATCACGCCGCCCATTGCCACCTGGCTGGCCGACAACGGTTTCGACGCCGAAGACAGCCTGCTGCTGCGCCGCACGGTGGACACCCAGGGCCGCAGCAAGGCCTGGATCAACGGCGGCGCGGCCACCGCCGGGCAGCTCAAGGCCCTGGCCGATGGCCTGGTGGACATCCACGGCCAACACGCCTGGCAAAGCCTGACCCGCCCCGACGCCGTGCGCCAATTGCTCGACGCCTACGCCGGCATTGCCACCCACGCCCTGCCCGGCCTGTGGGCCGACTGGCGCGGTGCGCTGAAGGCCCTGGACACGGCGCGCAGCCAGCAAGCCACGCGCCAGCAGGAGAGCGAACGCCTGAGTTGGCAGATTGGCGAAGTGGCCAAGCTCGCCCCCGGTGCCGATGAGTGGGACGAACTCAACACCCAGCACGGCCGCCTGGCCCACGCGCAAGACCTGATCAGCGCCGCCCAGGGCGCGCTGGCCGCGCTGGACGACGACGACACCAGCGCCCTGTCGCTGCTGGCGCGCGCTACCGCCCTGCTGGAATCACAGGTGGGCATTGAGCCGCAGTTCACCGAGGTGCTCAAGGCCTTGCAAGACGCCCAGGCCCAGTTGCAGGACAGCGTGCACAGCCTGCAGCACTACGGCCGCCACACCGAGATCGACCCCGCCGCGCTGCAGGCGCTTGACGAGCGCCTGACCAGTTGGTTGTCTCTGGCGCGGCGCTACCGCTGCACACCCGAGGAATTGCCGCAGCGCCTGGCCGACTGGAAAGCGCAACTGGCCGACATCGACCGTGCCAGCGACTTGGACGGCCTGCACAAAGAAGCCACGGCACGCGAAGCCGCCTTCATGAAAGAGGCCAAGCGCCTGACCAAATTGCGCCAGCAGGGTGCGGCGCGCCTGTCGGACGCGATCACCGAATCCATGCAGGGCCTGGGCATGTTGGGCGGCCGCTTCGAGGTGCGCCTGTTGCCGCTGGACGAGCCCCAAGCCCACGGTCTGGAACAGGTGGAATTTCTGGTCGCCGGCCACGCCGGCAGCACACCGCGCCCGGTCGGCAAGGTGGCCTCGGGCGGTGAGCTTTCACGCATCGCGCTGGCCATTTCGGTCACCACCAGCGAATTGGGCGAAGCGCCCACGTTGATTTTTGACGAGGTGGATTCGGGCGTGGGCGGCGCCGTGGCACAAACCGTGGGCCAGCTCATGCAGCGCCTGGGGCGCGACCGCCAGGTGCTGGCCGTGACCCA
>JAUYSB010000051.1 GCA_030696525.1 Hydrogenophaga sp. | reverse complement strand
TGATGCGCTGCGCCTCGCCGCCGCTGAGCGTGGGTGACGGCTGGCCCAGCGTCAGGTAACCCAGGCCCACGTCCTTCAGCAACTGCAGCGGGTGGCCGATGTTGGGCATGCTGGCGAAGAAGTCGACGGCTTCGTCCACCTCCATGCGCAACACGTCGCCGATGCTCTTGCCGCGCCAGGTGACGGCCAGCGTCTCGGCGTTGAAGCGTGCGCCGTGGCACACATCACACGGCACCTTCACATCGGGCAGGAAGCTCATCTCGATGGTGCGCACGCCCTGGCCTTCGCAGCTGGGGCAGCGGCCTTCGCCGGTGTTGAAGCTGAAGCGCCCCGGCGCGTAGCCGCGCGCCTTGGCCTCCAGCGTGTCGGCAAACAGCTTGCGCACCGTGTCCCAGAAGCCGATGTAGGTGGCCGGGCAGCTGCGCGGTGTTTTGCCGATGGGCGTCTGGTCCACTTCGAGCACGCGGTCCACCACCTCGCTGCCCAGCAGCTTGTCGCAACCGGTCCAGGCGGGACGCTCGCCGGCCGCCCACTGTTTGCGGCCTTCGGCGGTGGCCCGCATGCTCACCGCCGCAGCGGCATTGGCCAGCAGCACATCGCGCGCCAGGGTGGACTTGCCCGAGCCGCTGACGCCGGTGACCGCCACCAGGCGTTTGAGCGGCACGGCGGCTTCGACCTTGTGCAGGTTGTGTTGCGCGGCGCCACGCAGTTCGAGCCAGGGGATGTCGGCCTTCAACACCTCGCGGCGTGGGTGCAACGGGTGCCGGATGGCGTTGAGCAGGTAACGCCCGGTCACCGAGTCGGCCGCGTCCGACAGGTCTTGCGCCGACCCTTGCGCCACCACGCGCCCGCCGCGTTTGCCGGCACTGGGGCCGATGTCGATGATGTGGTCGGCACGGCGTATGGTGTCTTCGTCGTGCTCCACCACCACCAGGGTGTTGCCCATGTCGCCGAGCTTGTGCAGGGCGTTGAGCAGGATCTGGTTGTCGCGCGCGTGCAGGCCGATGGTGGGCTCGTCGAGCACGTAGCACACGCCTTGCAGGTTGCTGCCGAGCTGCGCGGCAAGGCGGATGCGCTGCGCCTCGCCGCCGCTGAGCGTGGGCGCGCCCCGGTCCAGCGTGAGGTAGCCCAGGCCCACCTCTTCGAGGAACAACAAGCGGCCACGGATCTCGGGGATGAGGTCGCGGGCGATGCCGATTTCGCGGTCGCTCATCGCCCCTTCGAGCGACAGGCCCTCCACCCAGCGCCGCACATCGAGCACCGACAGGCTGGCGATGTCGGTAATACCCACGCCCGCAAACTTCACCGCCCGTGCCGTGCCATTCAGCCGCGTGCCCGCGCAGGTCGGGCAGGCCATGTCGGCCACATCTTCCAGTTCGGGTTCGGCAAAGGTCTGCTCGCGGCCTTTGTCCTTGTCGTCGCGCACCGAGTCGTCCATGGCCTTGCGCTGTTCGCGCGAGAGCTTGACCCCCGTGCCCACACAGTCGGGGCACCAGCCGTGTTTGCTGTTGTACGAAAACAGGCGCGGGTCCAGCTCGGCATACGAGGTGGCGCACACCGGACAGGCGCGCAAGGTGGAAAAGGTCTCGGCGCGGCCAATGCCCGCCGTGGAATGGCCGCCGCGCATGGCCTCGGCCAGGGTGGTGATGCCGCTGAGCACCGTCAGCACACCCTTGCCATGTTCCAGCGCCAGCGCCAGCTTCTCGCGCAGCAGGTCTTCGTTCTCGGGCGACACATCCAGGCTGGCCACCGGCAGCTCGATGTTGTGCTCCTTGAAGCGGTCGATGCGCGGGAACCCGGTGGTGGGCAGGAACTCGCCGTCCACCCGCAAATGGGTGTAGCCGCGCGGGCGCGCCCAGTCGGCCAGCTCGGTGTAGACACCCTTGCGGTTGACCACCAGCGGCGACAACAAACCGATGTGCTGGCCGCGGTACTGCGTCAGCAGCTGGGCGGCAATGCGGTCGGCCGTCTGGGGCAACACCGCCGCGCCGTCGTGCACGCAGTGTTGTGTGCCCAGCTTGACGTAGAGCAGGCGCAGGAAATGCCAGACCTCGGTGGTGGTGCCCACGGTGGATTTGCGCCCACCGCGCGACAGGCGCTGCTCGATGGCCACGGTGGGCGGGATGCCGTAGACCGCGTCCACCTCGGGCCGGCCGGCCGGCTGCACGATGCTGCGGGCGTAGGCGTTGAGCGATTCGAGGTAGCGGCGCTGGCCTTCGTTGAACAGGATGTCGAAAGCCAGCGTGCTTTTGCCCGAGCCGCTGACACCGGTGATGACGTTGAACTTGCCGCGCGGGATGTCCACACTCAGGCCCTTCAGGTTGTGTTCGCGGGCGTTGATGATCTGGATCGCGTTCGGCCCCTTGGGCGCGCGCGGGGCGGCGTACACCGCCGCCTGCTCGGCCACCGCCAACACGGGCGTCATGGCGGCCGCGTAGTCGCGCAGGGCGCGCGCGGTGTGGGTGTCGGCGTGTTCGCGCACGTCCTCGGGCGTGCCTTCGGCCACCACCAGGCCGCCGCCGTCACCGCCCTCGGGGCCGAGGTCGATCAGCCAGTCGGCCGCGCGCATCACGTCCAGGTTGTGTTCGATCACCACCAGCGAGTGCCCGGCATCCAGCAGTTTGCGCAGCGCGCGCATGAGCTTGGCGATGTCGTCGAAATGCAGGCCGGTGGTGGGTTCGTCGAACAGGAACAGCGTGCCCTTCCTGGCCACCGGCTGGCGGCTCTTGGATGCCGTCCGGGCGGCCTCGGCCAGAAAGCCCGCGAGCTTGAGGCGCTGCGCCTCGCCGCCTGAGAGCGTGGGCACGGGCTGGCCCAGGCGCACGTACTCCAGGCCCACGTCCACGATGGGTTGCAGGGCGCGGATCACTTCGCGGTCGCTGGCAAACAACTGGGCGGCTTCGCTGACCGTGAGCTCCAGCACATCGGCCACGTTGACGTGACGCCCGCCGCGCTCGATGCGTATCTCCAGGATTTCGGGCCGGTAGCGCTTGCCGTCGCAATCGGGGCAGCGCAGGTAGACGTCGCTGAGGAACTGCATCTCCACATGTTCGAAGCCCGAACCGCCACAGGTGGGGCAGCGCCCGTCGCCGCTGTTGAAGCTGAACTTGGCGGGCGTGTAGCCACGCTGGCGCGACACCGGCGCATCGGCAAACAGGCTGCGGATGGCATCCCACGCGCCGACGTAACTCACCGGGTTGGAGCGAGCCGTTTTGCCAATGGGCGACTGGTCCACATAGACCACGTCGGCCAGATGATCCGCGCCCAGCAAGCGGTCGTGTGCGCCCGGCGATTCGGTGGCGCGGCCGAAGTGGCGCATCAGCGCCGGCGCCAGCACGTCCTGCACCAGCGAGGACTTGCCCGAGCCGCTGACCCCGGTGACCACCACCAGGCGCTGCAGCGGAATGTCCACCGTGACGTTCTGCAGGTTGTGCTCGCGCGCACCTTCCAGAATCAGTCGCTGGGTGTTGTCGGTCACCATGCGCTTGAAGCCCATGCCGATCTGCTTGCGACCGCCCAGGTAGGCGCCGGTCAGCGTGTCGGCCTGGCGCAGCGCGGCCACGCTGCCGTCGAACACGATCTGCCCGCCGCGTTCGCCCGGGCCGGGCCCATGTCGATCACGCGGTCAGCCGCCAGCATCACGGCCGGGTCGTGCTCCACCACCACCAGGGTGTTGCCGGCGTCGCGCAGGCGCAGCATGGCCTGGTTGATGCGGTCCATGTCGCGCGGGTGCAGGCCTATGCTGGGCTCGTCCAGCACAAACAGCGTGTTGACCAGCGAGGTGCCCAAAGCGGTGGTGAGGTTGATGCGCTGCACCTCGCCGCCGCTCAGGGTGCGGCTCTGGCGGTCCAGCGTGAGGTAGCCAATGCCCACGTCGCACAGGTACTTCAGGCGCGTGGTGATTTCCTCGAACAGCAGGCGCTGCGCCTGCGATTCGGCGTCGCGCGCGCTGCCCAGCACGTCGGCGCTGATGAGGTCGAAGAAGCGCCGCAACCTTGCGATCGGCATCAACATCAGGTCGTGCAAGCTCAGGCCCGGCAGGGCTTCGAGCTGGGCGCGGGTCCAACCCACACGGCGCGGCAGAAATCGCCGGGACGGGGGCAACACGTCGTCGGCGGCCGCCTTGGAGCCGATGCGCCACAGCAGGCTGTCCGTCTTGAGGCGCGCGCCACCGCAGGTGTCGCAGGGCGTGTAGCTGCGGTACTTGGACAAGAGCACGCGGATGTGCATCTTGTAGGACTTGCTTTCCAGGTAGGCAAAGAAGCGTTTGACGCCGTACCAGCGTTTGTTCCACTGCCCTTCCTTGAAGCCGGGCTCGCCGTCGACGACCCAGTGCTGTTGCTCGGGCGTGAGCTTGTTCCAGGCCGTGTCGCGCGGGATGCCGTGGGCTTCGGCGTGGCGCATCAGGTCGTCCTGGCATTCGGACCAGGCCGGCGTCTGCATGGGCTTGATGGCGCCGGCACGCAGCGTGAGTTTTTCATCCGGAATCACCAGGCCGTAGTCCACCCCGATGACACGACCAAAACCCCGGCAAGCCTCGCAGGCGCCCACCGCCGAGTTGAAGGAGAACATGGACGGCAAGGGCTCGGGGTAGCGGATGTCGCTTTCGGGGCAGTGCAGGCCGGTGGAAAATTTCCACAGATCCGGCTCGCCTTCGTCGTTGAGCTTGTAGACGTTGAGGCGGCCGCTGCCGCGTTTGAGGCCCACTTCGATGGCTTCGATCACGCGGGCTTTTTCAGCATTCGAGAGACGGAAGCGGTCAGCCACCACGTCCAGAACTTTGACGGCCCTCACGCTCCCCACTTCGTGTGGTTCGCTGCCCCCCGAGGGGGTGCGAGCTTGCTTGGGGCGGCCCGGCGCGGCGCTCTCGCGCGGCCCGGTGACGGTGGCCACCTCGCGCTCGGCCTGCACCTTGGTGAAGCCGCTGGCCGACAGCCATTGCTCCACTTCGGCTTGTGTGGTGCCGGCCGGCAATTCGACCGGAAAAGTCACCACCACACGCGGGTCGCCAGCCTCCGCGCAGCGGCGTTGCAGTTCGGCGTAGATGGACTCGGTGGAATCGTGCCGCACCGGCAACGCGGTCTGGCGGTCGAACAGGTGGCCGGCTCGGGCGAACAGCAGCTTGAGGTGGTCGTTGAGCTCCGTCATGGTGCCCACCGTGGAGCGCGAGCTGCGCACCGGGTTGGTCTGGTCGATGGCGATGGCCGGCGGCACACCTTCCACCTTGTCCACCGCCGGTTTGTCCATGCGGTCCAGGAACTGGCGCGCGTAGGCGCTGAAGGTCTCGACGTAGCGGCGCTGGCCCTCGGCGTACAGCGTATCGAACACCAGGCTGGACTTGCCCGACCCGCTGGGCCCGGTCACCACCGTCAGTTCGCCAGTGCGGAAGTCAACGTCGAGGTTCTTGAGGTTGTGCTGACGCGCGCCAAGAATGCGGATGAGACCGCCAGTGTGTTCGGGTGATGACATGGGTTCGCCTGGTAGGAGGCAAACATTCTAGGAGGCCCCCGCCGGGGGCGCCGCCGCAAGGGCATCTACCCAGGCCAGTTGCGCGGGCAGGCACACGCGCCGCAGGTCGTAGCGCGCTTGTGCATGGGCGCGGGCCTGGACACCCAGACGCTCGCGCTGGGCCGGATCGTCGAGCAGCTCGCAGGCGCGGTCCACCAGCGCTTGGACATCAAAGAAGTCCACCAGCCGCCCGGTCTCGCCGTCGGTGATGGCTTCGCGCACCGGCGCGGTGTTGCTGGCCAGCACACAGGCGCCCACGCTCATGGCCTCAAGCAGACTCCAGCTCAGCACAAAGGGGTAGCTCAGGTAGATGTGGAGGCGCGATACGCGCAGCAGGTCCACAAAGCGCTCGTAGGGCAGCTTGCCCAGAAAATGCACACGCGCCCAGTCGGCGTCGTTGATGTGCGGGCGCACCTCGGCGGTGAAGACGTCTTTCCAGCTTCGCCCATCTGCCAGTCGAGCGCCGTAGCTCACGCCGTCGCCGCCCACCACCAGCACCTGGGCATGAGGACGCTGGCGCAACAAGCCGGGCAGCGCCCGCATGAAAATGTGGAAGCCCCGGTACGGCTCCAGCTCCCGCGCCACGAAAGTGATGACCTCGTCATCGCGGCTCCAGCAGCGCTCACCTTCGGGCAGGCAGTGAACAAAACGGGCCTGGGCATCCGGCCGCAGGGCCTGGGTGTCCACGCCGTCGTGTACCACGGTGATAAGCCGCTGGTACGCCAGAGGAAAGGTGCTGGCCTGCCAAGCGGTGGGAGCAAGTGCCGCATCCGCCAGATCGGCTTGGGCCAGATGGTTGAGGTTTTTGAGCTGCAGACGGCAGGCGTTCAGCTCGGCATCAGGTGCCTCAAATTCGGGATCGAACCCGACGTCTGCCCCTTGAGCACGGTAGAAAAACTCTGCATACAGACCCAGCGGCGCCTGCGGCCACACCTGTTTGAGAAACAGGCTTTCGCCCCAGCCCGGGTGGGCCACGATGGCGCCGGGCACAAAACCCTGGTGACGCAGTTGGCGTGCCGCATGGAAACAGGCCTCGCCGCGCAAGACCTTGGTTTCCATGTCCACCAGCCAGGCGTGCAGGCCGGGGGTGTTGCCGCGCTGTGGGCGGTAGGGCAACACGCGCACGCCACGCCAGGTGCTCGCCTCACGCGCCGCCATGCTGAGCGCCACCACCTGGTGACCGGACCGCGCGGCCAAGGCCGGCGCCAGGTGTTTGAACTGCCCGGGAAAGTTCTGGTGAACAAACAGGAGCTTCACGTCACGCGCCTCCCGCGCATGGCGTCAAGGCGGTCACTTGACGATCAACACCGGCACCTTGGCGTGGGTCAGCACCTTCTGCGCCACGCTGCCCAGGAACAGCGCCTCCATGCCCTTGCGGCCGTGTGAACCCATGACGATGAGGTCGCAGCCTTCAGCCTTGGCGGTTTCGGTGATGCCTTCGTAGACCACCGAGCGCTCGATGGTGTCGCCGGCAAAGGCCACGCCGCGCTGTTTGCAACTCTCGGCCAGCACTTCCAGCGAGCGGTTGGCGGCCTGTTTGGCTTCGCTCAGGTAGGCCTGCAGGCCCACGGCCGAGGCGTCGCCGATGCCGATGTAGGGGAAGGGGTCGATCACATAGACACCGATCACTTCGGCGCCATGCACCTTCGCCAGATCGGCGGCAAATTCGGCGGCCTTGTGGGCCAGGTCGGAACCGTCGGAGGGGACGAGGACTTTCTTGAACATGGGGTCTCCTTTTTCAGAAAACATCAGTATCCGACAAACCGGCGCCCTGGCCCTTGCGTCAGATCAAGCCTCCGCCTCCACAGCACCCGCCACCGCCTCGATGGCCACCGCGCAGTACTTCACCTCGGCGATCTTGGCCGCCGGGTCCAACGCGGGGTTGGTCAGCAGGTTGGCAGCGGCTTCGGCGTAGGCGAAGGGGATGAAGGCGGTGTCCAGCGGCATGCCCTCGTCCACCCGCACGCCCAGCGTGACGGCGCCCCGGCGCGAACGCACCCGGGCCGACGCGCCCGCCGCCAGCGCCAGCTTGGCAGCGGTGGTGGGGTGCAGGCTGACGCAGGGCAAGGGCTCCAGCGCATCCAGCACGCTGGCGCGGCGCGTCATGCTGCCGGTGTGCCAATGCTCCAGCTGCCGGCCGGTGATGAGCACCAGGGGGAAGTCGGCGTCGGGCACCTCGGCCGGCGGCGTGGGCGTGGCCGGCACCAGGCGGGCGCGACCGGTGGCGGTGGGGAAGTGGTCGGTGAACACCACCGGCTGGCCAGGGTCGCCCAGGTCGTGCACCGGGTAAACAACGGCCTGCTCGCGCCACAAACGCGGCCACGACAGGCCGGCGATGCTGGGCATGAGCGCGCGCATTTCCTCGAACACCGCACCTATGCCCACGGCCGGGTCGTCGCTGGCCGTGCCATCGGGCGCAATGCCATAGCGCCAGTCCAGCCCCAGGCGGCGGGCGATCTGCTCGGTGATCCAGGCATCGGCACGGGCCTCGCCCGGGGTGTTCAGCGCCTTGTGACCGATCTGCACACAGCGGTCGGTGTTGGTCACGCTGCCGGTTTTTTCGGGCCAGGCGGTGGCAGGCAGCACCACGTCGGCCAGGCTGGCGGTTTCGGTCAAAAAGATGTCCTGCACCACCAGGTGGTCCAGCCGCGCCAGGGCCTCGCGGGCGTGGGTGGCATCCGGGTCGCTCATGGCCGGGTTCTCGCCCTGGATCAGCATGGCGCGTATCTGGCGCTCAAAGGCGGCGTTGATGATTTCCACCACCGTCAGGCCGGGCTGTGCGCCCAGGGTGCCGGGCGGCAGGCGCCACACCTCTTCGGCGTGGGCGCGGGCCGCGGCGTCGCTCACCGGCCGGTAGTCAGGGAAGACCATGGGAATCAGCCCGGCGTCGCTGGCGCCCTGCACGTTGTTCTGCCCGCGCAGGGGGTGCAGGCCGGTGCCGGGGCGGCCAATCTGGCCGGTGACCAGGGACAGCGCGATCAGGCAACGCGCGTTGTCGGTGCCGTGGCTGTGCTGGCTCACGCCCATGCCCCACAAGATGATGCTGGCCCTGGAGGTGGCAAACGCCCGTGCCACCTCGCGGATGGTGTCGGCATCAATGCCACAGACCGGTGCCACCACCTCGGGCGCGAAGTCGGCCACATGGGCTTTGAGCTGGGCAAAGTCCAGCGTGCGATCGCGCACAAAGGCGGCGTCGGTCAGGCCCTCGTGTGTGATGACGTGCAACATGCCATTGAGCAGGGCGACGTCGCTGCCCGGCGTGAAGCCGAGGAATTTCCAGGCATGGCGGGCCAGCTCGGTGCGGCGCGGGTCGGCCAGCACCAGCCGGGCACCGCGCTTGACGGCGTTTTTCATCCAGCTCGCGCCCACCGGGTGGTTTTGTGCCGGGTTGGCGCCGATCACGAAGATCAGGTCGGCGTGCTCCACGTCGCGCAGCGGGTTGCTGACCACGCCCGAGCCCACGCCCTCCATCAGCGCGGCCACGCTGGAGGCGTGGCACAGGCGGGTGCAGTGGTCCACGTTGTGGGTGGCAAACGCGGTGCGGATCAGCTTCTGGAACAGGTAGGCCTCTTCGTTGGTGCCCTTGGCCGAGCCGAAGCCCGACACAGGACTCAAGCGGCCGCGCTCGGTCGTGCTGGCCAGCACCTTTTTGAAGCCGGCGGCGGCGGCGTCCAGGGCCTCGTCCCAGGTGGCTTCGCGGAACAGCTCACGCCAGTCGCGTCGCATCACGCTGGCCGCGTCCTTGGGTGCGTCGGCACGGCGGATCAAGGGGCGCGTCAGGCGGTCAGGGCTGTGCGCGTAGTCGAAGCCGAAGCGGCCTTTCACACACAGGCGGCCCTCGTTGGCCGGGCCTTGTTTGCCTTCCACGTGGTCTATCTTGCCGTCCTTGACGTGGTAGGTGAGCTGGCAGCCGACGCCGCAGTAGGGGCAGACCGAATCGACCGTTTTGTCAGCCACACGCGCGTAGCTGCCGTTGGCGGGTGCGATGGCCCCCGTGGGGCAGGCCTGCACACATTCGCCGCAGGCCACGCAGGTGCTCTGGCCCATGGGGTCGGCCTGGTCAAAAATGATCTGCGCATGACCGCCCCGGAAGGCCAGACCCAGCACGTCGTTGCCCTGGATGTCGCGGCAGGCGCGTATGCAGCGGGTGCACTGGATGCAGGCGTCGAGGTTCACCGCCATGGCGGGGTGGCTGGTGTCGGCCGCCACGGAAGCGCGGCGCTGGTAGCGCTGCGGGTCGGCCCCCACGGCCTCGCCCCAACGGGCGAGTTCGCTGTTCTGCTTGAGGGCGGTGGTCTTGTCGCCGGCATCGGCCAACAGCAGTTCCAACACGGTCTTCTGCGAGCGCTGGGCACGCTCGCTGTTGCTGTGCACCACCATGCCGGCCTGCGGCGCGCGGCAGCACGAGGCGGCCAGCACGCGCTCGCCTTCCACTTCCACCACACAGGCGCGGCAGTTGCCGGCGCTGGGCAGGCCGGGCTTGTGACACAGGTGGGGGATGTCCACCCCAACACGCTGGGCCACCTGCCAGATGGATTCGCCGGGCAGGGCCTGCACGGGCTGGCCGTTGAGGGTGAAGTCGGTTTTGGGCATCTCAAGGCTTTTCATGGCTTGACCTCCTCGGGAAAGAAGCGCAGCACCGAATCGAAGGGGTTGGGCGCCGCCTGGCCCAGGCCACAGATGGACGCGTCGCGCATGACCTGCGACAGCGCCGCCAGACGCTCGGTGTCCCACACCTTGTCGGCCATCAAAAGGGCGGCCTGCACCGTGCCGGCGCGGCAAGGCGTGCACTGGCCACAGGATTCGTGTTCAAAAAAGCGCATCAGGCTCAGCGCCGCGTCGCGCACGCTGTCGTGCTGGCTCAGCACCACCACGGCCATGGAGCCCACAAAGGCACCGTGTTCGGCCAGGGTGTCGAAGTCCAGCGGCACATCGGCCAGCGCCGCCGGCAGGATGCCACCCGAAGCGCCGCCGGGCAGGTAGGCGCGGAGGGTGTGGCCGTCTGGCAAACCGCCTGCGTATTCCGCCACCAGCTCGTTCAGCGTGATGCCGGCCGGCGCCAGATAGACGCCGGGCTTGTTGACACGCCCCGACACGGAAAAACGCCGCAGCCCGCTGCGCCCGCGCCGGCCCTGCCCCGCCAGCCAGGCGCCGCCCTTGTCCAGAATCTCGGGCAGCCACCACAGCGTTTCCAGGTTGTGCGCCAGGGTGGGCCGCCCGAACACGCCGTTGACCGCGACGATGGGCGGCTTCAGGCGGGGCAACCCGCGTTTGCCTTCCACCGATTCGATCAGCGCCGACTCCTCGCCACACACGTAGGCGCCGGCACCACGCCGCAGCTCGATGCGGGGCCAGGTCCAGCCGGCGTACTTGTGCTGCCAGGCGGCCATGTGTTGCTGCAGTTGCGCCATGGCTCGCGACAGGATCACGCGGCCGTCGTGGTACTCGTCGCGCAGGTACAGCCACACGTCTTCGGCACCCACAGTGAGCGCCGCGATCAGCAGGCCTTCAAGCACCTGGTGGGGCGAGGTGGTGAGCACCTGCCAGTCCTTGAAGGTGCCGACCTCGCCTTCGTCGATGTTGACCACCATGGCCTTGCGGCCGGGCTGGGCGCGCACGGTTTCCCATTTGCGCCAAGCCGGAAAACCCGCGCCGCCCAGGCCCCGCAGGTTGGATGCCTTGAGTTCGGTCAGCACCTGATCGGGCGTCAGCACGCCACCCAAAAGGCGGCGCAGATGGGCGTAGTCGCTGTCGCCCGGTGTGGTGGGCAACACACGCGGGCCGGTGTCGCCACGCTCGACCAAGGCCGCCACCACATCGGCGCTGGCCTGGGGCAACTGGTGCTGCCCCACACAGGCGGCCGGCGCCTGGTGGCATTGGCCGATGCAGGGTGCTTCGATCACCCGCACCGACGCGTCGCCGGCCAGCCGTTCGTGCAGGTCGCGCAGCAAGGTCTGCGCGCCGGCCATCTCGCACGACAGGCTGGTGCACACGCGCACGGTGGTGCGCGCCACCGCCGCGTCGTCTTCAACGATGGCGAAGTGGTGGTAGAAGCTCGCCACCTCGAACACCTCCACCTGGCTCAGGCGCAGGCGCTCGGCCAGCGCGGCCAGGTGGCCCTTGCGCAAGGCGCCTTCGGCATCGTTCAAACGGTGCAGGTGTTCGATCAGCAAGTCCGCGCGTTGGGCCAGGCCCGCACAGAGATCGGCCACCCGCGCCCGGTCGGCGGGTGCCACCTGCCGGCCCTTGGGCGTGTGACGCAGCTGGCCCTTGGCCGGAAGGTCCATGCGGCGCAGCGGCACCGCCTGCACGCCGGCCAGGTGCCCATTCGATGGTGTTGTCTCGTTCATGCGGGCAGCGTAGCACCGCACCCGGGTTTTAATATGCACAGATTTGCATAAATCCACCATGCTGCGCTTCACCCTCCAACCCCAATGGCGCATCGAGCGCGAGGCCGGCGACACGCTGGACGTGAGCACCCTGCTGGCCTTGCTGGCGGCGGTGCAGGACAGCGGCAGCATCGCGCAGGCAGGGCGCGAACTGGGGCTGTCCTACCGCAAGGCCTGGGGGCTGGTGTGCGACGGCGAGGTGGTGTTCGGCCAGCCCCTGGTCACACGCGAACGCGGCCGGGGCTCCCACCTGACCGACCCCGCCCAGCGCCTGGTGTGGGCCGATGCGCGCATCGCCGCGCGCCTGCAGCCGCTGTTGGCCTCGCTGGGGTCGGAAATGGGGGGCGAACTGGCCGGCGCACAGCGCCGCCAGCGGGCGGTTTGCCGGCTGCACGCCAGCCACGGGTTTGCGGTGGCGGCCCTGCACGAGTTGCTGACGGCGCGCCGCCTGCCCATCGACCTGCGCTACCGCAACAGCCTGGAAGCCGTGGCCGCGCTGGCGCGGGGCGAATGTGACCTGGCCGGTTTTCACGTGCCGCTGGGCGAGCTGCAGCACGAAGCCGCGCAGCGTTACCTCCTTTGGCTCAAGCCCGACCCACACCGCCTGGTGCAACTGGCGGTGCGCACCCAGGGCCTTTTTCTGGCGCCGGGCAACCCCCTGGGTGTCCGCGGGCTGGACGACCTGACGCGCTCAGGTGTGCGTTTTGTCAACCGCCCCGAAGGCTCGGGCACCCGCGTGCTGACCGAGTTGCTGCTCCAGCGGCAGGGCATCGCGCCGGCACAGATCACCGGCTACAACACCACCGAACTGACCCACGCCGCCGTGGCCGCCTTTGTGGCCAGCGGCATGGCCGATGTGGGCCTGGGCGTGCAGACGGCGGCCCAGCGTTTCGGGCTGCACTTCATACCGCTGCTGCGCGAGCGCTACTTTTTTGCCGTCTCGGCCGATGCGCTGGGCCAGCCCGACCTGCAGCCGGTGTTGACCGTGCTGCGCTCCCCCGCCTTCCGTGCCCGCGTGGCCGCCTTGAGCGGCTACGACGCCAGCGCCACCGGCGCCACGATGACGCTGGACGAAGCCTTCGGCCAGTGAGCCAGGCCGCCCCTCATTTGTCGGTGTTGGGGAACACAAAGCCCTGTGCATCGGGCGCGATGCCCAGGCGCTGCAACCATTCGGGGCCCAGCTCGTTGACACGGGGCGTCGCGCAGGCCAGCGTGGCGATGGCCCGGCCCTGGCGCTCGACCTGCACGCCCTCCCGCGTCTCGGTGGCGCCGTTGCGCCCCCAGCGGCCCACGCCGCTGTAGACCACATAGCCAAACTGCCCTTGTGTGAAACGCAGCCACACGCCGCCCCCGCCGGCGAAGGCGGCAGCCTCGCCGGTGGCGGTGCGGCCCGGCGCGGTGGGCGCCCTGGGCAGCTCCAGCTCCGGTTGGCCGGCGGTCGCGGACCCGAAGCGGTACAACAGCCGACCCGCCTGCGCGGAAGCGCCTTGGCTGACGCAGACCGACACCCGTTTCGCGCCGGCATCGCAGGTGTAGAGATCGGTCTCGCCGGGCCTGCACCACGAGGTGCCGGTGGCGGCGGCGGTGGTGGGCAAGGCGCCAGTCACGAGCGCCACCACCTCAAACCGGGTACAGGCCGTGTCGCCCTGACAGGACGCCGCCATCACGCGGGTGGGTGTGTAGGTCAGCGACACGGTCTGCCCGGTCAGGCGGTCGGCCTGGTCGCACAAGGCGAAGTCGGCCTTCTCGCGCAACACGCGGCCGGCGTCATCGCTGAGTTCGGCGTAACAGGCAGCATCACCGCGCTCCAGGCTCAGCAGCCGGCCCTGGGCCGGTTTGCGCTGGTTACCCACGACCACAGACGGCGACGCGGGCGCCAGCGCCGCCGAGCGCAGCGCCTGCGCCATGGCCAGCGTGGTGGCCGATTCGCTTTGCGCCAGCGCATCGCTGACGGGCAACACCGCCTTGGACAGCCCGGCCAGCATGTGCACCAGGCGGCCCTGCTGGAAATACAGGCGCTGCTCGTTGCGCACCTCCACCGCGCCGTTGGACTTGTAGCCTTGGGTGGTGCGCAGCGCAAACACCAACGCGCCATCGGCCGTGAAGTAGAGGTCGGTCAGCACATTGCCCGAGTCGTCCGGATCGGTGACGGCGAGTCTGCGCAGCCTGCCCTGCTCCAGCCAGGCCACCACCGTGCTGGTGTAGTCCACCCCCGGCACGCGGGCGCGAAACCGCTGGGTCGCCATGCGCGGGCTGTTCTGGTTCACTTCCGCGTAGGTGGCACGGGCTTGCGCCAGCGGGTCGGGGTCTGAGGCCCGTGCTGGCAGCCACAGGCAAACGCCGAGCAGCGTCAGCAGCGCGATACCGGCATGCCATCGGGGGGTGTTGTGTGCAGAGGCCATGTGAAACCTGTTCAAGGTGTTGGCTCAACGCGTGCGAACCACGCCGGCGCCCACGCGGCTGGCGGCTTCCCACGCACCGCTGTCAAACCACGCGTCGCCCTCCAGGTAGGCACGCAGCATGGGCAATGCGTCCTGGCCCCAGAACAGGTGGCCATCGACCTCGAAACTGGGCACGCCAAACACACCCGCCGCCAGCGCTGACTCGGTGTTGGCGCGCAGCTGCTGTTTCACCTCAGCGCTGTCGGGCGCGGGCATGGCGTGGCCACATGCGGCCATGTGGTCGGCCAGGCGCTGCTGCAAGCTGGCCAGCCGCGCCGGGTCGTTGGGGTCGGCGCTGCCGTGCCACACGTGGTGGAACAAGGCCTCGGTGACGAATCGGCTGGTGCCCCCTTGGGCACCCGGATGCAGCGAGCAGGCCGCGCCCAGGCGCAACAGCGCCAGCGGGTTGAAGGGATGGCTGCTGGGCATGTCCAGCCGGCACTCGGCACGGTGCGCCAGCCAGGCCACCTGGCGGTAGGTCCAGTCGCGCTTGGGCGCGATTTCGGCCGGCCCCAGTTGGCCGTGCTGCGCCAGCAGGCCTGCAAACAGCACCGGCACATGGCGCACCCGATGGCCCAGGCCGGCCATGGCCTGCGGCCAGGCCTCAAAAGCCAGGTGGGCGTAAGGCGAAATCACGTCGTAGAAAAAGGTGATGGTCTTCACAGCAATAGGGGAGGCGCCGACGCCCAAAACGGTGTGTCGTGGGTACAGTGTTGGCATGGGCATTCTGAAGCAAATTCCATGACTGCGGCTTGGCTGCGCCTGTGGCTGTTGTGCCTGCTGTCGTGCCTGCTGCTGTGGCTGCCACCGGCACATGCCGTGGTGGTGCTGGACGCAGCGGCCTCGGGCCAGCGTGTGGGCGCACAGGCCAGCCACTGGGCCGACACCTCGGGGACGGCGGACCTGGCCGCCGCGCAGGCCGCCTTCGTGGCAGGGCGCTTTGAACCGGCCCGACCAGGCATGCGCACCGGCAATCCCGACCACGCGCACTGGCTGCGCATCGACGTCGAACAGACGCGCGCCCACGGCGACTGGGTGCTGGCCCTGCACACCACCGCGATCGATGACGTGCGCTTTTTTGGTCCCATCAACGCACAGGGCCAGGCACTCGCGCCGCCGGTGGCGACCGGGCTGGTGCAGCCCTACGCCAGCCGGCCCATGGGCACCGAAAGGCCGGCCATGCGCCTGCAACTGGGCGATGCCGGGCGCTACGTCGTTTTTTTGCGGCTGCAGTCGCGCTCCTCGCAGGCGTTGGACGTGTCTGCCTGGGAGACCGTGGCCTATCTGCAGTCGCGCCAGCACAAACGCCTGTTCGACGGCATCGTCTATGGCATCTTGTTTGCGCTGCTGGTCTACAACCTGGTGCTGTCCTATGTGTTCCGCCACGACAGCTACGGCCTCTACGTGCTGACCTGTGCGGCCGCCCTGTTCACCCTGGCCAGCTTCAACGGCCACGCGGCCCACTACCTGCTGGGCCAGTGGCCGTGGTGGCAGCAACGCAGCAACATGCTGGGCTCGGCGCTGTGGATACTGTTCGGCGCGCTGCTCTGCCGGGGCTTTCTCGAACTGCCACGGCGGCTGGCCTGGGCCAACCGGCTGGTGCTGGTGGTCGCCACGGTGGCCGCCCTGGCCGTGCTGCTGGCGCTGGCGGGATGGACCGCCCGAGCCCAGCAGCTGGTGGAGATCAGCGCCACCGTGGGCACGCTGCTGGCCGCCTGGGG
This sequence comes from Hydrogenophaga sp., assembly GCA_030696525.1. Classification (GTDB taxonomy): domain Bacteria; phylum Pseudomonadota; class Gammaproteobacteria; order Burkholderiales; family Burkholderiaceae_C; genus Hydrogenophaga. The sequence goes on along the minus strand of JAUYSB010000051.1, from coordinate 6,040 downwards.
CGCCGTGTTGGTGTGGCGGCAAGGCTTTGCGCCTGCGGCCTGGTACCTGTGTGGTCAAGCCGTGCTGTTTCTGTCGGCGTTGGCGGTGGTCGGCGTGAACTGGGGCCTGTTCGACGCGCCGTTTTTGCTGGCCAACGGTTTGCAGATTGGCGTGGTGGCCGAGATGCTGGTGTTTGCCTACGCCCTCAGCGCGCGCGTACGCCTGATGCGGCAGCGCCAGACCGAACTGCGCATGGAGGCCGACCACCTGGCCGAGGCCGTGGCCACCGACGTGCTGACTGGCCTGGCCAACCGCGTGGGGCTGAGCCAGCGGGCGCAACAGCTGCACGCCCAGCAACAGCCGCACGCGGTGATGCTGCTCGACCTCGACCGCTTCAAGCCGGTGAACGACACCCACGGCCACGAGGTGGGCGACCGCCTGTTGGTGGAAGTGGCCAGGCGCCTGCAGGCGCAGATGCGCGAAGGCGACCTGGTGGCCCGCCTGGGCGGCGACGAGTTCGTGATTCTGCTGGCCGGGCGCCACACACCGCCGCAACTGGCGGCCATGGCCCAGCGCCTGTGCGAAGCCGTGCGCCTGCCCTTCCCCCATGCCAGCCAGGCCATCAGCGTGGACGCCAGCGTGGGCATTGCACGCTGCCCCGAACACGGCCGAACGCTGACCGAACTGCTGCGCCACGCCGACGCGGCCATGTACCGCGCCAAACAGGCGCACAGCGGGTTTGCGTTTTACGAGCCTGCCACGGCCTCGGCCTGACGCGACTCGATCAGGCCCCAGATGCGCAGCCGCTCGGCGTCGCTGGCGCGGCCCCAGGCCACAATTTCGTCGATGCTGCGCCAGCAGCCCTCGCACAGGCCGGTGGCCGGCAGCATGCGGCACACGCCCACGCAGGGCGATGGCACGGCGCCCGCGGGCGCGGTTTTGCGCGCGCGGGCCAGGGTGATGGGGGCAGTGGAAGACGTCACGCGTGCAGCTTAATCGAGGGCGACATCGGCCACGGGCGCGCCGGTCAAAGCCCCCAGGTCCTGAGGTGCCAGGCGGAACACGCCGTGGGGATGACCGGCCGCCGCCCAGATGACCTCGAAGCGGAACAGCTCGCGGTCCACCAGCAGCACCGGCGGCATGGCATGCGCCAGCGGTGACACGCCACCGATGGAAAAACCCGTGCTGGCCTTGACGAACTCGGCATCGGCGCGACCCAGCTTCTGGCCCTCGCCACACACCAGGGCCTGCACCTTTTTTTCGTCCACACGTTTGTCGCCCGAGGTGACCACCAGCACCGCCGCGCCGTCGGGCTTGCGCCTGAAGACGATGCTCTTGGCGATCTGGCCCAGGCCCACGCCCAGGGCATCGGCGGCCTGTTGTGCGGTGCGCGCGGCGTCGTCCAGCATCACGGGCGCGTGTGGGTGGCCCAGGCGCTGCAGTTCGGCGGCGACGCGCAACACACCATCGGGCAGCACGCCGTCGGGCAGGTTTTTCTCGTTCATGTTGCAGCACCCGCGCCACGGCGCACCATCAACAGGCTGGCGCCCATGGCCATGAGCACACCGCCAAACACGCGGTTCTGCAGCACACGGGCACGCACGCCGCGCATCCACGCTTGCAAGCTGGAGGCCAACCAGGCGTAGCCGTGCATCACCACCAGATCGACCGCCACCGTGGTGGTCAGCAGGATCAGCATCTGCATCCCCATGGGCCGCTCTGGATCAATGAACTGCGGCAGCACGGCCACCATGAACACAATGCCTTTGGGGTTGGTGACGTTGGTGATGAAACCGCGCACCACACGCTGGTGCACGCTGAGTTCGGCGTTGGGCAACAGTGCGGCATCACTGGCCTGCGCCACCGGCGCGCGCCACTGCGACCAGCCCAGCCAGATGAGGTAGCCCGCGCCCAGCACCTTGACCACCAGGAACGCCGTGGCCGAGGCCAGCAGCAAAGCCCCCACCCCCATGCCCGCCACCAGCAGGATCACGCTCAGCCCCAGCTGAAGGCCCAGGATGGTGGCCGAGGTTTTTTTCACGCCATAGGCCAGGCCATGGCTCATGGACAAAACAGCGCCCGAGCCGGGCGACAGGGCAATCGCCCAGGAGGCGATGAAGTAGGCAACCCAGGTTTGAAGTTCCATGGCGTTCAATGTGTTTCGTTCGTGTTGGACCCCAGCCACTGCGCGCCAGTGAGGTTCCCGGCGTGGCGGTCAAAAGTCAGCATGGCGGTGCATCCCAGGGCGCGGTAGTGTGCCGCAAACAGGCAGTCGGCAAAATCGGCGTTGCCATTTTCGTACTGGTACACCGCCTGCTCCAGCGTGTGCTCGTTGTCGATTTCCAGGTCTTGCGATTCCAGCAACCCCTTGACCACCCGCAGCACCGCTGCCTTGTCCAGGCGCGCCCGGCTGCGCAACACCCACTCCAGCTCCAGCACCGTGGGCAGGCCCAGCACCAGTTGCCGGCCAGCGCTGCGCGCGCCACGGATCAGCGCAGCCGCCTGGTAGGTTTGGGTCGGGTCGTCGGCCAGCACCAGCCGGGCCACCACGTTGGTGTCCAGCCCCAAGCGCTCGGTCACTTCCAGGCCTTCATGTCTTCCACAGAAATGGCCGGGCCCTTGTAACCAGCGATGCCTTGCAGATCGACCAGCTGCCGCTTCTTGGCCCGCATGATCACGGTGCCGTCGGGCAGCAGCGTGAAGTTGAGCTTGTCCTGCGGCTGCAAGCCCAGACCGTCCCGCACTTCCTTCGGGATGGTGGTTTGGCCTTTGCTGGTGACGGTGGCGTTGTACATGGCAGCCCCTTACGAAAAGTAATTTCGTAAGGATTTTATCAGCCAGCGCGTTTGTTGAGAAGTGCCGTGGCCACGCGCGAGTTGGGCTTGCGACCCAGCGTGGTGCTGATGAAGGCGCCCGCGTCCACCAGCGCGTCCAGGTCAATGCCCGTCTCAATCCCCAGCCCCTGCAGCAGGTAAACCACGTCTTCGGTGGACACGTTGCCAGTGGCACCCTTGGCGTAGGGGCAGCCGCCCAGCCCGGCCACCGACGACTGGAAATTCCGCACGCCCATTTCCAACGCGGCGTAGGTGTTGACCAGGGCCTGGCCGTAGGTGTCGTGGAAATGGCCACAGATGTAGTCGATGTCAAAGTGCGGCAGCGTGGCCTCGATGGCGCGTTGCACCTTGAGCGGCGTGCCCACACCAATGGTGTCGGCCACGTCCACGCGCTGCACGCCAATGCCCTTCATGAGCCGCGCCAACATGGCCACGCGCTCCGGCGCGATGTCGCCTTCGTAGGGGCAACCCACCGTGCAGCTCATGGCGCCGCGCACGGCAATGCCCGCCGCCAGCGCAGCCTCGACCACCGGCGCAAATCGTTCGATGCTCTCGGCGATGCTGCAATTGATGTTCTTCTGGCTGAAGGCCTCGCTGGCGGCGCCAAACACCACGATCTCGTCGGGCTTGTCCAGCAGCGCGGACTCGAAGCCTTTGAGGTTGGGCGTGAGCACCGAGTAGCGCACGCCCGGAGCGCGCGTCATACCGCTCATGACCTCGTGGTTGTCGGCCATCTGCGGCACCCACTTCGGCGACACATAACTGGTGACCTCGATCTCCGTCAGACCGGCCGCCTGCAGCCGGTGCACCAGCTCGATCTTGACCGCGGCGGGCACCGGCTGTTTTTCGTTCTGCAGGCCGTCGCGCGGGCCGACGTCGATGAGTTGGACGCGGGTGGGAAAAGCCATGGAAAGTCTCCGATATAGCGGTCAATACCCCCGCGCCGGGTCCACAAACCCCGGCAGCGCGCGCGGCGCTTCGCCGGCGCGCAGGCGTTCGATCTTGGCAGCGATCTGGGCAATGGATTCGTCGCGCAGGGTGCGCGCCGAGGTGTGAGGGGTGACGGTGATGCGCCGGTGTGTCCAGAAAGGGTGGCCAGCCGGCAGCGGTTCGGTGCGGAACACGTCCAGCGTGGCGCCGGCCAGGTGGCCGATGTCGAGCAGGGCCAGCAAGTCGTCCTCGACCAGGTGGGCGCCGCGCGCCACGTTGATGAGGTAGGCGCCCGGCAGCAGGCGCTGCAGGGTGTCGCGGCGCAGGATGTTTTCGGTCTGCGGCGTCAGCGGCAGCAGGTTGACCAGCACCCGGGTGGCGCCCAGGAAGTCATTGAATTCGGATTCGCCCGCGAAGGTGGTCACACCGGAAATCTGGTGCGGCGTGCGGCTCCAGCCGCGCACCGGAAAGTCGAACTGCGCCACCGCCTTGGCCACCCGCTGGCCCAGCACGCCCAGGCCCAGAACGCCGACCGGGAAATCGGCCCGGTGGCGCGGCTTGCGGTAAGACCACTTGCCTGCGGCCACGTCCGCCTCGTAACCGTCAAATTCGCGGAAGTGGCGGATCAGCGCGTGGCACACGTATTCGGCCATTTGCGCCGACATGCCAGCGTCGTCCAGCCGCACCACGGCCAGATTGGGCGGCAGCTTGAGCCTGAGCAGGCCGTCCACCCCGGCGCCGATGTTGAACATGGCCTTGAGCCGGGTCTGTTCATCGACAAATTGTTGTGGCGGCGCCCACACCACCGCGTAGTCGGCCTGCGGCGCGCCGGGTTGCCACACATCCACCAGCGCACGCGGGATGGCCGCACGCAAGCCGCTGAGCCAGGGCTCGGGCTTGGTGTCGGTGCAACAGAAGCTGATGTAGGTGACGTCCATGGGATGAGCGCCGGCCGCGCAAAATGATGAAATCGCGATTATCAGTGTTTCAACTGACCGATAACGTACACGCCAGCAATAACCCCGTCAAACCAGCGCCAACTTGAGCAACTCGGCGCCTTCGGCCACCTGGTCGCCCGGGGCGTAGAGCAGCTCGGCCACCTGGCCATCGGCGGGCGCGGCGATGGTGTGCTCCATTTTCATGGCTTCCAGCACCGCCAGCGCCTGGCCCTTCTTCACGCTGTCGCCGGCCTTGACCGCAAAAGACACCACCTTGCCGGGCATGGGTGCGGTCAGGCGCCCGCCTTCGCTGGCGGCCTCGCCCGCGTGGGCCAGCAGGTCCACCTCCACAATCTGTGTGGCACCGCGTGTGGCAAACACATGGGCGGTTTCGCCCTGCCAGTCCACCCGCAGTTCGGTGCGCTGGCCGTTGAAGGCTACTTCCAGGCCGGCACCGGCCACGCGCCACACCAGCGGGCCGGCCACAGCGGTTTCGCCCTCGCCCACCGTCAGGGCCAAGGCACCGTCGTGGGCATAGCGCAGCTGGGCCTGCACCGTGTCGCCACCGAACACAAAGGCAAAACGGCGCAGAAATTCACCGTGCGAGCGCCAGCCGTCGCGGCGGCTGAAGGGGTCGCTGCCGGCCTGGGCCGCCTCGTCGTGCAAGGTCTGGGACACGGCCGCTGCCGCGGCCAGTGGCAGGCCCAATGGTTCCTGGTTGAACAGCACGGCGGCCTCGCGCGGGATGAGCGCGGTGTCCAGCCGGGCTTCGGCAAACGAGGGGCTGCGCACCACGTGGCGCAGGAACTGCACGTTGTTGGCCACGCCCACGATGTGGGTCTGGGCCAGGGCGGCGTCGAGCCGCGCCAGGGCCTGCTCGCGCGTGTCGCCGTGGACGATGAGCTTGGCGATCATGCTGTCGTAGTAGGGGCTGATGGTGTCGCCCTGGCGCACGCCGTCATCCACCCGCACCAGACCGTGTGTGAAGGCACTGGCGTCGGGCTTGCGGTACACGCGCAGCGTGCCGGTGGCGGGCAGGAACTGCTTGTCGGGGTTTTCGGCGCAGATGCGGGCCTCGATGGCGTGGCCGTGCATGCGCAGCTCGTCCTGCTTGAGCGGCAGCGGCTCGCCCGAAGCGACACGCAGCTGCCACTCCACCAAGTCAAGGCCGGTGATCGCCTCGGTGACCGGGTGCTCTACCTGCAGCCGCGTGTTCATCTCCATGAAGAAGAAGTTCATGCTGCCGTCGTCGCGCTGCTCGACGATGAACTCCACCGTGCCGGCGCCCACGTAGTTAACGGCGCGCGCGGCGGCCACCGCCGCCAGGCCCATCTGGGCGCGCATCTCAGGCGAGAGGC
>JAUYSB010000067.1 GCA_030696525.1 Hydrogenophaga sp. | reverse complement strand
CCCTCGCCGCCCATCTGGGTGAAGCCCACGGTGGCGCGGTCCATCCAGATGGTCATGAAGTGGCAGCCGATGCCGGCCATGGCGCGCGAGCCCTCGGGCACGCGGGTGCTGGTGTTGTGTGGGCAGCCTGAGCAGAACCAGGGCTGGCGCTCGGCGCTGCTGAGCACCGGCACCGCCTTCATGGCGTTTTCCTTGGCGTCGAGGATGGCCAGCTGGGCGTCGATGCGCGCGGCCATGTCGCTGTCCACGCCCAGCTTCTTCAGGCGCTTGGCGATGGCGCGGGCGATGATGGCCGGCGTCAGGTCGGCGTTGGCGCGCAGCAGGGTGTGGGCGCTGGGGTTGGGCATGCTCCATTCGCCGCCCGAGAAGTCGCCTTCCACCTCGTCGAACTTGCCCAGCACGTTGGGGCGCACGTCGCCGCGCCAGTTGTACAGCTCTTCCTTGATCTGGTATTCGATGACCTGGCGCTTTTCTTCCACCACCAGAATTTCGCGCAGGCCGGTGGCGAATTCGCGTGTGGTCTGCGCCTCCAGCGGCCACACCACCGCCACCTTGTGCAGCCGGATGCCGAGTTGGCGGCAGGCGGCGTCGTCCAGGCCCAGGTCGAGCAGGGCCTGGCGGGTGTCGCTGTAGGCCTTGCCGCTGGCGATGATGCCCAAGCGGTCGTTCGGGCCTTCGATCACGTTGTGGTTGAGCCGGTTGGCGCGGATGTAGGCCAGCGCGGCGTACCACTTGTAGTCGAACAGGCGGGCTTCCTGATCGAGCGCGTGGTCGGGCCAGCGGATGTGCACACCGCCGGGCGGCATCACGAAGTCGGGCAGCACGATCTGCACCCGCTCCGGGTCGATCATGGCGGTGGCGCTGGATTCGACAATTTCCTGGATGGTTTTCATGCCCGCCCACACGCCGCTGAAGCGGCTCATGGCGAAGGCGTGCAAACCGAGGTCGAGGATTTCCTGCACCGAGGCCGGGAAAAACACCGGCAGGCCGCAGGCCTTGAAGATGTGGTCGCTCTGGTGGGCTGCGGTGCTGCTTTTGGAAATGTGGTCGTCACCGGCCACCGCGATCACCCCGCCCCAGGGCGTGGTGCCGGCCATGTTGGCGTGTTTGAACACTTCGCTGCAGCGGTCCACGCCCGGGCCTTTGCCGTACCAGATGCCGAACACGCCGTCGAACCTGTTGCTGCCCGGGGGCGCAAAACCCAGTTGTTGTGTGCCCCACAAGGCGGTGGCGGCCAGCTCCTCGTTCACGCCCGGCTGGAACACGATGTTCTGCTGCTTGAGGAAGGGCGCGGCCTTTTGTAAGGCCTGGTCGTAGCCGCCCAGCGGCGAACCCCGGTAGCCGCTGATGAAGCCGGCCGTGTTCTTGCCCACCAGGGCGTCGCGCTGGCGCTGCAGCATGGGCAGCTTGACCAGGGCCTGCACCCCGCTCATGAAGGCGCGGCCGTGGTCCAGGCTGTACTTGTCGTCCAGCGTGACGGTTTCCAGGGCTTTGCGGATGTGTTCGGGCAGAGGGGCGTTCAAGGGAGTCTCCTGCGTGGGCGCCAGCCTTGTGGGCCGGTGGGGTGGGTGTTCGGCGCGGTGGCGGCCTGGGGTTTTGGGAAAGCAAAGTGTATGGGGCAGCGCCGGATATGTCTTTGCGTTTCATGCCCCCAAAAACGCATCTTGACAAAGATTCTTGCGCATCCATTGACAAATTGACAGATTTCTACAAAATTCGCCCACCTGGGTTGCGCCCGCGCCCTTTTTGCCCACTCTCCGCCTGCTCGTCCCTTGTCTCCACTGTTCCTGATGCCGGCTCTGGCGCTGGCCTATGCCGCGTTGGGCTGGCTGTCCCTGCGGGTCGCCATTCCGCCCGATTACGTGTCGCTGGTTTTTGTGCCGGCCGGCCTGGCCTTTGTTGCCGCCCTCACCTGGGGCCGGGTTGGTCTGGCGGGTGTGGCCCTGGGTTCCTTGCTGCTCAATGGGCTGAGCAACTGGCAGGCCGCCGGCAGCGTGTTCAACTGGAACCTGCTGGCCACGCCGCTGGCCGCCGCCTTGCAGGCCGGCCTGTCGGCCTGGGCGGTGCGGCGCTGGGTGGGCTACCCCAACGCGCTCGACACCCCCGGCCGGGTGCTGGCGTTTCTGGCGCTGGGCGGCCCGGTCGGTTGTCTGGTCAACGCCAGCGTGTCGGTGCCGGTGCTGGTGGCCCTGGGCATCGTGCCGGTGCCCGAGGCCTTGTTCAGCTGGTGGAACTGGTGGCTCGGCGACGCCCTGGGCGTGATGCTGACCGTGCCCCTGCTGATGGTGGCCTGGGGGCAGCCGCGCGTGGCCTGGGCGTCGCGTCGCACCACCGTGGCTTTGCCCATGCTGGTGGCCATGACCCTGGCCGGTGCCACCTTCTACCAGGTGCGCCATGGCGAGGAGCGCGCACTGCGCGACCAGTTCGACACCGAAAGCCGCGAGCTGGCCCGCCTGCTGCAGCGCCGTCTGGACGCGCAGTCCGACAGCGTGCTGGCGGTGGCCAAGCTGATGGAGCTGGCCTCGTTGACCCGCCCCGACGACTACCGCGAAGCCGTCACGCCCTGGTTGCGGCGTTACAGCGGCACCCAGAACTTTGGCTGGAGCCCGCGCGTGACCGAGGGACAGCGCGCGCAGTTCGAGGCCGAACAGCGGGCCGGGGGACACCCCGAATTCCGCATATTGGGGCGCGATGCACAGGGCAAGACCTTCCCCGCGCTGCCGGCCGCCGACCACCTGCCCATCACCCTGGTCGAGCCCCTGGAGACCAACCGCAGCGTGCTGGGTCTGGACGTGCTGGTGCTGCCGGCCACCTCGGAAGCGGTGATGGCCACCCGCATCTCGGGCCGGCCGGAAGTGACTCAGGGCATACGCCTGGTGCAGGAAACCCGCCAGCAGCGCGGCGTGGTGATGTACCAGGCGGTGTTTGCCCGCCAGCCCGACGGCAGCCCCTACGGCGAGGTCAAGGGCGTGGTGTCGGCCGTGTTCCGCATGGACGACGTGCTGGCCGCCGCGCTCGGGCCCATCGCGCCGCAGCGCCTGCTGCTGTGTCTGATCGACCCACAAGGCCGGGCGGGCAACCAGCGCCTGGTGGGCGCCGAAGCTTGCGAAAACGCGGCCGTGCCCCGGCGCGCGTTGTCCATCGAATTGCCGGTGCGCTTCAGCGACCGTTTCTGGGAATTCCGCCTCACCGAAGGGCCGGGCTACCGCGCCGAACACCGCAGCTGGACCGCCTGGGCCACGGTGGCGCTGGGTCTCACGGCCGTGGGCATGCTGGGCGTGTTCCTGGTCGTCATCACCGGCCACGGCCGGCGCACCCAGCAGCTGGTGGACCAGCGCACCGAAGAACTGGCCGGCAGCAACGCCCGGTTGGTGCAGCTGGCGCACTTCGATCCGCTGACCGGGCTGGCCAACCGCAAACACTGGATGGACCAGGCCCAGGCCACGCTGGAGGCCGCGCAGCGCCACGGCGACCGGCTGGCGGTCATGTTCATCGACCTCGACCGCTTCAAACACGTCAACGACAGCCTGGGCCACAGCGCCGGCGACCGCTTGCTGGGCACCGTGGCACTGCGCCTGCGCGAATGCCTGCGCGCGCGCGACGTGCTGGCGCGCCTGGGTGGCGACGAGTTTGTGGTGCTGCTGCCGCGCCTGAAGGAGCGCGACGGCGCGGCCTCGGCGGCGCGCAAGATCATGAACGTGCTGGTGCAGCCGGTGCTGCTCGACCAGCACGAGGTGACCGTGTCGGCCAGCGTGGGCCTGGCCTGCTACCCGGAAGACGGCGACAGCGTCGAGACCCTGCTGCGCCACGCCGACACGGCGATGTACGCCGCCAAGGACGCTGGGCGCAACGGCTGGCGGTTTTTCTCCACCGAGATGAACGAGCACCTGTCCCAGCGCATGTTCATCGAAGCCGGCTTGCGGCGCGCCCTGGCGCAGGGCGAGCTGTTCTTGCACTACCAGCCGCAGGTGGACACCCGCAGCGGCCGCCTGGTGGGTGCCGAGGCCCTGGTGCGCTGGTCGCATCCGGAGCGCGGGATGATCGCGCCCGACCAGTTCATTGCGGTGGCCGAAGACTGCGGCCTGATCGAACCACTGGGGCGCTGGGTGTTTGGCGAAGCCTGCCGGCAGCTGCGTGCCTGGGAGGACAGCGGCCTGAGCGGCCTGCAGCTGGCGGTCAACATCTCGGCGCTGGAATTCAACCGCCCGGGTTTTCTGCCGCAGGTGCGCGACATGTTGAACAGCTCGGGCGTG
>JAUYSB010000058.1 GCA_030696525.1 Hydrogenophaga sp. | reverse complement strand
AGATCTACCTGATGTCGCTGGGCCTGCTGCTCATACTGTGTGTGTTGTACCTGCCAGGCGGCCTGGCCTCGCTGCGCTGGGCCACCTTCACCGGCTGGAAAGGCGACATCCAGAGCTGGTGGCGTGATCTGCGCGACACCTCTGCAACCAAGAAAAAAGCCCAGAAAGAACGCGAGGAGGACGGCGATGAGTGACAAAGCCCTGCTCGAAGCCCGGGCCGTCACCGTGCGTTTTGGCGGCCTCACCGCAGTGGACGCGGTCAGCGCGCGCTTTGATGAAGGCGAGCTGGTGGGCATCATCGGCCCCAACGGCGCCGGCAAGACCACCTTCTTCAACGCCATCTCGGGCGTGCAGGCCCTGACCTCGGGCCAGTTGCTGGCGCATGGCCGCGACCTCAGCGGCCAGGGCCCGCACCGCTACGCGGCCCACGGCATCGCCCGAACGTTCCAGACGCCGCGCGTGTTTGCCGACATGCGAGTCATCGCCAACGTCGAATTCGGGCTGGACTTTGCCGGCCGGCGACGTGAGGGCTCGTGGCTGCTGCGCGACGCCGACAGCATCCTCGAACTCATTGGCTTGCAGCATCTGGCGCAATTGCCCGCGTCGGCCATCACGCCCTCGCAACAGCGCCTGCTCGAAATCGGCATGGCCCTGGCCACGCGCCCGCGCCTGCTGCTGCTCGACGAGGTGGCTGCCGGCCTGACCGAAACCGAGGTCGAAAACATGGCCCAGCTGATCCGCCGCATGCGCGACGAGCTGGACCTCACCGTGATCTGGATCGAACACGCCGTGACCACCCTGCTGCGCCATGTGGAGCGGGTGCTGGTGCTGCACCAGGGCCGCAAGATTGCCGACGGCACGCCGCGCGACGTGGTGCGCAACCCCGAGGTGATCGAGGCCTACCTCGGCGACGAGATGACCGACAGCACGGTGGGGGCGCCGGCATGATGTTCTACGACCCGCAACCCTTTGTGCTGGGTGGCTCGCCGCAGGCGCACCTGCAGGTGAACGGTTTGAGCGCCGGCTACGGCGCCTTTCTGGTGCTGCGCGACATCCGGCTCGAAGCCCGCCCCGGCCTCACCGTCATCCTCGGGCCCAACGGCGCCGGCAAGACCACGCTGCTCAAAGCCTTGGCCGGCCTCATTCCGCGCCAGGGCGAGGTGCTGCTCAACGACCGCCGCCTGCCACGCCAGCCGCACAACGTGGTGCAGCGCGGCCTGGCCCTGGTGGCCGAAGGGCGGCAGCTGTTCCCGCAGATGACGGTGGCCGAAAACCTCGAACTCGGCGGCTGGCTGGCCAGCAAGGCCGAGCGCGCGCGCCGACTGGAACAGGCCTTCAACGACTTCCCCAAGCTGCGCGAACGTGCCCAGCAGTTGGCCGGCACCATGAGCGGCGGCGAGCAGCAGATGGTGGCCGTGGCCCGCGCCATGATGAGCGCGCCGCGCCTGCTGATGCTCGACGAGCCCTCGCTGGGCCTGGCGCCCAAAATGGTGGACGAGTTGCTGGCCATCGCCCGCCGCATCGCCGACGCCGGCACCACCGTGCTGATGGTGGAGCAGAACGTGAAAAAAGCCCTGGCCGTGGCCGACCGTGGCTACGTGCTCGAACGCGGCAGCCTGGTGGCCAGTGGCCCGGCCGCCTTGCTCGCGCGCTCCAGCGTGGTGCGCGAAGCCTACCTGGGCGCCGGCAAGCCCTGAAGCGCTGTGCCTGATTGATTTTTTCTTTGAAGGAGAACCCCATGTCCGACCTGTCCATGCTCATCAACGGTCTCAAAGTGGGTGCCGAACACGGCGCCACCTTCGAGCGGCGCAACCCCCTCGACGGCAGCGTGGCCACGCGCGCGCCGGCCTGCTCGCCGGCCGATGCGGTGCTGGCGGTGGAAGCCGCCGCCGAAGCCTTCAAGACCTGGAGCGAAACCGGGCCCAGCGCACGCCGCGCCCTGCTGCTCAAGGCCGCCGACGCGCTGGAAGCCAAAACGCCCGCCTTCATCGAAGCCGTGCCCGCCGAAACCGGCGCCACCGGCATGTGGGCCGGTTTCAACGTGATGCTGGCCGCCGGCATGATCCGCGAGGCCGCTGCACTCACCACGCAGGTGGCGGGCGAGGTGATCCCGTCCGACGTGCCGGGCTCGCTGGCCATGGGCGTGCGCCAGCCCGCTGGTGTGGTGCTGGGCATCGCACCCTGGAACGCGCCCATCATCCTGGGTGTGCGCGCCATCTGCGTGCCGCTGGCCTGTGGCAACACCGTCATCCTCAAGGGCAGCGAAAACTGCCCGCGCACCCACCAGCTCATCGTCGAAGCGTTCCAGGACGCCGGCTTCCCGCCGGGCGTGGTGAACTACATCACCAACGCCCCGGCCGATGCGGGCGCGGTGGTGGAGGCCATGGTGGCGCACCCGGCGGTGCGTCGGGTCAACTTCACCGGCTCCACCAAGGTGGGCAAGATCATTGCCATGACCTGCGCCAAATACCTCAAACCTGTGGTGCTGGAGCTGGGCGGCAAGGCGCCCATGGTGGTGCTGGACGACGCCAACATCGAGGACGCCGTCAACGGCGCCGCCTTCGGCTGCTTTGCCAACAGCGGCCAGATCTGCATGAGCACCGAGCGCCTGATCGTCGACCAGAAAATCGCCGACGAATTCGTCAAGCGCTTCACCGACAAGGCCCGCAACCTGCCGCTGGGCGACCCACGCAAGCCCGAGCCGGTGGTGCTGGGCTCGGTCATCGGCATGAACACGGTAGAGCACTGCAACGCCCTCATTGACGACGCGCTGGCCAAGGGCGCCAAGCTGGTGTGCGGCGAAAAAGCCACCAACACCCTGATGCCCGCCACCGTGCTGGACCATGTGACCCCGGCCATGCGCATCTACCACGAGGAAACCTTCGGCCCCGTCAAGTGTGTGGTGCGGGTGAAGAACACCGAAGAAGCCATTGCCTGCGCCAACGACAACGAATACGGCCTGAGCGCCGCCGTCTTTGGCGGCGACCTGGCACGCGCCTTCAACGTGGCGCGCCGCATCGACAGCGGCATCTGCCACGTCAACGGCCCCACGGTGCACGACGAAGCCCAGATGCCTTTTGGCGGTGTCAAGGGTTCGGGCATCGGCCGCTTTGGCGGCAAGGCCGGCATTGCCGAATTCACCGAGCTGCGCTGGATCACGTTGCAGACGACGCCGCGGCACTACCCGTTCTGACACGGGGCCGTCACGCCGGGAGCCACTGGGTCAATTTCGTCTGCAGCTCCTGCAGGTTGATCGGCTTGGTCAGAAAGTCGTTCATGCCGGCGGCAAAACAGCGTTTGCTGTCGTCCTCGAAGGCGTTGGCCGTGAGGGCGACGATGGGCACGGGTGGCAGCTCCTGTTCCAGCTCCCAGCGACGGATGTGCTCCGTCGCCGTGACGCCGTCCATCACGGGCATGTGCATGTCCATCAGCACCAGGCCGGGGCGCAGGCCGCCCACCAGGGCGTCCAGCGCTTCCTGCCCGTTCTCGGCACACACAAAGGCCAGGCCCAGTTTTCCGAGCAGGGCTTGCATCAGCTTGCGGTTGATGGCGTGGTCCTCCACCAGCAGAATGGTGGCGGTCGAAGCGAGCCGCCCCACCGGCTGGGTGACGTCTGTGGCGCGGCCGGCCTTGCGGCGCTCCGTTCCCGCCGCCACCAAACCCACGCGAACCCGAAACCAGAAACGCGATCCTTGACCGGGTTCGCTCTGGACACCCACGGTGCCCTCCATCAGCTGCGCGAGGCTGTGAATGATGGACAGCCCCAGGCCGGTCCCGCCGTAGCCCCGCGTGCTGGAAGTGTCGACCTGACTGAAGGGTTGAAACAGCTTGTCCAGCTTGTCGCGCGGTATGCCGATGCCACTGTCGACGACGGCGAATTCGAGCAAGGCGCCACGGCCGTCCTCCTCCACCACGCTCGCCTCCATGCGGACAAAACCCGATTCGGTGAACTTGATCGCGTTGCCCATCAGGTTGGACAGCATCTGCTGCAGGCGCACGGCATCGGCGTTGTACAGCCGCTCGGGCGACCCCTTCCATCGGGCTTCGATGTTCAGGCCCTTGGCATGCGCAGACTGGGCGAACAAGCGCACGGTGTTGTCCAGCAGCTGCTGCGGACTGACCGGGTTGAAAATCAGCTCCATCTTGCCGGCCTCGACTTTGGACAGGTCCAGGATGTCGTTGAGCAGTGCCAGCAAGGCCTGACCGGAGCTGTAGATGGTGCGGATGTAATCCTTGCGCTGATCGACCGGCAGGTGGTCGTCCATGAGCAGCATCTGTGCCATGCCGAGAATGCCATTCATGGGCGTGCGAATCTCGTGCGACATGGTGGCCAGGAACTTGCTCTTGGCCTTGTTGGCCGCATCGGCAAGCTCGCGCGATGTCTCCAGCGCTTCGGCCATGTGGCGCTGTTCCAGGCTCAGCCGCAGCGAGGCGCGTATGGTCTCGTGCAGGTAGCGTGCGCCCGAAAACATGGCCACGTTCATGATGACGACCATCAACGCAAATCCGATGTGCAGCACCGAGTCGGATTGCCAGATCAAGACACCCACGATGGGCACGCTGATCAGCAGCGAGAACAGCCAGAACGCCGGCAGCACCGGCGCCAGGACAGTGACGGACCCAGCCACCATGCCGGCCGCGAGCAGGCCGGTGAAAAACCGCGTGCCATCGGGCGCGTCCCACATGAACGCCACCAGCCCCACGCCCCACACCAGCGCCAACAAGGCGGTCGCCACGACATAGTTGTGCCGCCACGCCGAAGCGTGCTGCGCTTCGGGCAGGGCCGCATGGAATTTCAATGACAGGACAAATCGCGCGGACGCCAGGACGGCCACACACGCCCACCACCCGATGGTCAGCGCAAGGGGGGCATGGGTGGCGGCGTTGACATAGGCCAGCAGGGCACCGGTCACCAGATTGACGGCCAGACCCACCGGTGCGTTTCGGTACAACAGGGCGGACAGCTGCCGTTCCACTTCCGCCGCGATGTGCTGTTCTGAACTCGGGATGTCTTCCATGGCTCCAATATAGGGCGTCCCGCCCTTGCGCTGAGACAATCCCCCCATGGAAAATCTTGATCTGTACGTTTTGCGCACCCTGCGCGACTGGCGCTTGGGCGGCCAGCGCGCCATGTTGGTCACCGTGGTGCGCACCTGGGGCTCGTCGCCACGGCCGGTGGGCTCCATCATGGCTTTGTCGGAACAGGGCGCGGTGGTGGGCTCGGTGTCGGGCGGCTGCATTGAAGACGACCTGATCCACCGCTACACCCGCGCCTACCAGAGCGAGGCGGCAGCCCGCGACGCGGAGCCGCACGCCATCCCGGCCGGTGCGCCGCAGCAGGTGAAGTACGGCATCAGCGCCGACGAGGCCCACCGTTTTGGCCTGCCCTGCGGCGGCACGCTGGAGCTGCTGCTGGAATTCGACCCCGATGGCGCGGTGCTGCAAGACATGGTGGCGCGGCTGGAAGCCGGCGAGATGCTGCGCCGCGCGGTGCGCCTTGCCGATGGCCACTGCACGCTGCAAGCGGCGCAGGCCGGCGAGGGCCTGTTGCTGGATGCCCATCAACTGGCCAACACCTTCGGCCCCGAGTTCCGCATGTTGCTCATCGGCGCGGGCCAGCTCACCGAGTACCTGGCCACCATGGCGCTGTTCAGCGGTTTTTCGGTGACGGTGTGCGACCCGCGCGAGGAGTACCGGGGCGCCTGGTCGGTGCCACGCGCCACGGTCTTGTCCGACATGCCGGACGACGTGGTCAAGGCCTTCCGGCCCGACCGCCGCAGCTGTGTGGTGGCCCTGACCCACGACCCCAAACTCGACGACCTGGCCCTGCTTGAGGCGCTGGAAACTGACGCCTTCTACATCGGCGCCATCGGCTCACGGCGCAACAAGGAGGCGCGGCATGAGCGCATGAAAGAACATTTCGATCTCAGCGATGAGACGCTGGCGCGCCTGCGTGGCCCCATCGGCATCTACATCGGCAGCAAGACGCCGCCCGAGATTGCGGTGAGCGTGATGGCCGAAATCCTGGCGGTGAAAAACGGCGTGCCGCTGCCCCGCGACATGGCCGTGGCCACGGCCAAGGACAGACTGGACCCGTTGCCTGGGCTCACCGGCCCGGTGTGCGGCGTGCTTTCAGAGGCGCCCTGAAGCTCAGCGCGTCAGCCGCAGCTGCCCGCCGCCCTCCAGGCGGAAGGCGGCCAGCACCTCGTTCAGGCGGCCGGTCTGCTCCATCATGCTGCTGGCCGCAGCGGCGCTTTCCTCCACCAGCGCGGCGTTCTGCTGCGTCATCTGGTCGAGCTGGTTGACGGCGGTGTTGATCTGCGCGATGCCGTCGCTCTGCTCGGTGGTGGCGGCGCGGATCTCGCCAATGATGTCGCTGACGCGCTGAACGCTGCCCACGATTTCGGCCATGGTGCTGCCGGCTTGCTGCACCAGCGCGCTGCCGGCCTCCACCCGCGACACGCTGTTGTTGATCAGGTCCTTGATCTCGCGTGCGGCCTGGGCGCTGCGCTGTGCCAGGTTGCGCACCTCGCCGGCCACCACCGCAAAACCCCGGCCCTGCTCGCCGGCCCGCGCGGCTTCCACCGCCGCGTTCAGCGCCAGGATGTTGGTCTGGAAGGCGATGCCGTCGATGACGCTGATGATGTCGGCGATCTTGCGGCTGCTCTGGTTGATCTCGTCCATGGTGGTGACCACGTCGCCCACCACCTGACCGCCCTTGTGTGCCACCGCAGCGGCGCTGGTGGCGAGCTGGTTGGCCTGTTGGGCGGCATCGGCGCTCTGGCGCACGGTGGCGGTCAGTTCCTCCATGCTGCTGGCGGTTTCCTCCAGGCTGCTGGCGGCGGCCTCGGTGCGGGCGCTGAGGTCGTGGTTGCCGCTGGCGATTTCGCTGCTGGCGGTGCTCAGGCCACCGGCCACTTCGCGGATTTGCGTGAGGCTGCCCACCCAGTGCTGGCGCACCGATTCGAGCGCGCCCAGCACGCGGCCCACCTCGTCCTGGCTTTTGGGCACCAGGGGCTGGGTGAGGTCGTTGCGGGCCAGGTTTTCGGCGGCGGCCAGGGCCTGCTGCAAAGGTTGCGACACCATGCGGCGGATGGCAAAAGCCACCAGAAAACCCGCGCCCACCAACCCGAGGAACACGACGCCCAGCAGGGTGAACACCCCCCGGCGCGCCAGCGCGGTGCTGTCGCTGTCGCGCTCGGCTTTGACGATGACCCAGTTCCAGCGCGGGAAATGGGTCCACGACAGGTTGACGTCGTTCTGCGGCAAGCCCACGGCCGGCAGCGTCACACCTTGAAGCGCGCCCAGCTTCTCGCCCGTCTTGACCGCCTCACGCAGCTGCGCCAGCACGGCGTCTTCGGCGTCGAGCTTGGGCGCATTGGGCTGGCCAAACACCGCGCCACTGCCCAGGTCCACCGCAAACATGCGGTTGTGCTCGCGCGCAAACAAGCCCATGGTCTTGCCCAGCGATTCGAACTGCTGGCTCATGTCGTGGCCGATGAAGAGGATGGCAATCGTCTTGCCGTTGTTGACCACCGGCTCGTACTTGGTCATGTAGTTCTTGCCGAACAACACGGCGCGGCCCACGTAGGGCTTGCCTTCCACCATCAGCGGGTAGGCCGGGTGTTTGCGGTCCAGCAAGGTACCCACGGCGCGGCTGCCGTCTTCCTTTTTCAGGCTGGTGGTCACGCGGCGGAAGTCGTCGCCCTCGCGCATGAACACCGTGGCCACGCCACCGGTCTGCCGCTGGAACTGATCGACCGCGCTCTCGTTGCCGGCCATGTCCACCCCGCCCCACAACAGGCGTGGCTTGGTGCCGCCCTCTTCCAGGCTGAACATCACCACCGCCAACTGGTCCGACAACAGCGGGTAGGACTGCGTGGCCGACACGCGGCCCGCTTCGTCCACCTGCTCCATCATGGATGCGACGGCCGCCGTGCTGTCGCGCATCTCGCCCAGCGCACGCTCGCGCGAACTGATGAAGGTGAACCAGCCCAGCAGCGCCACGGTGGCCAGCAGCAGGGTGGCCACCGCCGCCAGCAGGAGCAGCAAGCGGGTGGCGAGACTGTTGCGCCAGGACGTTTGCCCGGCAGATGAATTGAGCGCCATGCTGTCTTCTCCGTTCACGGTGCGATGGGGCACCAAGTTTGATCGTGAACGAATGTATAGCAAATGCCCAGCCCGGCGTCAGCCGCATCGTCGGGCCGGGGACACCGGGGGCGCGTCCGGGCTGCCCGTCAGCCCAACTTGAAAGGCAGTTCGCGCAGTGGCTTGCCGGTGAGCTGGGCGATGGCGTTGGCAAAGGCCGGCGCCAGCGGCGGCAGGCCCGGCTCCCCCATGCCGGTGGGCGCATCGGCGCTGGGCACGATGTGCACCGCAAAGGCCGGCGCATCGGTGATGCGTGCCACAGGGTAGTCGCCAAAGTTGCTCTGCTGCACCTCGCCGTCCTTGAAGGTGATGGCCGCGCCCGGCAGGCACATCGACAAGCCCATGACCGCCGCGCCCTGCACCTGCGCCTCGATGCTGCGCGGGTTCACGGCCAGGTTGCAGTGCACGCCAGCGGTGACGCGGTGCAGCACCGGGTTGCCGTCCTTGACCGAGGCCTCCACCACATAGGCCACCACCGAGCTGAAGGACTCGTGCACCGCCACGCCCCAGGCGCGGCCCGCTGGCAGCGGCTGTTTGCCGTAGCCACTTTGGTCCACCGCCAGTTGCAGGGCGGCGCGGTGGCGCGGGTGTTGGTCGCCCAGCAGGCGCATGCGGTAGGCCACCGGGTCTTGCTTGGTGGCACGGGCGATGTCGTCGAGCAAGGTTTCCATCACGTAGGCGGTGTGGGTGGAACCCACGCTGCGCCACCACAACACCGGCACATTGACCTTGGGGTGGTGAACCGTCAGGCGCATGGGCAGTGGGTAAGGCTCGCGCATGCCTTCGGTGGCGGTGGCGTCGATGCCGTTTTTCACCTGGTACTGCTCAAACACCGAGCCGCTCAGGATGGATTGGCCGACCAGCACGTGGTCCCAGGCCAGCACGTTGCCGCTGGCGTCAAACCCGATGCGGGCGCGGTGCAGGTGCAGAGGGCGGTAGTAGCCACCCTTGATGTCGTCCTCGCGGCTCCACAGCGTGCGCACCGGCACGTTCAGGCCGGCCGCACGCACGGCCTTGGCCACCTCGCAGGCCTCGATCACGTATTCACTGGTGCTCACAAAACGCCGGCCAAAACCGCCGCCCGCCATCTGCACGTGCATCTTCACCTGTTCGGGCTTGAGGCCCAGGGCGCCCGCAGCGGCCGCGCCGTCCAGGCCCGGGCTTTGTGAGCCCACCCACAGCTCGGCACCCGCCGGCGTGAGCGCCACGGTGCAGTTCAGCGGCTCCATGGGCGCGTGCGCCAGGAAGGGGAAAACAAACTCGGCCTCTATCGTGTGCGGCGCGTTGGCCAGGGGCGCCATGTCGGCGTCCATGGCCTTGGGGCCGGGCTGGCCCGCCAGCGCGCGGTACTGGGCCAGCAGGCGTTCGCTGTCGGGTTTCTCCACCTTGCTGGTGTCCCACTGCAGCTTGAGCGCATCGCGTGCCTGTTTGGCGGGCCAGTAGCCGTCGGCCACCACGGCCACACCTTCCGCACCCCGGTCCAGCGGAATGCGCAGCACCGCTTTCACGCCCTTGATGGCGCGCGCCGCGCTGTCGTCCACCGCCGCCAGCCGGGCACCAAACACCGGCGGCCGTGCCACCACGGCGGTGAGCTGGCCGGGCAGGCGCACGTCGATGCCAAAGTCCTGCCGGCCCCGGCTTTTGTCGCGGGCGTCCAGGCGGGAGGTGGCTTTGCCGATGAGGCGGAAATCCTTGGGGTCCTTGAGCGTCACCGTGGTCGGCACCGGCAGGCGCATGGCGGCTTCGGCCAGTTCACCGTAGCTGGCCTTGCGGCCAGCCGGGCCCAGCACCTGACCGGCGCGGGTGCGCAGCTGAGCGGCGTCCACCTTCCAGCGGGCGGCGGCGGCCGACAGCAACATGGCGCGCGCCCGCGCGCCCAGTTCGCGGTATTGGGTGTAGCTGTTCTTGATGGAGTTGGAACCGCCGGTGAGGTGGATGCCGAACTGCGGGTCGGCGTAGGCGGCCTCGCCCGTGCCGTGTTCGGCGCGCACCCGGCTCCAGTCGGCGTCCAGCTCCTCGGCCAGGATCATGGCCAGGCCGGTCATCACACCCTGGCCAAACTCCAGGCGGTTGACGGTGACCGTGACCTCGCCGCTGGGCGCGATCCGCACGAAGGCCGAAGGTTGCTGGCTGGGCTTGAGTGCCTCGGCTGTTTTGTCTTGTGCCAGCGCGAGCTGCGGAAAAGCGCCCAGGGCCAGGCCACTGGCGCCGGCCAGCTTGAGGAAGCTGCGGCGCGGCAGCGCGGTGGGCACTTCTGCTGGTTCACGGGCCATCAGGTGGGCCAGCGCACGGGGCAGATCGGCGGGTTCAATGTGGTGCAGCATGGTGTGTCCTTTACGCAATGGCCTTGGCGGCGTCGGCCACGGCCGCGCGGATGCGGGCGTAGGTGCCGCAGCGGCAGATGTTGCCGGCCATGGCCGCGTCGATCTCGGCGGCGCTGGGTTGTGTGCCTTTGGGCAAGGACTTGAGGAAGGCCGTGGCACTCATGATCTGGCCGCTCTGGCAGTAGCCACACTGGGCCACATCGTGTTTCACCCAGGCCGCGTGCACCGCCGCGCCCACGCGGTCGCGCCCGTCGGTGACGGCTTCGATGGTGGCCAACCGTTTGCCCTGCGCCGCCGAGATGGGCGTGACGCAGGAGCGGATGGCCTGGCCGTCCATGTGCACGGTGCAGGCACCACACAAGGCCGCGCCGCAGCCGAACTTGGTGCCGGTGAGGCCCAGCGAATCGCGCAGGGCCCAGAGGATGGGCGTGTCGGGGGCCACGTCAACCGTGTGCGAACGGCCGTTGATGTTCAGTGTGCTCATGGTGGGGCGTGCTCCTTGTCTGGCCAAATGGCGCTGTGGGCAAGTGTCGGGGCCGGGCCGCTGCCGTGTTTGCCACTTCCGATGTTTGTCTTGCCTTTTTCGATGATTCTTCGTCGAGAAAGGCAGCTGGCGGCGGCGCTGCGGTAGAGTGGCCATGGCCCAAACCGCCTGTTCTGCAGTCCTACACCATGTCCACCGAACCCCTCGCCCAGGCCATCGCCCAGATTGCCCGAACCGACGGCGATCACACCACCGCCATCGCCCGCCTCTCGTTGCACCGGCGCAGCTGGCGCACCGATCCGCTGCACTGCATCTACGGGCTGGGCGTGGCCGTGGTGGCCCAGGGTGGCAAACGCGTGGCACAGGGCGAACAGGTCATGCACTACGGGCCGGGGCAGTCGCTGGTGAACACGGTGGACATGCCGGTGATTTCACACGTGGTCCAGGCCGACGCCGCCCGCCCCTTTCTGGGCATGATGCTCACGCTGGACGCGCGCGAGCTGCTGCAGTTGGCCTCCGACCTGGACCTGCAGCCCCTGCCCCGCGATGCGCCCGCCTTTGCGCTGTCGCTCAAGCCGCTGGACGAGCGCTTGCTGGACGCGGCCACCCGGCTGGTTCGGCTGCTGCTGGAGCCGCAACTGGTGCCCAGCCTGGCCCCGCTGATCCAGCAGGAAATCGTGGTGCGCCTGCTGTGTGGCCCACACGGCCCCTACCTGCGGCAACTGGTGGCCGCGGGCTCGCCCAGCCAGCAGGTGGCACAGGCCATGGCCTGGCTCAAACAAAACTACGTGGACGATGTGCTGATGGACGAACTGGCCGCGCGGGCCCACATGAGCGCGTCCACCTTCCGCCTGCACTTTCGCAAGCTCACCGGCATGAGCCCGCTGCAGTACCAGAAGCAGTTGCGCCTGCAGGCCGCGCGTCAGCTCATGCTGAACCAGGACCTGGACGCCAGCGCCACGGCGGCCCGGGTGGGCTACGAAAGCCCGTCACAATTCAGCCGCGACTACAGCCGCCTCTTTGGCGGCCCGCCACAACGCGACATCAAACGCCTGCGTCAGGCGCCGGCCGCTGTGCCAGGCTGAGCACCCATTCGCGCAAGATGCCCACCAGCAGGGCCATCAGCACCGGCCCCACAAACAGGCCCACCAGGCCCATGGTGGTGACGCCCCCCACCAGCCCGAAAAAAGTGGGCAGAAACGGCAGCTTGATGGGCCCGCCCACCAGCCGGGGGCGCAGTGTCTTGTCAACGATGAACAGTTCGATGGTGCCCCAGGCGAACAGCGCCACACCGGCCACCGCCTGACCGGCGCCCACCAGGTACAGCGACACCAGCGTGAAGGACAGCGGTGCGCCACCGGGAATCATGGCCATGAAACCCGTGATCACACCCAGCAGCACCGGCGAAGGCACGCCCGCGACCCAATAGGCCAGGCCCAGCACCACGCCCTCGCCCACCGCGATCAGACCCATGCCTGTGACGGTGGCACTGACGGTGGCCGGCACCACACGCGAAAAGCGCTGCCAGCGGCCGGGCAACAGGTGTTCGCCCACGCGGTCCAGTTGCGCGCCCATGCGGGCACCGTCCTTGTAGACAAAAAACAGCGTGATGAGCATGAACAGCACCATCAGCAACAGCGACGCGATGTCGCCCCCCGCCGCCAGCAGCGTGCGCGAGATGTTGCCCAGGTGCTGCCCGCTCACGATCTGCACCCACTCGCCCAGGGCGTGGGGTGCGCTCAGGTGGTCCTGCCAGTAGTCGGCCAAGGCTTCGCCCACCCAGGGCAAGGCCGCCATCCAGTCCGGCACCGCCGCGCCATGGCGGTTGGCCTCCACCAGCCAGCGCACAAACACCATGGCCTCGCGCACCGCGTAATGCAGGGCCAGGCTCAACGGCACCACCAGCACCGCTAACACCACCACCAGCGCGACGCTGGCAGCCAACGTGGTGCTGCCCTTGCAGGCCCGAACCAGCCGCGCGTACAGCGGCCAACTGGCAAATCCGATGATCAGCGCCGCCAGCACCGGCACCACGAAGCCACGAAAGAAATAAACGCCGGCCAACAGGAGCAACAGCAGCAGGGCACGGGCGGCGAAAGAGGCTTGCATGGCGAGGGGCATGCGGGATTCTGGCATGGGGTGGGTGGCAAACCGATGACCAAGGTGCCCTGTAAAGGCCAGGCCATCGGGCGACAGAAATCACCCAGAAGGCGCTGCCTGAGCCGAGGCTACCTGGCTTTGCCCTTGATGCCCGCCCGCGGCGGCAGGCCGGTGTGCTGCGTCAGTAGCCGCCCTTTCACGGGCGCCGCCTTGCCAGCGGTTGCCGGCGTGGTTTTGCCCCCAGGCGTGCTGTTCTTGCGCCGCGCGCTCTGATACCCGCCGTCGGTGAGCGGCTGGAAGGTGGGAATGAGGTGGTGTTTGCCGTTGCCAATCAGGTCGGCGCGGCCCATGGCCTTGAGCGCGTCGCGCAGCAGCGGCCAGTTGTTGGGGTCGTGGTAGCGCAGAAAGGCCTTGTGCAGGCGACGGCGTTTTTCGCCGCGCACGATGTCCACCTTCTCGCCGCGTTCGTCGCGGTGGATGCCCTTGAGCGGGTTGACGCCCGAGTGGTACATGGCCGTGGCGGTGGCCATGGGGCTGGGGTAGAAGGTCTGCACCTGGTCGGCGCGGAAGCCATTGCGCTTGAGCCACAGCGCCAAGTTCATCATGTCCTCGTCGCTGGTGCCAGGGTGGGCGGCGATGAAGTAAGGGATCAGGAACTGCTTCTTGCCAGCCTCTTCGCTGTACTTCTCGAACAGCTGCTTGAACTTGTCGTAGTTGCCGATGCCCGGCTTCATCATCTTGGTCAGCGGGCCCGCTTCGGTGTGCTCGGGCGCGATTTTCAGATAGCCGCCCACATGGTGCTGCACCAGTTCCTTGACGTATTCGGGCGATTCGAGCGCCAGGTCGTAGCGCAGGCCCGAGCCGATCAGGATTTTCTTCACGCCCTTGATCTCGCGGCCGCGCCGGTAGATCTTGATAAGCGGGTCGTGGTTGGTGGTGAGGTTCTGGCAAATGCCGGGGTAAACGCAGCTGGGTTTGCGGCA
>JAUYSB010000052.1 GCA_030696525.1 Hydrogenophaga sp. | reverse complement strand
CTGTTGACCCACGACGCCGGTGCCACGGACTTCCTCTACCTTGTCGTTGTCATCCGTGATGATCCAGTGACGCGACAGCAGCTTCACGGGCTGCTCGCCTTTGTTCTGGATGTCGATCGTGTAGGCAAACACGTAGCGATTGTTATCCGGGTCAGACTGTTCCTGCAGGTACTGGGTCTTTACGGAAATGTCGATGTCTTTGTGTACAACTTCATTCTTTAACATGAGACTCCTCCTGTACCAGACTCGAAAGGGCCGCGCCCGACTGGGCCAGACCACTGATGCTGTCGCTTATCATAGCGTATTCCGCGAGAGACAGGTTCTCAGGTCGCATTGCGAGATCAATTGGTAGTTTGCTCAACTCTGCCTCAGATATCAGGGTGCGCAGACTGTTCTTCAAGGTCTTGCGTCGTTGCGTGAATGCCACGCGTACAACATCCTGCAGACAGCGGAGGTCCTGCACCTGCACTGGCGGGTTGGCATGAGGTGTCAATCGCACGATCGCGGAGCAGACCTTTGGCTGGGGCACGAACGCGGTCGCAGGCACATCAAACAGATGTTCGACCTGGCAATGGTACTGCATCATCAGGCCAAGACGCCCATAGTGCTCGTCGCCAGGTAGAGCGGCGAGACGCTGCACCACTTCCAGTTGCAACATGAAAGTCATGTCCTTGATAAGCCGACTGTAGTTGAGCAAATGAAACATGCACGGCGTGGAGATGTTATATGGCAGGTTGCCCACAATGCGTAACGAGCCAGGGACTTCGCTCAGTGTTCCGAAGTCGAACTTCAGCACGTCGCCCTGTTGCAGCGCAAAGCGCGAATCCTCTCCCAGAGTCTGCTGCAGATAGGCCGCGAGATCGCGGTCCAGTTCGACGGCGTCAAGTCTTCCGCATGTGGCGAGCAAATGCCGGGTCAGAGCGCCCTGGCCTGGACCGATTTCGACCATATGATCAGCAGATGTGGGATTGATGGCGCGCACAATGCGCTGAATGATGTTCTGGTCGTGCAGGAAATTCTGTCCGAAGCGTTTGCGAGCCTGGTGCTCAAAGCCATCACCCTGCAGGTCTCTGCCTTTTTTTGCAACAGCGCCGCGCTTGTCTGTTCCGCCGCGTTTGTGTTTGTAGTCGTTCATGGTTGACCCGATCCCTGACGGGTATGAAGCGCCATGACTTTTGCTGTTGCGATTGCTTCCACGAGACTGCCGACCGATGCCTTGCCGCTGCCAGCAAGGTCGAGTGCCGTGCCATGATCGACGGAAGTGCGGATGATGGGCAATCCCAACGTGATGTTGCTGGCGTTGCCGAAACCCTTGAATTTGAGTACCGGCAATCCCTGATCGTGATACATGGACAGTACGGCATCCGCGTGGCTGAGATACTTGTCGGTGAACAACGTGTCAGCAGGCAGCGGCCCGATCAGGTGAATGCCGAGTGCGCGCATCTCGTCCAGCACCGGTTCGATTGTTTCTATTTCCTCACGGCCAAGATGTCCACCTTCACCCGCATGTGGATTCAGGCCACAGACCAGGATTGCCGGTCTCGCAATGCCGAAACGTCGGCGCAGATCCGCATCCAGTATCTGGATGATGCTGCGCAGCAGGGGTTTGGTAATGGCACCTGGTACTGCGGTGAGTGGCAGGTGCGTGGTGGCCAATGCGACTCGCAGGCCTTCGGTCGCCAGCATCATCACGGTGAGGTCCCTGTGGCAAAGGTCTGCCAGAAACTCCGTATGCCCGGTGAAGGGAAAACCCGCCTCGTTGATGATGCTCTTTTGCACGGGGCCGGTCACCATCGCGTCCACGCTGCCGTCCTGGCATGCCTTTACAGCAGTGCGAAGCGTGTCCAGCACATAGGCGGCATTGGCAGGATTGAGAGTGCCAGGTTGCACACCTGCACGCAGGGGAACGGGAATGATGCTCAGCTCACCTGCTGGGCTGGCCTTGCGCGGTGCATTGGCGGAAAAATGCTGCAGGGTCAGAGAAAGGCCGAGCTGTGCAGCCCGTTGCTGCAGCAGATCCGGATCGGCGATGACGATGCGCTCGCTGTCCGGATCGGCATGCTGGGCGAGCTGGATGCAGATATCCGGGCCTATGCCCGCAGGTTCACCGGGGGTTATGGCGATACGATCAATCACGGTGTTCCTGCGACCTGGGGAGGCTCTGATTGGTAAGACAGTGCGTTAGGGAATGACTTTGACGTAGGCTGCTTCGCGGATCTCGATCAGCCAGTTCTGCAGTTCCACTTCGAACTTGCGATTGCGCAGGGTGTTTTCGGCCTGCTGACGGCTGAACTCGCGGCTCATGTCCCGCTCGCGGCGCTCCATCACTTCTGCGATGTGCCAACCGAAGCTGGTGCGGAAAGGCTCACTCACCTCGCCAATTTCCATCTCATCTATCACAATTTCGAACTCGGGCGGCATCCCGCCTTCACTTGCCCAGCCCATGTCACCACCAGCGACCACAGAAGCGGAATCGTCAGAGTTTTGTCTGGCGATATCGGCAAAGCTCTCACCATTGGTGATGCGGCTGTGCAATGTGTCGATCAGCGCCTTGGCCTGTTCTTCGGTGCGGATCTCATTGGGTGTGATGAGAATGTGGCGGGCACGAGTCTGATTGACCAGGCTGTTGATATCCCCCCGCACTTCATTGAGCTTGATCAGGTGAAAACCACTGGGACTGCGAACGGGGCCGCGAACTTCGCCGGCCCTCATGGTCGGCACGATGTCCACG
>JAUYSB010000133.1 GCA_030696525.1 Hydrogenophaga sp. | reverse complement strand
CGGGTCGGCCTGGATCTGGCCGCCGGTGCTGGGGCCGGCGTTGGCGTTGATGGGCGTTGTGACGGCCGACGTGCCGGCGGCCAGGCTGGCAGGGCTGCGCTGCGGGATGGCGCTGCCGCCGGCCACGCTGGTGCTGCCCGCGGTGGCGCCAGCGCCAACACCATCGGCCGCCATGGCCGCCCGCAGCGTGGCGGCGAGCTGCACCGCGTCGGCGTTCTTGAGGTAGACCACATGGATGTTGCCGCTGGCGTTTTCCGAGCTGGGGCGGTCCAGTTTTTCGACCAGCGAGCGCACCAGCGCGATGCGCGCCGGGTTGGCCGCGCGCAGCACCAGCGCGTTGCTGCGCGGCTCGGCCAGCAGCGTGGTCTTAAAGCTGTTGTCGGTCTGACCCTGGCCAGCGGCACCCGCCGCCGCCACGCCGCTGGGCCCGCTCTCGATCAGCTTGAGCACCATGGGCGCCATGTCCACCGCCATGGCGTGGCGCAGCGGGATGACCTCCACGTCGCTGGCGTTGGAGACGTCGAGCGCGGCCACGATGCGGCCGATGCGCTGCAGGTTGTCGGCGTAGTCGGTGATCACCAGGGCGTTGCTGCCGGGCGTGACGTTGATGGTGTTGTTGGGGCTGATCAGGGGCCGCAGCACCGCCACCAGGTTGTTGGCCGACTCGTGGTTGAGGCGGAAGATCTGGGTCACGATCTGGTTGCCGGCCGGACCACGCGCGCCTTCGCTGGCCACCGACACGGCCGAGCTCTGCAGCTTGGCCTCGGCCTCGGGCACCACCTTGTACAGGCCTTGTGCCTCCACCAGCGCAAAGCCTTGCAGGCGCAGCGCGGCGGTGAACTGGTTGAAGGCCTGGGCCGGGCTGACCGGCTTTTCAGACGCCAGGTTCATGGTGCCCTTGACGCGCGGGTCCACCACCACGTTGCGCCCCGTCAGCGTGGCCATGGTGCGGGCCACGGCCTCGATGTCGGCGTTGACGAAATTGAGCGTGATGGGCTCTCCCGGGCGCACCGCCGGGGCCGGCGGCGGCACCACGGGCAGCGGGGTTTGCGCCATGGTCAGCAGGGGCAGGGCACTCAGCAGGTACACCAGCAGGGGGCGCGGAAAAAAGGGAAACGGAAGTCCAGACATGGCGTTCATCCTAGGGCAATCAGCGAACGGCGTCCGCTGCGTTTGCCCACAATGTTTAAGAGGTTGGCGAGGGCGGCTTCGTGGTCTTCGCTGGCCTGGGCTTCACCCTTGAAGCGCAGCCGTCCACCCACCCACTGGCCTTCGCCGCTGAGCAGCAGCGCGCCGCCGAGCGTGTTCAAACCCAGGCGCATGTCCTCGCCGGTGGGCGCGGCCAGCGTCAGCCGGTAGCTGCCCAGTGGTGCCAGGGTGGACAGGCGCGAGCTCACGTCGAGCGCATCGATGCGCAGGCTGCCTTCGAGCTGGGCGCGGCCTTGCACCCAGCGCACGCTCAGGCCGGGGCTGTCTAGGCGCAGTTCGCCGTCGAGCTGCAGCGTGTTCCAGGGCGTGCCCAGGCCCGCCAGCACGGCCGTGGGCCAGCGGCTCTGGCCGGCCGCCAGCGTCCATTCCAGGCCACCGGCCAGTGGTCGCAACTGGCTGTGGATGCCTTCGGGCGCACAACAGGGGAAATGCAGTGCCAGCCGCAGCGCCGGGCCACCGGCCCAGGCGGGCGCCAGGCGCCAGCGCACGCCCTGGGGCAGGGCGGCCTGGTCGCGGCTGCCGGGACCGCCGGTGAGCAGCAGGTCGGCCTGGCCGGCCCAGACCGTGCCACGCGGGTTGACGAGTTGGGCGCGGCCACCGCTGCCCGCGTCCAGCGCCATGGCCAGCCAGCGCGCCGGTGCAAACAGCAGCAAGGCCAGCACCAACCCGCACAGCGCGGCCAGCGTGGCGGCACGCCAGGGCGCACGGACGGTGGGCCGAGCGGCCTTCATGGGTTGTCGCCCAGCGCCGGGCCGCCCAGCACCACGGTGCCGGTCCAGCGCAGTGCCGTGCCTTCGCCGTTGCGCTGCAGCCGCGTTTCCACCGGCAGCAGGCGCGCGTTGAGCCGCGCCTGGGCCAGCCAGCGGGCCAGCGCGTCGGGCGCGGCGGCGTTCACGCTCACGGTGGCGCGGTTGCCGACCACACTCACGCGGGTGGCCGCGCCCAGCGTTTGTTGCGTGGCCTGTTCCAGTGCACGCACCGCTTCGGCACGCGACAGGGCCTGCGTCCCGCGCTGGGTTTGCAAGGCCTGGGCCTGGCTGGCGAGGGCGCGCACTTCGGCCAGCTGGGCATCGGCAGCGCGGTGCTGTTCAGGCGCGGCGCGCAGGCTGCGCAGGGCAGGTGCCAGTGCCACGGCCCACAACAGATAAAGGGTCAGCACCACCACGGCCAGGCCCAAGGCCATGCGCTCGCGCGGCTGCAGACCTTGCCAAAAAGCGCGCAGCGGCGGGGTTTTGTTCAAAGACGGGGAGGCCATCAGGGGCGGGCTTTCAGGGTCAGCACCGGCGGCTCGCCAGCAAGTTGTACGGCCCAGCCTGCGGCCTCCAGCTGGCTTTGCCAGTCGCGCCCGGCGTTGGATGCGGCCCGAAAGCCTTGCAGCGTGACCTGGCCGGGGCCAAAGTCCAGCGTGTCCCACTGGGGCGACGCCACGGCGAGCACCTGCAGCAGGGCTTCAAGGTCGAGCGGCGAGGCTTCGCCGCTGACCTGGCGCAGGTCGGCCAGCGCACGGCGCATTTGAACCGGCGCGTCCAGCACCAGGGTCACCTGCGGGAAGGTCTGGGTCAGGGTCTGGCGTGTCTGCGCCTGCTTGTCTTTCAGTGCCTGCTGGCTGCGCCAGGCCGTGACGTTGAGCGCGGCCACCTGCAGCAACACCAGGCCCAACAGGCCCCAGCGTGCTGGGCGCCAGGCCGGACTGTGCAGCAGGGCGCGGCCGGTGTCGCGCAGCCAATGGCCGCGCCGCGCCTGGGCCGACTGGCTGAATTCGAATTGCGCCAGGTCCCAGGGGCCCTGGGCGCTGCGCAGCAGGTGTTCGGCCGTGCCGGCCACCTCGGGCGGGCTTTGTTGCGCCAGCTCGGCCTGCGCGGCGCAGACGGGTTCGCTGAGGCAGGTGGGCGGTTTGGCATCGGCTTCGGCCACGCTGTGCAGCAGGGCCTGCCATGTGGCCGGTGTGGTGTCGGCCTGCCAGGGCGCGCAGACCACACCCAGCGGGCCGGCGGCGGCCAGCCAGGTCTGGCCGTTGCGTTCGAAGGCGCGCTGGTTCAGCTCGGGCTGGGGCCACATCAGCGGCGCCACACGCGACACCGCGTGCCCGTTGGCCCGCAGCGTGGCCAGCGCCGCGCGCAGCCAGTCGGCGCGCTGGGCCGCCACCCACAGCGTCTGGCCGGGTTTGCCGCCGGGGGCCAGCGCAAAGTGCATCTGGCCGGCGTCGTCCAGCAGCCGGTCTTCGAGCAGGCCGTCGAGCACCGCGCGCAGGCGCGAGGCCGCCACCTTGGGCACGGCCACCGAATGCCACGACAGCAGTTGGGGCGGCACCAGCAGCACGGTGTCGGCGTCGGTTGGCAACGCGGCGGCGGTGCTCTGACCGTGGGCGCTGGCGCGCTGACCGTCGGCCGTTTGCGCCCACAGCCACTCGGTGGCGGGGCCGGGCGCGTCGCGGGTGGCGCTGGGGGTCAGTAGGAGCACAGGTGGTTCTCGGCTGTCGGTTCGGGGCTCATTGTAGGGAGCCTGTTTGACGGGTCACCGCGGCGCGCCGTTCGCGCCAGACCGGCGTGATCTGCGTGCCGCCCTGCCCGTCGCTGCTGCGCTCGATCAGCGACACCTCCTCGATCAGCGTGTCGTCCAGCCGCAGGCGGCCACGGACCTCGAAAAAGCTGCTTTTGGTGTCGAAATGGTCGCCTTGCAACACGGCTGCGCTGACGCTGGGAAAACGCTGGCGCAGGTTGTCGCGGCTGCTGAAGTGGGTGCTTTTGCGCTGCTCCACCATGGCGCGGGTCAGGGCCATGTCGGTGTCGGGCAGGGCCGCGTACAGGGCTTCGGCGCTGGCGGTGTTGAGGTTGAGGGGCGTGCGTGTGGGCAGCCAGGTGGCGTGCGGCGTGAGTGCCGCCACGCTGCGCGGCGACAAGCCCAGCCAGCCCACCTGCGACCAGCGCCCGGGCAGCAGGGGCACACCGGGCTGTGCCAGGGCGGCGGGGCTGGGGTCTTTGGCCGCCAGCAGGTTTTGCAGTGCCCGCGCCAGTTCGGCTTCGGGCAGGCCCAGCTGCTGGAACAGGCGGGTGAAGGCGGCCAGGTCGGGCTCGGACGGCGCCGCCTGGCCGTCGGCCACCGTCACCAGGTTGTGCAGGTTGAGGCGGCCTTGTTGGTCGGTGATGTCGCCCGACAGAAAGGCCTCCAGCGTGCTGTCGGCGCTCTGGTCGCGGTCGGCGGCCAGAAAGCTGGACAGCCGGGCCTCGGCCAGCGGCAGGGCCCAGGGCTCGCCCAGGTGGTCGGCCGGTTCCTTGATGTTGTTGATGCCGTCTTCGCGCAGGATCAGACGTGCCCAGTCGAGCGCGCCCGACAGAATCCAGCTGGCCTGCACGCGCTGGCGCTCGGCGCTTTCCACCGCCAGCGCCCGCCACTGCTGCCACAGCGCGGCGGCACTCAGCGTGGCCACCAAGGCCACGGTGAGCATGGCCAGCAAGAGCGCGGCGCCGCGTTGGCGGTGGGCGCTCATGAACGGCGCCTCGTGATCAGGGGCCGCGCCCAGTCGCGTTGCAGGCGTCCCGTCACCGCCGCGCCGGAGGGCAGTTGCAGCACCAGGCGCACGCCGTCGGGCAGGTTGGCGCTGCCATCGGTGGCGGTGCCGGCGCTGGGTGTGCCGGTGGCCGACAAGGGGTTGGTCCACGCGTCGCCCCGGTAGTAGAACAGCTCCCAGCCCGCCACCGGCATCAGCCTGACCTCGCCAGGAACGGCTTCGTCGCGCGCGGCCTGGGCCCACTGCGTGGCCTGCTGCCAGGCCGCCAGCAGCTCGCCGCGCTCGCGCAGCGGCGGCGACTGCCAGCGCGCCCACTGGCCAGAGGTGGTGTGGCGCGTCCAGGCCACCACGCGCAGGCCCTGGCTATGCACCGGGGTGTCCAGGGTGTCGCGGCGCACCAGGCGCAACACGCGGCCGTCGAAGTCGATGGCGTTCAGGTTGGTCTGCGGCAACACCGCGTCCAGATCGGCCACCCACTGGCCCAACGCGCCCTGTATCTCGGCCTGGGCGTCGGCGCGCTCGCGGGTGTGGGCCTGGGTGCGGCCCATGCCGTCGATGGCGCGCCAGCTCATCAGGCTGAGCACGGCCATGACGGCAATGGCAACCAGCAGTTCGACCAGGGTGAAACCGCGCGAGCGTGACATCAGTAGCGCCCCAGCACCGTGGACAGGCTCAGCAAGGTCACGCCATCGCCCGCAGCGGCGTCGTCCACCCGCGCTTCGATGCGGCGGAAGTTGGGGTTGGGCGTGGCCTGAACCGCCAGCCGCACGCGCAGCGCCCGGCCGCCTTGTTCGCAGCTGTTTTCCGATTCGCCGATGCCGGGCCATTGGGTGGACAGGCGCAAGCGCGCGAGTTCGTTTTCGGCGCACAGCTGGGCCAGCCACTGGTCGCTCTGGCGCTGGTCCTGCTGGGTCAGCGAGGCGGCGGCCTTGATGCCAGCACCCAGCGTGAGCGCGACGATGGCCAGCGCCACCATGATTTCGATCAGCGTGAAGCCCCGGTGCTGACGTGTGTGCATCGGGTTCAGGGCGCGGCCACGCCACCGGCCGGCGCAAACGCGCGCAGGCCGTTGCTGGCCAGCGCCAGCTGGCGGCCATCCAGCGTGAGCAGCAGCCGCTGCGGCTCGTTCAAGGGTTCGGGGCCCAGCACCAGCACCGGCGTGTTGGCGGGCTCGGTCACGCGGGCCTGCGTGCCGGGCACCAGCCAGGCGCGCGGTTCTGTCAGCGATTCGCTGGCGTCGCGCCGGGGGCTGGCGCCCAGGAACTCGAAGCCCTGTGGCGTGACGCGCCAGACGATGGGCGTGCCGCTGGTGCGGGCCTGCGCACGGGCGGCGTCCAGCAGGCTGGACAGGCGCAGCGCTTCGCGTTCGAGTTGTTGAGCGCTGCCGTCGCGCAGGCTGAAACTCAGGCCCGCCGCCAGCATGGCGGCCAGGGCGACCACCACCATCAGCTCCAGCAACGTGAAGCCCTGCACCCTGGGTTTCATGGCGTCATTGCCAGCTGCCGATGTCGGCATCTTTGCCCTCGCCGCCGGGTTGGCCGTCGGCACCCAGCGAGAGCACGTCCACCTCGGCGTGCAGGCCGGGGTTCAGGTACTGGTAGGGGCGGCCCCAGGGGTCGCTGGGCAGCTTGTCGAGGTAACGGCGCCAGTTGGGCGGCACCGGCGCGGCCGTGGGCCGGGCGGTGAGGGCGTTCAGGCCCTGCTCGGTGCTGGGGAAGCGCTGGTTGTCGAGTTTGTAGAGTTTGAGCGCCTGCATCAGGTTGTTGACGTCGGTGCGGGCGGCCGTGCCACGCGCGTCGTCGGTGCGGTCGAGCACGTTGGGCACGATGAGCGCGGCCAGCACACCGATGATCACCAGGACCACCATCAGTTCGATCAGGGTGAAACCCCGTGGTCGGCGCAAGGTGGTGGCATGGAAGCGGAGGGTCGTGGCGTTCAAGCGGGGTCTCCCGGGGCATCAGGTGTCGGACGGTGTGCCGCGCGGGCGGCGGCACAGGGTTGCGGTCAATGATAATCGGCGTCTATGAACGCAGCGCGACGCTTCTCGACCACCCCCACTGCCGCCTTGCCGGGCACCCGACGCTGGCCGCCGGTGCTGGCCGCCGCCCTGGTGTGGGGGGCGCTGGCCTTGTCGGCCGGCTATTGGGGCTTGCGCTGGTGGGGCGAGGCGCCGGCCCAGGTGCTGCCAGTACCGCCCGCGCCGGTGCTGACCATCGACAGCGGCCGTGTGGCCTCGGCCTTGGGGGCGCGCGCGGCCACGGCAGCAGCGCCCGCCGCAGCGCCCGGGCTGGCCAGCCGCTTCCGCCTGCTGGGCGTGGTGGCAGCGCGCCAGGGCCAGGGCGCGGCGCTGATATCGGTGGATGGCCAGCCGGCCAAACCCTACCGCGTGGGCGCCGAACTCAGCGACGGCGTGCGCTTGCTGGCGCTGGGGCCGCGCCAGGCCGAGGTGGGCGGCGATGGTGGGCGGGTGACACTGGAGCTGCCGGCGACCGCAGCCAACACGGCCAGCGCTGCGACGGCACCGCGTGCCTTGCCTGCCCTGATCAGGCCCTGAGGAAGAGCCGGTACACCGGGTTCAGGGTTTCCTCCACATAGGGGTAGCCCAGCGTGTCGAGAAATTTGGCAAAGGCCTTGTCGTCCGTGGCCGGCACCTGCAGGCCCACCAGGATGCGGCCGTAGTCGGCGCCCTGGTTGCGGTAGTGGAACAGGCTGATGTTCCAGCCTGGGCGCATCAGGCTCAGGAATTTCAACAAGGCGCCCGGGCGCTCCGGGAACACGAAACGCAGCAGGCGTTCGTCCTGCGCCAGCGGCGAATGGCCGCCCACCATGTGGCGCACGTGCTCCTTGGCCAGCTCGTCGTGGGTCAGGTCCAGCGTGGCAAAACCGTGTTTGCCAAAGTTGGCCGCGATTTTGGTGCTTTCGCCCTTGGCGTGGGTGGTCAGGCCCACAAACACATGGGCCTGCTGGCTGTCGCTGATGCGGTAGTTGAACTCGGTGACGTTGCGCGGCCCGCCGGGCAGGGTGCCGATCAGCTCGCAAAAACGGCGGAAGCTGCCGCGCTCCTCGGGGATGGTGACGGCAAACAGCGCTTCGCGTTCCTCGCCCACCTCGGCGCGTTCGGCCACGAAGCGCAGGCGGTCGAAGTTCATGTTGGCGCCACACAGGATGGCGGCAAAGGTCTGGCCCTTGGTCTTGTGGGTGGCCACGTACTGCTTGATGGCCGCCACCGCCAGCGCCCCCGAAGGCTCGACGATGCTGCGCGTGTCCACAAAGATGTCCTTGATGGCGGCGCACACGGCGTCGGTGTCCACCGTCACAAACTCGTCCACCAGTTCGCGCGCCACGCGGAAGGTTTCTTCTCCTACCAGCTTGACGGCCGTGCCGTCGGAGAACAGGCCGACGTCGGGCAGGGTCACGCGCTGGCCAGCTTCCACCGACTGCATCATCGCGTCCGAGTCGTTCATCTGCACGCCGATGACCTTGACCTCGGGGCGCACCGCCTTGATGTAGTTGGCCACGCCGCTGATCAGGCCACCGCCGCCGATGGCCACAAACACCGCGTCCAGCGGGCCCTGGTGCTGGCGCAGGATTTCCATGGCCACCGTGCCCTGGCCGGCGATCACGTCCGGGTCGTCAAAGGGGTGGACGAAGGTCAGGCCCTCCTGCTTCTCCAGCTTGACCGAATGGCCGTAGGCGTCGGAGTAGCTGTCGCCGAACAGCACGACCTCGCCTCCCAGGGCTTTGACCGCATCGACCTTGACCTGGGGCGTGGTGGTGGGCATGACGATGACCGCGCGCACGCCCATTTTGTGGGCGCTCAGCGCCACACCCTGGGCGTGGTTGCCGGCCGAAGCGCAGATGACGCCGCGCTTGAGCTGCTCGGGCGCCAGGTGGGCCATCTTGTTGTAGGCGCCGCGCAGCTTGAAACTGAACACCGGCTGCTGGTCCTCGCGCTTGAGCAGCACCTTGTTGTGCAGGCGCCGGCTCAGGTTTTTGGCCGGTTCCAGCGCCGATTCCTTCGCCACGTCGTAGACCTTGGCGTTCAGAATCCTTTTCAGGTAGTCGGCCGGGGTGAGGGAGGTGCCGGGGCTGGTGGCGGGGGTTTTCTTGGCGGGCATGGCAGGCGGTTTCGGGCAGCGGGGCAACCCGCCATCATACGAAACAGCCTGATCAGGGCCCCGGGCGGCGCCTTCACCCGCGCACAGGCGAAAAAAAACCCGGACATTGCGGTCCGGGTTTGAATCCACCCCGTTGAGGGCAGAGGAGACAACTGAAGTCTGCTGGGTCACAGCAGGTGTGTGCTTGGTTCGGTAGCCACCGGAGCCTTGCATACAATGCCGCCAGTATATCGAAATAATGTTGCGTCGCAACAGAAATTTGCGGGTTTACCCGAATATTTTAGAGGACCCTCCCCAATGGACTGCACCGTCACCTGGACCGGCCACAGCGGCACCCGTTCGCACATGGGTTTTGTGGCCGAGACCGGCACCGGCCACATCATCAACATGGACGGCGCCCCCGACGCGGCCAAGCCCGACAACGGCGGCGCCAACCTGGCCGCCCGCCCCATGGAGCTGCTGCTGGCGGGCACCGGCGGCTGCACCGCCTACGACGTGGTGCTGATCCTCAAGCGCGGCCGCCACGACGTGCGCGGCTGCAGCGTGCAGCTCAGCAGCGAACGCGCCGCCACCGAGCCCAAGGTGTTCACCAAGATCAACATGCATTTCACCGTGACCGGCAAGGGCATCCCCGCCACGGCGGTGGAACGCGCCATCGCCATGAGCCACGAGAAATACTGCTCGGCCAGCATCATGCTGGGCAAGACGGCCGAGATCACGACGAGTTTCGAGGTGGCGGAAGCCTGATCCACGGCGCCCACGCTGCCACCGGCATGGGCCGCGCGAACAGGTAGCCCTGAAAGGCGTTGCAGCCGTGGCGCTCCAGAAAGTCGCGCTGCGCCTGGGTTTCCACGCCTTCGGCGATCACCTGCAGGCCCATGCTCTGGCCCAGCGACAGGATGGTGCGCACGATCAGCGCATCGCTGGGGTCGTGCATCAGGTCGCGCACAAAGGTCTGGTCGATCTTGAGCTGGCTCAGCGGCAGCCGCTTGAGGTAGGCGAGCGAGGAGTAGCCGGTGCCGAAATCGTCGAGCGAAAACCGCACGCCCAGGCGGTTCAGCGCGGTGATCTTGGTCACCACGTCATCGACATCGTCGACCAGCACACTTTCGGTCAGCTCCAGTTTGAGCCGCTGTGCGGGCGCCTGGGTGCGCGCCAGCATGTCGCTGACCTGCTGCACAAAGCCCGCGTTGCGGAACTGCCGCGGGCTGACGTTGACCGCGAGATCGATGCCCGCCAGATCGGGCTGTGCCGCCCACGCCACCAGCAGCGCGCCAGCTTCTTCGAGCACCCACTGGCCCAGCGCGAGGATGAAGCCGCAGTCCTCGGCCAGCGCAATGAATTCGACAGGCGACACCGCGCCACGCTCCGGGTGCTGCCAGCGCAGCAGCGCCTCGGCGCCGAAAACGCGGCCGGCGCCGTCCACCTGCGGCTGCAGGTGCAGCGCAAACTGACCGCGCTCCAGGCCTTTGCGCATGTCGGCTTCCAGCGCGGCCCGGGCCGACACCACCCGCTGCATGTCCGGATCGAAAAACGCCAGGGCGTCCCTGCCGGCGGCCTTGGCCCGGTACATCGCCAGGTCGGCCCGCTTGAGCAGTTCCTCACGGTCGTCGGCATCGCCCTGAAACAGGCACACGCCGATGCTGGCGGTCATGCGGTAGTCCTGCGCCTGGATCTGGAAATCCTGGCGAAAGGCACTCAGGATTTTTTCGCCGGTGGCGCGCACGTCGGACGCTGCGCTCACCGGATCTGAAGGCAGTTCGCCCAGCAGCAGCACGAATTCGTCACCGCCCAGGCGCGCCACGGTGTCGGTGGCACGAACGCACTGGCGCAGCCGCTCGGCGGCCTGCTGCAGCAGGCGGTCGCCGACGCCATGGCCTCGGGTGTCGTTGAGGGTCTTGAAGTGGTCCAGATCGACGAACAGCACCGCGCCCGAGTGGCGGTTGCGGGCGCTGGCCGCGATGGCCTGGTCCAGCCGGTCGTGCAGCAGGCTGCGGTTGGGCAGGCCCGTCAGCACATCGAAGAAGGCCAGCTGTTTGATGTTGCGGTCGGCCTGTTCGCGCTCGGTCACGTCGCGGCTCACGCCCATCAGCAGGGGCTGGCCGGATTCGTCCCGCAGGAAATGCGCCACCGATTCCAGCGTGACCAGGTGCCCGTCCGCGTGGCGCATTTCGGTGGTGGACGTGAATTCGTGGCGCGCGTTGGGCCGGGCCAGGAAGCCCGCCAGTCTGTCCTGCTGTTCCGACAGCCAGGCGGCGGTGTGCTCGCCCGGCATCAGCTCGGTCATGGGGCGGCTGGTCATGGTCGCGCTGTCCTGCC